>JANOPP010000282.1:0-10589 GCA_031421915.1 Myxococcales bacterium | reverse complement strand
GGTGAGGCGGTCGACGACGGTGGCCACCGTGGACTGCTTCTGGCCGATCGCGACGTAGAAGCAGAACATGTTCTGCCCCTTCTGGTTGATGATCGTGTCGATCGCGATCGCCGTCTTGCCGGTGCCGCGGTCGCCGATGATCAGCTCGCGCTGGCCGCGACCGATCGGGATCATCTCGTCGATCGCCTTCATGCCGGTCTGCATCGGCTCGTGCACGCTCTTGCGCGAGATGATGCCGGGCGCCTTGATCTCGACCTGGCGCTTCTTGGCGCCAGTGATCGCCTTGCCGCCGTCGATCGGGATGCCGAACGCGTTGACGACGCGGCCGAGGAGCTCCTCGCCGACGGGGACTTCCACGATGCGACCGGTGCGCTTGACCACATCGCCTTCACGGACCGACTCGAACTTGCCGAGGAGCGCAACGCCGACGTTGTCTTCCTCGAGGTTGAGCACCATCCCGCTGACGACCTGGCCGCCGGCGCCCTCGAACTCGAGGAGCTCGCCGGCCATCGCGCCGGACAGACCGTAGACGCGCGCGATGCCGTCGCCGGCCGTCAGCACGCTGCCGGTCTCGGTGACCGAGACCTTCTTGTCGTAGTTCTCGATCTGCTTACGAATAATGTCGCTGATCTCTGCGGCGCGGATATCCATGGCTTGTCGTCCTCTACTTGCCGAATTACTTGATCAACTCGTCGCGCAGGTTGCGGAGCTGGGTGCGGAGGGAACCGTCGTAGACCCTGTCGCCGAGCTTCGCGACGACCCCGCCGAGCAGGGTCTCGTCCTCGCGCTTGGTGACAGTGACCTTCTTGCCCGAGAGCTTCTCGAGCGCGACGGTGATCTCGGTGAGCTGGGCCATCTCGAGTGGCCTGGCCGAGATGATCTCGGCGGTCACGCGGCCCGACTTGGCCTCGATCATGGCGTCGACCTCGCGAGAGATCGCGGGGACCGACGACAGCCGCTCGCTGTCGAGCAGCAGGTAGACGAGGTTCTTGGTCAGCGGCTGCGCTCCGATCGCGGAGAGCAACGCGTCGATCACGCGGCGGCGATCCGCGCGGCGAATCGCCGGGTTGGTCAGCGCGGACTGCAGCTCGGCCGAGTCCTTCATCGCCTTGGCGAGCGAGCGCAGATCCGCGCCCATCCGGTCGGTGATCTTGTTCGCTTCGCCGATCTCGAGGACCGCCTTGGCGTAACGACGAGCGAGGCTACCGGACGCCATGTTAGCGCTGCTCCTTGGCCGTCGACGGCTCGGTCTTGATGTCGGTGATGAACGCGCCGACCAGCTTCTGCTGATCACCCGGGACCATCTTCGCGCGGAGCAGCTTCTCCGTCGCGGCGGCTGCAGCGGCGGTGACCTCGCGGGTGAGCGTGGCGCGCGCCATCTCGATCTCGGCGGCGATCCGCTGCTCGGCCTCGCGCTTCATCTGCGCCGACTGCTTCGCCGCGTTGTCGAGGATCCGGACCTTGTCGGCCTCGGCGTCCGCCTTCATACCGTCGACGAGCTTCTTGATCTCGCTGTCGGCGTCCTTGAGCTTGGCCTCGTACTCGGCGAGCTTGTCCTGCGCCTGCTTGCGCAGCTTCGCTGCCTCGTCGAGCGCGCTCTTGATCTGATCGTGACGCTCGCGGGCCATGCTCTGTGCGACGGGCTTGCCCTTCCACACGAGGATGAAGAGGAGGATGGCGAAGTTGAGCGCCATGAACACGAAGGCAGCCGACATCGGCTCCTCCGGTCCGTCGACGGTCTTGCCGCTCTTGGGGTCGAAGTTCTGACCGTCGCCGTACTTGCCGCCGGCGAGATCCTTGCCGTAGTGGATGCCGAACCAGTTCCAGTGCTTGGTCACGTCACCGTGACCACCGTGACCACCACCGTGCGCCGCCCCGTGGCCATCGGGTGCGCCCGCGGAAGCCGCGTCCTTGACCGCATCGCCGTCGACCTTGCCGTCGGCGGGCTCGTTGGTCATGTCGTCGCTCGGCGGAGCGTGGCCGTACGCGGGCCGCTCGCCTGCGGGGGCCTGCTCGGTCGGCGTCGGGACTTCCTCGGCGGCCGGCTGCGCGAATGCGTCGGCGACGCCCCACAAAACGGATGCAGCGATGAACGCGAGCACGAATGCGCCCACGAACGCGGCCGGCATCGCGAGGATCGAGAGCGCCTTGCGCCTCGTGGTCATCATCTAGGCGACCTCCCTTCCGAGCAGCTTGCTCGCGATGGTCCTGGCGAGCGCGTCGGCCTGCGGCAACAGCGTCGCGCGCGCAGCCTCGGTCTCGGCCTTCATCTTTGCCTGCGCCTGGTCGATCTGCTTCTGCGCTTCGGCGCGCGCCTTGTCGGTGGCCTCGCGCTCGTGCGCTGCTGCCTCGAGGCGAACCTTGCGACCTTCGTCGCCGGCCTTGTCGCGCGCGATCGCGAGCTGCTTCTGATAGTCAGCGAGCTTCGCATCCGCCTGCGCGGTCATCCGCTCGGCCTCGGCGCGAGCACCTTCGATGCCCGCCCGTCGACGTTCGCGAAGTGCCAGGTACGGCTGGAACAGCAGCCGATTGGCGATGAAGTAGACGAGCAGGAACAGGCAGAACTGAACGACAGCGGTTAGATCGATGTCGATCAGCGGGTGCCCGGACGCGAGCGAAACGATGGGCGTCTGATCCATAGGTATTGCGCAACCTAGCGAGAATCCTGGGTTAGCGCCGGCTGCTTATAGTCGGCGCCGACTAGCGTGTCAACGGTGGGATGCTCGGTGTTTCTCGTCGGTGCTGCGACAATGCGCCGCGAGGCATTCGCCCTATGGGCGGCCCAGCCAAAGCCCCGTATCCTGGCGCCGAAATGGCCGCCGGGCACCTGTCCGATCTCGACGTTCCCACCCTGTGGAGTGCGCTCGAGGCCGCCGCGGAACAGGCGAGTCTTGCTGTGTATGTTGCGCGAGTCGACTGCGCGCCGCCCCGGATGATCTACGTCAGCGAGCGCGCGGCGATGATCATCGGGCGCCCGCAGCCCGAGCTGATCGGCTCGCTCCCGTGGGCCATGCTCATCCCCGAGGATCAGCCGCGGATCCGGGAGCTGGTCGCCCGGCCCCCCGGTGCCCCCCCGCTCCTGATCGACACCACCGTGCTCCGACCGGACGGGACGCTCGTCCCGATCGAGTGCGCCGCGACCCGGATCAACACGCACGACGGGATCCTCACGTTCGGCTACTTCCGCGATGTCACCGCAGAGCGCGCGACCCTCGCGGCGCTCCGCCAGTCCGAGGCGAGGTTCCGGTTTCTGGTCGAGGCGGCGCCCGATGGGGTCGTGATCCTCGTGCGCGGCAAGGTCGTCTTCATCAACCCTCGCGCGGCGCGCTTGCTCGGGGTCCCAGAGGGCGAGAGCGCTGTCGGCCACTACATCAACGAGTATCTGCCGCCGGCCGACGCCAAGCTCGCGGGTGAGCGGATCACCGAGATGTTGCGGTCCGGCCAGGAGATGCCACCGAACGAGTACGGCGTGGTCGCGGCCCCCGACCGTGTCGTCGAGATCAAGTCGATCGCCTGCGAGTGGGACGGTGGCCCAGCCGTCCTCGCGCTCGCGCGCGACGTCACCGAGCGCAAGGCGATCCAGCGCAGGCTCGTCGAAGCGGACCGGCTCGCCGCGCTCGGGACGCTCGCCGCCGGCGTCGCCCACGAGATCAATAACCCGATGACCTATGCGCTGCTCGCCGTGCAGCGCATCGAGCGGACCGTGTCCCAGCTCGGCCTGCCCGGCGCCGCCGTCTCCAGCATCCGCGAGCAGCTCGGCGACATCGAGCACGGCATCGGTCGCGTCGCGTCGATCACGCGGAGCCTGCGTGCGTTCGCACGCCCCGACGATGCGCCTCCCGGCCCGGTCGATCTCGCCGCCGTGATCGCGCGCTCGTTGCGCATGGTCGACAACGACCTCCGCCATCGTGCACAGCTCGTCGTCGAGCTGCCAGAGATCCCGTGGGTCATCGGCAATGCGTCGCGGCTCGAGCAGGTGCTGGTCAACGTGCTGATCAACGCGATCCAGTCCCTCCCCGAGCCCGGACCGCACCAGATCACCGTGACCCTGCGGCGCGCCGACGACCAGGTGACGCTCTCGATCCGTGACACCGGCCGCGGGATGTCGGAAGCGATCCGCGACCGGATCTTCGAGCCGTTCTTCACCACACGCCCGATCGGCGAGGGGATGGGGCTCGGGCTCTCGGTCTCGAAGACCATCGTCGAGGGGTTCGGCGGCACGCTGGCCGTCGTCTCGGTCCCCAGCGCCGGGACGACCGTGACCATCGCACTCAAGATCCACGCTGGACCGCCCCCCGAGACCGCGACCTTGCCAAGCATCGAGCCTCCGACCCGTCGCACGATCCTCCTGATCGACGACGAGCCGGTGCTACGCAACGTGTTCTCGCAGCTCCTCTCGAGGCAGCACGACGTGATGACCTGCGCGAGTGGCGCCGAGGCACTCCTCGCCCTCCAGGCCGGAGAGTTCGACGTCATCGTCTGCGATGTGATGATGCAGGGGATGAACGGCTGCGAGCTGTACCGCCGGATCGCGGTCGACCACCCTGGCCACGAGCGCCGGGTCGTGTTCATCACCGGGGGGACGTTCACCCGGGACATCGACGACTTCCTGGCCTCGACCCCGAACCGCATCCTGACCAAGCCGTTCAACCTCGAGTCGATCCTGGCCACGATCGAGCACGTCGCCCGGACACCGGGCACCTGACGCCGGGCAGCTACCCCGGTGGCGCGATCCGGCCCTTGATCCGTCGCCCTCGTCGGGAGTAGAAGGGGCCGCAATAAGCCTATGCAGCATGTCAGGGACAGTGGTGGTCAGGTCGGGCGGGAGACGGTGTTGCGACCGAGCGAGGTACCGATGCCGGTGCTCGCCGAAGGCACAGCACCCGTCTCGATGATCCTCGCCGAGGGAACCGCGCCGGTCGCGATGCCATCGGCGGTCACGAGCGCGCCCCGGATCTGGCCGTGGCTCGCCGGTGCCGTCGTGGCGGCCGGTGCGTTCACCGCATACCTCCTGCTCGCACAGCGCAGCGAGCGCGCCGCGTTCGAGGAGCGCTTCCCGATCGTCGCCGACGCGGGCGAGCGCGACACCCTCGATCAAGGGGCTGCACGCTGGAGTCACGGCAAGGCGCGCCTGCTCGCATCGCTCTCGCAGTTCACGCCGCCCGCGCTCGACACGCTGACGGGCGCCGGTGCGTGCCCGCTCGCGATCGACCGCACGAACGATCTGCCGACCACCGATGATCCCGATGCTGCGATCACGACGCGCCTGATCGTGCTCCCCGGCGAATCGCGCGACGGACTCGACGCACTCGCGAGCGACGAGATCGAGCGGATGCTCGCCGCAGCGGAGCGTGCTCGGTTCCGCACCGACGAGGGCCGCACCCGGGTCCTCCAGACGATCCGGGGCGCATTCGTCGTCGCGATGATCGCCGAGCACACCGTCCCCGGCCTCGGCCGCGAGGGTGATGTCCAGCTCGGGTCCGCGGTCGGCACCGCGTTCGCGTTCGATCCCGGGACCGGCGCGCTGCGCTGCGCTGGCTCGTTTCGCACCTCCGCCGACGAGAAAACCTTCGAAGCGTCGACGATCACAGCGATCGCGTCGTCGCTGCGCGCCGTCGATTGAGCCTGCGTGTGGGTGTGACAGGCACCGCAGTTCGGCCCTGAAAGTCGGCCCTAGTGGCTGATAGTGGCAGCTTTGTTCTCGGCCCGGTTACTATCCGGACATGCGGGTAGCCATCATTCTGCTCACCGTCGTAACGGCCGCTTGTGGCGGCGACAACCCCGGCCAGAGCGTGTGCGACAACGTCGTGCCGCCACCCGCCGCGTGCATGACGATGTGCGATCCGACGCCGGGTGCAGCGAACACGTGCCCGGGCGGCTACCACTGCTCGCCCGAGGGCACGTGCGATGCGCGCTGCACGCTGGGTGGCGAGGAGTGCGGCGACGGCTACCGCTGCACCCCGGAAGGTCGCTGCGTCGGCGAGAACGAGTGTGTCGGTCTCGAGTGCAACATCACCAAGTGCGACTCGATGGGTATGCCGCCCACGACGATCACCGGCACCGTGTTCGCGCCGAACGGCACGCTGCCGCTCTATGGCGTGAATGTCTACGTGCCGAACGCAGCG
Organism: Myxococcales bacterium; assembly: GCA_031421915.1. GTDB lineage: Bacteria > Myxococcota_A > Polyangia > Haliangiales > Haliangiaceae > JABFXX01. Next base: position 4,464 of record JANOPP010000282.1, on the reverse strand, counting down.
CTGCCGCCGATGACGGACGGCGCGGTCTGCGATCGCTGCACCGACACGCTGCCCGGTTATCCGCTGTCGAAGGTCCAGACCGACGAGATGGGTCGGTTCACGCTCACCGACGTGCCGTCGGGCGCTGACGTTCCGGTCGTCTTGACGAGCGGCAAGTGGCGCAAGGTGATCAAGATCCCGAACGTCGCGGCCTGCGCGAACACCGCCTTGACCTCGACGGACACGCGCTTCCCGAAGAACAAGGCCGAGGGCGACATGCCCAAGATCGCGATCACGACCGGTGGCGCGGACTCGCTCGAGTGCCTCATCCGCAAGCTCGGTATCGACGACGCCGAGATCAACAAGGACGGCTCGAACGGCCGGATTCACCTCTATCACGGCAATGGTGTCGACGCGTTCAAGGGTGGCTACCCCGGCGGCAACGGCGCGATTCCGTCGGCGACTCCGTTCTGGGCCGACCAGACGAAGCTCAAGACCTACGACATCGTGATCCTCTCGTGCGAGGGCGCGCAGAACCCCGACACCAAGCCGCAGGCCGCGCTCGACGCGATGAAGGGCTACGCCGACTTCGGTGGCCGCGTGTTCATGTCGCACTGGCACAACATCTGGATCGAGGGCTCGACCGAGGGCGGCGGCAACCAGGCCCCTGCCGTGTGGCCGACGGTCGCGACATGGAACCACCGCGGCGATCCGCCAAGCCCGACCACCGCCTTGATCGACGAGCTCGGCAATCCCAAGGGTGCCGCGTTCGCGACCTGGATGCTCAATGTGATGGGCTCGACGACGCGGGGTTCGCTCCAGGTCACCGAAGCGAAAAGCACGGCGGCAACCGTCGTGATGGGGAAGGCGGAACGCTGGGTCTACCTCCAAGGCAATGGCAACGGCGTGCAGAACTTCCAGTTCACGACGCCGAACGAGGCGCTACCCAACGATCGCTGCGGCAAGGTCGTGTTCTCCGACATGCACGTCTCCGGCGGCCCAGGCAACGGCGACTACCCGGATAGCTGCGGCGCTGCGACCGCGTTGTCTCCACAGGAGAAGGCGCTCGCGTTCATGTTCTTCGACATCGCCTCGTGCGTGTCGGGCCCGATCTTCTAGCGGCCACACCTACATCGGCGCCTCGGCTCGATACGGTATGATTGTGGGCCTCGGTGTCGAAACGGCGCGTCCTCGCTATCTCGAGCGACCTCGATCAGCTCCGTCGCATTGTCTCCACCCTGGAGCGTGCGGGAGCCGAGGTCGATGCGGCGCGTAGCGTCGAATCGATCGCGGGCGATCTGATCCCACACCGCTACGTCTTTTACTCGGCGACCGACGGAGATGTCGCGGCGCTGAACCAGCTGGTGCCGAAGCTGCGGGACCGCGCGCACGTCACGATCGTGACCCCGAAGGCAACGCTGACCGATCTGACGCAGTACCTACGCGACGATCGCGTCAACCACGTCGTCGTCGGCGACGAGCTCGATCACGGCGTGTTCGTCACCGCGCAGAAGCTCCTGACCGGCGACATCTTCGGGATCGAGAAGTACCTGCCGCTGGGGACGACCGTGCACTACGCGCGGCTCCGCGACTTCGACGGCCGCGGCCGTGCGATCGACACGGTGCTCCAGTTCGCGGAGGACTCGAAGATGCGGCGCCAGGTGCGCAGCGCGATCGGCCAGGTCTGCGAGGAGCTGCTGATGAACGCGCTCTACGACGCGCCGGTCGATGCCGACGGTAAGCAGGTGTTCGCCGACGTCGATCCGCACGATCGGCGCGACATGCCGACGCCACGCCCCGTGTCGATCCGTTACGCGGCGACGGACACGCAGTTCGCGGTCGCGATCCGCGATCGGTTCGGCCGCCTCGCGAAGAACACGATCCTCTCTTACATCGAGAAGTGCATCCACTCGCCCGATCAGATCGATCGCAAGACCTACGGCGCGGGCCTCGGCCTGTATCTCGTCGCGAACGCGGCCGCGAGCTACGTGGTGAACGTCGCGCACGGGATCGCGACGGAGGTCGTGTGTACCTTCGATCGCGGCGCGAAGACGCCGCTACGACTCGTCGGTATGTTCGTCCACCCGGGCGGCGCCGAGGCGCTCAAGCAAGGCCCCACGCCGGAGAATGCGGCGGGACAGGACACCCTTGGCTGAGCGGCAATTCGGCCCGTATCGGTTGGTGCGCCAGATCGCGGTCGGTGGCATGGCCGAGATCCATCTGGCGAAGACCAAGGGCATCGCCGGCTTCGAGAAGTACGTCGCGCTCAAGATGATCCATCCGAACCTCGCGGAGGACGAGCAGTTCATCCAGATGCTCGTCGACGAGGCGAAGATCGCGGTGCAGCTCACGCACGGCAACATCGCTCAGACGTTCGACCTCGGCCGCGTCGGCGAGACCTACTACATCACGATGGAGTACGTCGACGGCGCGGATCTCTACAAGATCCTGCGCCGCGGGTCCGAGCAAGACTTCGAGATGCCGCTCGATTGCTGCGCCTTCATCGCGAAGGAGGTGACCTCGGCGCTCGATCACGCGCACCGCAAGAAGGATCACAACGGCAAGCCGCTCGGCATCGTGCATCGCGATGTGTCGCCGCAGAACGTCCTGGTCTCGTACTCCGGCGAGGTCAAGCTCGTCGACTTCGGCATCGCGAAGGCGACGATGAAGGCGCGCCAGACCGCCGTCGGCGTGATCAAGGGCAAGTACTACTACATGAGCCCCGAGCAGGCCTGGGGCGACAAGCTCGACCACCGCTCGGACATCTTCTCGGCGGGCATCGTTCTCTACGAGATGATCACGGGGCAGATGCTCTATCTCGAGGAGGATCTGCACAAGCTCCTCGATATGGCGCGCAAGGCGGACATCGCGCCGCCGACGAAGCTGCGCAAGGGCATCCCGCCGCAGCTCGAGAAGATCGTGATGCACGCGCTCCAGAAGGTGCCGGGCGAGCGCTATCAGAGCGCCGGTGACATGGCGAGCGACCTCGAGCGCTTCCTCCATGCGTACTCGCCGGTGTTCACGGCCGGCAAGATCTCGAACCTCATCAAGGGCGTGCTCGGGGATCCCGTCCAGATCGCGGCTGACGAGCCCGAGATCGAGATCCACGACGGCGCGAACGCGACGTTCACGCTCGACACGCAGGACCTCGTCAACGATCGCAACGAGCTCCACGACGAGAACAGCGTGATCTTCCATCTCGACGAGATGAAGAAGCCCGCGCTCGCGAAGCAGGAGCCCGCGCGCCCTGCCGCGCGTCCCGCGCCCGCCGCTGCGAAGCCCGCTCCCGCAGCCGCGCGTCCCGCCGCAGCACGTCCCGCGCCGGCGGGTCCACCGCGTGCGGGTGTCATCCCGTCGGTCAAGCCGGTCGTCGGTGCGAAGCCGCAGGTCGATCCGAACGCGCCGGGCAATCGCACGCGCGCGCACGCTCCGACGGAGCCGCCACCGGCGGTCGGTCCGGATGGCGAGCAGCGCCCGCCATCGGGGAATGCGGGGGCACCCCTTCCGTCGGTGAACCGGCCCGCTGCAGCGAAGCCGGTACCGCGCCCACCGACCCAGCCGCGCAATCGCGATGAAGAGACGCGCGAGGTGCTGCCCGCACCTGCGGATCCCAACGACGACGGTAGCGGCCTCCTCACGGCGCAGGGGCAGAAGCTCAACTGGTCCGGCTCCGACGACGATCTCGACAACATCGGCGAGCGCACGATGATCACGCAGGAGCCGCCGCAGCGCCCGAGCAGCAACGCCTCCTTCATGATGGACGCCGACAACAACCTGGACGGCGTCGACGCGACGATGATCCAGAGCGGTCCACCGCGTCCGGACACCGACACCTCCGAACAGCAGGCCGCGCCCGGGCGACACGACGACACCTCCGACGAAGCACTGGGCGACGGCGACGACGATGACGACAATCCGACGCTGGCACCGGGCGGTCACGACGACGACGACGGCCCGACGATGGCGCGGGACTTCACGACCGACAAGCCGAAGGTCGCCGCGAAGAGCGGCAAGCGCGCGCCAGGTCCCGCTGCACTCGCCGCGAAGATCCACGCGCCCGCGGTCAGCGAGCTCCGCAAGCCGCGCGCTTCGAAGCGAACGCCGCAGGGCGGTGTCCCGCAGCAGCAGGCAAACGTCCTGCAGCAGATCGTCGGCAAGCAGGCGAGCGAGCCGATGCCGATTCCGCGCGCACATCCGCCGACGCAACAGCCACCGCCGCAGCCCGAGCTGCCGCCGCAGTTCCCCCACGCGACACCGGGCGGTCAGCCCGCCGCGACCGGGTATATGGCCGACGCGTCGGGCGTCGGCGTGCCCGCGCAGTATCCACCCGGCTATCCGCAGCAACCCGGCTATCCGCAGCCCGGCTATCCGCAGCAACCCGGCTATCCGCAGCAGGGCACGCAACAGCCGATGACCCCGCCGGCGCGCTAGCAGAGCCAGCACGCGCCGACGCCGATGACGCACACCGGCCAGCAGCGGCACGTC
>JANOPP010000281.1:0-26716 GCA_031421915.1 Myxococcales bacterium | reverse complement strand
GCTCCGAACACCACCGTCCTCGCGACCGCGTTCGCACAGCGCGGCATCAAGACGGTCGAGCTGTGGATCAACGGCTACCTGTGGAAGACCGCGCGCGGTGCCGCGTTCGGCGCGAACGGTCAGCCCGAGTCCGCCTACGGTCTCCCGATCCCCGCCGACGTCCCCGACGGTGTCCTCGATCTCGTGGTGAAGGCCAAGGATGACATCGACGTCACGACGACGGCACCGACGATCACCGTCACCAAGGGCGCACCATGCACGTCCCCGGACACGTGCGCGGCGGGACAGCAGTGCGATCAGGGCCGTTGCTTCTGGGAGCCGGCCGTCGGCGAGATCGGCGACACGTGCACGTTCGAGCAGTACTGCAAGAGCGGCATCTGCGCGGGCACGGCTGACAAGCAGATCTGCACCCAGGACTGCATCGTCGGTGTCATCGATAGCTGCCCCGAGAGCTACTTCTGCGCGGAGACGTCGCCGAACAAGGGCGCGTGCTGGCTGGCCGAGGACACGTGCGAAGGCGGCTGCTGTGGCTGCACGATCGTCCAGGCGAGCGAGCCCGCGTGGCTCCAGATCTTCGCGATCGGCCTGGTCGCGCTGATCGTGTTCGCTCCGCGCCGCCGCCGTCGGTGAACCGCTGATACGATGTGAGGCGATGGTTCGCTTCACCTCCTCCATACTCGCTCTCGCGCTCACCGCGTCGGTCGCTCACGCGGACACCACCACGCCGACCTCGGTCGCGCAGCTGATGGTCCTCGAGCCGGGCGACGCGAGCTACAAGCTGTTCCATGGAGCCGTCTGGCTCGACGTCGACAAGGCCTCGACCAACTACCGGTGGGGCGGCCTGCAGTGCAAGGGTCGCGAGCTCTCGGACACGAGCATCCAGCTCTTGTTCGCCGCGTTCCGCTCCGAGTATCAGGTCGCCGTCGAGTACGTCGTGACCGAGTACAAGGGCAAGCAGTTCCGCTGCGTCACCGGCTTCACGATCTCGAAGAGCTAGGTTTCGCGACTACGGCGTCGCCGCAGAGCCCGAGCCGTCGGCGGGATCGGGCGCGGCCGGAGCCGCGGGAGCCGCACCACCGACGGCGATCTGCGCCGGGCCGATTCCATCGCGCGCGGCGATGGCGCACTTGCGGATGACCTCGTTGTCCGTGTTGCTCGGTCCGCCCTGCGCCTTGATGATGCACTTGGTGTCGGCGTCGAAGAACGAGTACACGAACACGTCGAACGCGCCGACCATCACGAGCTGGCGGCACGCGTAGCTGCCCATCGACTCGTCGTCGGCGTCCTTCTTCTGCGCGCACTTCTTCTTGAAGCGCTCTGGCTCCTCGATCGTCCAGCAGTACGCGGTCACGATGCACACCGGATCGCCCGGGATGACGCCGAGCCGGCCGTTCTTCTTCAGCAGCGCCGCCTGCTCGGTCGCCGACGGGCGGGCACCACCGCGGATCAGCGCGCACGAGGCGGCTGCCTCGGGCTCGTCCTTCTGCTTGTCCTTGACCGTCAGCGGCTCGGTCTCGCCCATCGCGGACGTGAACGCGGCGACATCGATCAGGTTCTCGCAGAGCAACTTCTGCTGCCCGGGCACGGGCGGCGAGATCTTCTTCGCGGACTCGCCGCGATCGACCTTGGCCTTGAGCTCGGCTTCCGCCTGCTTCTTGGCCTCCTCGGCCCCGGCGTTCTCGCCCTTGCTGCAGGCCCCGAGCACGACACTACTCACGACGATGGCGATGACGGCGCGCATGATCGACCGCAACCTAACACGGCTCCGCCCGATAGCGCTCGGATGCGACTGCACCACACGAAGAACAAGGGCGACCTCGGCATGCTTCACGCACAGCTCGATCTCGCCAAGAAAGGCTACGGCGTGCTGACACCGCTGACCGAGCACGAGGCGTTCGACCTGGTCGCGTACAAGGACCATACGTTCTACCGAGTCCAGGTGAAGTATCGGAAGACCGTCCGGGGAAGCGTGTACGTGCGGTTCTCCAGCGCGTGGACAGATCGCCATGGCACTCACCAAGTGCCGATCAACAAGAACTCCATCGACCTCATCTGCATCTATTGCGCCCCGACACGGATCGCTGTGACTACGTCGCCCCCCGCGCACACGGGACTGGGGTCAGTCTGCGAGTCTCGGCGCCGCGCAACTCCCAGAAAAAGCGGATCATCTGGGCCAACGATCTGATGGAACTGCCGTCCACAGTCCGAGGAGTTCCAGCAGGTTCCGGCGCAGCACTTGAGCAAGCCCTCGCCGTGCGGCAAAGTCCTTGACCAGGCGCCCATAGCTCAGCTGGATAGAGCACGAAATTTCTAATTTCGGGGCCGCAGGTTCGAGTCCTGCTGGGCGCACCTCACGCGGGCTGGCACGGCCGCTGCTCTATCTGCGGCGTGGCGACGCAAACCCTGCCGGAGACACTGCCGGAGACACCTGCGGGCGAGATGACCGCAGCGCATCCGCGCACAGTGACGAAGCAGCGCACTGGGTCCACGCCGGTCCGGTTCGTCAAGCAGCTGGTCGGCTCTCTGCTCGACGACAACGTGCTCGATATCGGGGCCATGATGGCCTACTACGCGGTGCTCGCGCTGTTCCCGATGCTCGTGTTCATCGTGACGGTCGGGTTGCTGGTGGTCGACCCGTCGACCGTCCACGAGGGTGTCTTGATGGCGACCCAGGCGATGCCGGAGAGCATGCGCACGATGGTGTCGGAGCAGGTCACGCACTTGATCAATGCAGCCGACGCCGGCTTCGCGATCTTCGGTGCCTTGTTCGCGCTGTGGGGCGCGTCGCGCGGAGCCGCGGCGCTGACGGGTGCGCTGAACTCGATCTTCAACAAGAAGGAGACGCGGGGCTTCTTCCACCGCCAGCTGCTCGCGATCGCCGTGACGTTCGGCGTGGCATTGATGATCCTGGTCGCGCTCGGTCTACTCGTGGTCGGTCCCACCGTCGGGCACTACGTCGCGGATCGGTTTGGCCTCGGCGAGGCGTTCGATCTCGGCTGGGGCATCGGGCGCTGGGTCGGAGCCGGTGTGCTGGTGATGCTCGTGTGGGCGATCCTGTACAAGTTCTTGCCGGACACCGACGCGCCGTTCCGGATCTTCACGCCAGGTGCGTTCGTCGGTGTGGTGCTGTGGCTCGGGATCAGCTTCGCCTTCGGGTTCTACCTCGAGAACTTCGGCAGCTACGATGCGACGTACGGCGCCCTCGGTGGTGCGATCGCGTTCCTCACCTGGTTGTGGTTGTCGAACATGGCGCTCCTGTTCGGTGCGGAGCTCAATGACGTGCTGGCGGACTTCCGCAGGACCACGAGCTCGGCGGCGGCGCGGCTCGCCCACGAGGAGGTCGTACCGGTGGACGTTTCGCACACCGCCTGAGAGACACCCGCACGTAGCCGCGAAATCGCGGTAGGGGCGCATACCGGCCACCGTACCCGGGGTGACGGATCTCCCATTGGTGCCGGAGGTTTCTCGCGAAGATGGCGGGGGCGTGTCTATACTGCAGCCACTTTTCGCCTACGGAGAAATGCATGCAGAACAAGTGGCTGGCCCCATTCCTCGTATCGGGTCTGTTGGTGGGAGCGTCGGGTTGCCCCGACGTCAAGGTCGATCCCGGTGAAGGCGTCGACGACATGCCGACGGCGGGTCCGATCGTCGAGTTCGATCCGTCGAACAAGATCATCCCGTTCCCGAACAACCTTCTGCTCGATCCGACAACGGGCAAGGTCAACGTGCCCGCGAGTTGTGGCGAAGGCCCAGCGTCGATGGCCACTCGCGTCGGTGTGGTCAACCAGCTCGACGGCTTCGGTACGTTCGAGACGGTCATGACCGTCACGTTCACCGAGGCTGTCGACCTCGCGACCGTCACGCCGAACGTCGTGCTCTACAAGCGCGCGACGGGGGCGACGGCGGTCGATCCGACAACTGCCATGCCGATTCCCGTCGTGGCAGTGGCGTCGATGACCACCCGTTTCGACGCGGCCTGCATGAACCCGGCAATGGTGAACCAGGTCATTCTGGTCCCGCGCCTGCCCCTCGAGCAGAAGTCGTCGTACGTCGTCGGCCTCAAGTCCGGCATCAAGACGTCGATGGGTGCCGACTATGGCGCCTCGTTCACCTGGTCGCTGATCCGCCAGGAGGAACCGATCGTCGAGCTCGACGCCGAGGGCAACGTGGTCTCCGATCGCACGCCGCTCGATCCGAATAACCCTGACGACCTCGCGTCACTCCAGGGCATCGATCTGCTGTGGAAGGCACACGCCAAGGCGATGACGTTCCTCCGCGGTACGAGCGTCGCCACCGAGGACGTCCTCCTCGCGTGGGAGTTCAACACGCAGACCACCACCGATCCGCTCGACCCCGCGGTCGCCGGATCGCCGGCCGCCACGGCCGCGACGACCGGTCACCTGCTCAACGGCATCGGCACCACGGGCTCGACGCCGCTGCGTGCGAGCCCCGCCGAGACGGGCGAGCAGTTTCTGCGCCGTACACTCCCCGGCAACTGCAACGCCGACGGCGGTCCTCTGCCATGCCAGGCGGTCGGCGAGGTCCTCGCGGGTGCGGTGATCTCGAACCAGTACCAGGCCGACACGGCCAACGCGTTCGATGCGACCAAGCCGATCCCCGGCCAGTGGAGCTCTCCGACGACGCCGACCGTGGTCAAGACCGAGACCCTCTCGGCCCTGATCACGGTGCCCGCGGTGCCGTGTGCCGCTGCTGGTTGCCCGACGATCGTGTTCGGTCACGGCCTCGGCAGCTCGCGCACCAGCATGTTCGCGATCGCATCGCAGTTCGCGGGCGCCGGCTTCGCGACCGTGTCGATCGACTTCGTCGCGCACGGTAGCCGCGCGCGTCGGACGTCGAGCGACGTCGCCAAGGGCTGCGCCGATGTGGTCGGTCCGCCGGCGCGTCCAAACCCGGGCGACGATCCGCAGTGCTATGCGCCGTTCCTGTCGCCGAACCTCGGTGGCACTCGCGACAACATCCGCCAGTCGGTCGTCGATCTGCACAGCCTCGTCGCTTCGGTGAAGGCGTGTGGGGCGGCCAGCTGTGGTCTCCTCAAGGTCGACCCGACCAAGATCGTCTACGCGGGCATCTCGCTCGGCGGAATCATGGGCAGCGTGGTGTCGTCCACGAACCCGGACATCAAGGCCGCTGCCCTCAACGTCCCCGGCGTCGGCTGGGTGGACATCCTCGAGAACACGCAGACCCTCGCGATCCGGTGCTCGCTGGTCGACGGTCTGATCGGCGCGGGGATCGTCACGGGTGCGCTCAGCAGCACCGGTGCAGGCGCGCTGTGCCTGGGCGACGCCTGGAAGACCCAGGCGGGCTACCGCCAGTTCTCGGCGATCGGTCGCTGGATCCTCGACTCGGCGGATCCGGCGAACTACACGCGCAAGCTCGCGACCAAGCGGATCCTGATCCAGAAGGTCATGGGCGACACGGTGGTTCCGAACGTCGCGACCGACAACGCGGGCGCTCTCGTGGGCCTCACCGCGATGACCGCCGATCGGTACTTCCCGGTGTGCGCCGGTGGCGTTCGCGCGGGTATGGCTTGCGGCTCCGATGCTCAGTGTCCCGCCAGCACGTGCGCGCTGCAGCAGCCGCCGTCCGCGGCGATCACCACGGGCCCGATGACCAACAAGTTCATCAACCACCCGCCGCTCGCGCCCGATGCTGCGATCTCGTTTGCCGGCAACGTGTTCGGTCACGCATCGCTGCTGCGCCCCACGGGTCGCTGCTCGGTGACGACGGCGACGGTCTGCGGTGAGCCCGGTAAGGCCACCGGCTGCCCGGCGACCGAGACGTGCGCTCCGTCGAGCGATGGGTCGCTCGCGACCGCGCGCCTGCAGACCGACCTCATCACCTTCCTGGTTCTGAACCGCTAGCCCCGAGAACACCCATGAAGACCCTCAAGCAATCATTGTTCATGGTCGCGTGCCTCGGCGGCGTAGCCTCCGGTAACGCGTTCAACATCAACGAGCACGACGCCAAGGTCACCGGTCGCGGTGGTGCCACGGCAGCGAGCAACACCGGCGCGTCGTCGGTGATCTTCAACCCCGGCGGCATTCCCGTCTCCGAGGGCACGCAGGTCTCGATCAGTGGCTCGCTGTACGTCGCGAGCGGCTCGTACGAGCCCGCCGCCGGCGGTGCGAAGACGGAAACCGACTCCAGTCCGGCCGTGGTGCCCGGGTTCTACATCACGTCGCGCGTTCACGACATGGTGGCTGTCGGCCTCGGTTTCCACCTGCCGTTCGGTCTCTCGGTGTCGTGGCCGGATCGTCATGCGCAGGCGGACGTGATCCAGGATCAGACGCTGCGCACGTACTTCATCACTCCGTCGGTCGGTATCAACCTCAACAAGCAGGTCCCGGGTCTGTCGATCGGTGGCGGTCTCGACCTCGTACCGGCGACGATCCAGCTCGAGCGTGCGGTCAACTTTGGCGATACCGAGGGTACTGCCGTGCTCGGCGGCGATGCCTTTGGCGTCGGCTTCCGCGCCGGCATCATGTACCGGCCGCCCGCGGCCAAGGGCCTCAAGGTCGGCGTGATGTACCGCAGCAAGGTCGCGCTCGACTTCGAGGGCACCGGCGACTTCGACATCGCGGATCCGTACCGCGCGCAGCTGCCGCCCGACGGTGACATCACTGCCGGCATCAACCTTCCGCAGTCGGTGTGGGGCGGCGTTGCCTACTCGCCGATCCCCGAGCTCGAGCTCGAGGTCAACGCGGTGTGGATCAACTGGGCGCAGGCCTGGGACAACAACGAGCTGCGGATCAACCTCGCCGGTACCGACCCGTCGACGGGCGAGCAGAACTTCTCGGCCGCGCCGCAGAACTACAAGAACACGACGACGTTCCGCATCGGCGCGGAGTACGCGCTCGCCAAGGGCAAGGCCGCGGTTCGCGCGGGCTTCATCTACGATCCGACGCCGATCTCGTCGGAGACGCAGACTGCCCAGCTGCCGGACGTCGATCGCAAGAACATCACGGTGGGTGGAAGCTACAACTTCTCCGATGCGTACTCGGCCCACCTCGGCATCCTCTGGGTTACCCCGGGAGAGCGCGACACGGCGGACACGCAGTACATGCCGAACTACAAGGGCACGTATGGCGTGACGGCGCTCGTGACGTCGCTGATGTTCAGCGGAACGTTTGGCGCCGCGAAGTAACTCGCTCGTCGTACTCGCTCGTCGTTCTCGCTCGGTGACGCCCTCCACGTGGAGGGCGTTGCTGTATCAGGGCGTGGTGGGAACGGTGCCGGTCATCGCGATCGGCGTGCTTGGCTTGGACAGGCGACCGAAAGCATCGACCCAGACCAGCGTCTGGCCGCCGGCGACGGTCGCGAAGGATAGAGCGACCTTCTTCTTGTTGCGAGTCGCGTAGGTGATCGCGAGACTCGCCACCACCCCGAGGACTCGCTTCCTCGCTCGATCGTAGCGCGGCTAGACCAGCTTCGGCTCGATCAATTCGATCTTGCGCCAGGCGCCCGACTTGAAGCGGTAGGCGAACGCGCCCGCGAGCAGCGCGATGTAGCCGACGAGGCACAGCATCGCGCCGACCGGACCACCGTCCCAGACGCGCACGACGACGAACGCCATCGGGACGAACACGGCCCACGCGAGGACGAGGCGCGCCATCGCGGTCCAGGTCGTGTCGCCCGCCGCGCGTAGCGTCTCCGAGAGCGTGATGCCGATCGCATCGAACAGCTGCCACGCCGCGCTGATCACGAGCATCGTGGCGCCCATCGTGACGAAGCTCTTCGATGATCCGGAGTCGAAGAGGCCGAGGAGCGTGGCCGGCGAGATCAAATAGAACGCGCCGATCACGCCCATCCACACGCCGGCGACCTTGAGCGTGATCTTGACCTGCGGCCAGACCTCGTCGCGCTTGCCTGCTCCGATCGATTGACCGGCGAGGATCGCGCCGGCCTGCGCGAGGCCGAACGCAGGCATGAACGAGACCGAGTTGATCGCGATGACGACGTTGAACGCCGCGAGCATCTCGTCACCGAGCGCGCCAAACACGGCATTGACGAACAGCTGGAACGCGGCGAACTCGAGGAACCAGTTGAAGCCGTTCGGCAGCCCGAACCGCACGACACGCCGGAGCTCCCTGAACGAGAGGTGCAGGCGCGCGCGCTTGGGAGCGGGGCCGCCGATGTCCATGCCCCACCGCCGCCAGAACGCGACGAGCAGGAACGCGAGGCCGACGAAGCTGCCGATCGTCGACGACAACGCCGCACCGTCGACGCCCATCGCCGGCGCGCCGAGGTTGCCGTAGATCAGGACCCAGTTGAGAACCAGGTCCGAGACCATGCTGATGACACTCGCGACGAGCGCCATCCACGTGTTGCCGAGGCCGCCGTACCAGTTGTTCAGGACCTCGACGGCGACGACCGCGCCGACGGAGATCATGCGCAGCTGCATGTAGCTCGACATCTGCTCGCGCAGGCCGGGCGAGAAGTCTGCGAGCACGAGCAGCGGATCGATCGCCGGGATCAGGCCTAGCGAGATCACGCCCGCGACACCCGCGATGACCATGCCGTACCAGGCGTAGCGTGGGGTCGCGTCACGCTCTCCGGCGCCGACGAGCTGCGCGACGAAGCTCTGCACGATGAACACCGTGCCCATCGGCAGGATCATCACGAGGAACGTGTTGAAGCCGCCAGTCGCGGACGCCGCGATCGCCTGCGGGCCGAGATGCTCGACCATCAGGGCATCGGCGAACGTCATCACCGACTGGGTCGCGCGCGCGAGCACCATCGGGAACGCGAGCACGAGTAGCGCCTTGAGAGTGGCCCCGGACTGCATGGGCTGGAGACCATGCGGCGTCCGGTGCACTCGTGCAAGGATCTGGGCGTGGCGAAACCGAAGAAGGAGATCCTCGTGCTCGACGGGCACGAGGTCACCATCTCGAACCCGGAGAAGATCTACTTCCCGAAGGCGAACGTCACCAAGCTCGAGCTGGTCCAGTACTACCTGGCGGTCGCGGATGGAGCCCTCCGGGGCACCGCGCGCCGGCCGATGATCCTCAAGCGCTTCGTCAACGGCGTCGAGGCCGAGCCGTTCTATCAGAAGCGCGCTCCCGAGAAGCGGCCGACGTGGCTCGACATCGCGACGTTCCGGTTTCCGTCGGGGCGCCACGCCGACGAGCTGGTCGTGAACAACCGGGCGCAGCTCGCGTTCGTGGTCAACCTCGGCTGCGTCGACCTCAACCCGCATGCGGTGCGCAGCGAGGACATGGACCGGCCCGACGAGCTCCGCATCGATCTCGATCCCGTACCGGGCGTGCCGTGGTCGCAGATCGTCGACGTGGCGCGGGTGGCCCGCGAGGTGCTCGTCGACATGGGCCTCGTCGGCTGGCCGAAGACCAGCGGCTCGCGCGGCGCGCACATCTGGGTGCGGATCGCGCCGAGCTGGCCCTTCACCGTGGTGCGGCGTGCCGCGCTCGCGTTCGCCCGCGAGGTCGAGCGGCGGGCGCCCACGATCGCGACGGCGAAGTGGTGGAAGGAGGAGCGCCACGGCGTGTTCCTCGACTACAACCAGAACGCGCGCGATCGCACGACGGCGAGCGCATACTCGGTGCGGCCACTCCCCGACGCGCGCGTGTCGATGCCGCTGTCGTGGGAGGACTTCTTCGTCGCGGAGCCGGCGGAGTTCACGCTGCGCACCGTTCCCGCGATGTTCGCTGCGCGCGGCGACGCACACACCGGCATCGACGTCGCGGTCGGTTCGCTCGACGCGCTGCTCGCACTCGCGGATCGCCACGATGCGGAGGGCCTCCCGGATGCACCGTGGCCGCCGCACTACGCGAAGGGTGAGGACGAGGCACCACGCGTCAGCCCGTCGCGCGCGAAGGGCGTCGCCAAGCCAAAGAAGCCGAAGCTTCCGGTGATCACGATCGCTCAGGCGAAGACCAAGCCCGAGGTGCTCGCCGGCCTCGAGCGCTGGAGAGAGCGGCACCCGGCCGTCGCGGCATGGCTCGCCCCGGAGAACGTGCTCGTCGACACCAACCGCGGCCGCTCGTCCGCGTGGTACCGGGTGCGGATCAACCTCGAGAAGGTCCCCGAGGAGCTCCGTCCGCCCGCGGAGACGCCTGACCCGAACTACGATTGGAAGTCGGAGTGGGGCGGTGGCGAATGGTGACCACGCTGTAGGGCTGCAGGTCGTAGCGTGCTCAGCGCGGACAGTCGTCGGCAAAGCCCAGCTGGAGGCCTCTGCTGCGCAGGAACCACTGGCTCTCGGCCATGGCCGGTGACGCCCCCGAACCGCACGATGCCTGTCGCGTAGTGGTCGCTGCGCGCATCGACCTCGTAGGCAGCGCTGATCTGTTCAGGAGAACCCCGCGCTCTCGTTGGCGGTTCCGCACTCGCCGCAGACGTACATTGCGGACTCAGCGTACTGTAGGATGGAGTCGATGCGGATCAGCGTGATCGCTGCGGTCATGGTCGGATTCCTCGCGGGCGTCGCCGGCGCGCAGCCTGCCTCTGACAAGGCGCGCGCGCAGGGTCTCTACGGCGAGGGGCAGGAGCGCTACGCGGCCGGCGAGTACCTGCCGGCAGCCGTGAAGTTCGAGGCCGCGTACGCGCTCGATCCAGATCCCGTCTACCTGTTCAACCTCGCGCAGGCGTACCGGCTCGGCAACTCGTGCCCCAAGGCGGTCTCGTACTACCGGCGCTTCCTCGACGCGGTCCCGAACCCGCCGAACCTCGACGACGTGAGGCAGTACCTCGCACAGTCCGAGGCATGCGCGAAGAACCAGGCAACGATGCCGCCGGGCAGCGCGACGTCGGTGCCGATCGTGACGACGCCTCCGATCGTGGAGCCTCCACCGCCGCAGCAGCCCGAGACCCTCTCCGATCCCGGGCGCACGAAGCGCTGGGCAGGCATCGGGGCCGTGTTTGTCGGCGGTGTGGCAGTGGGGCTCGGCATCTACTACACGACCGAGGTGGGCCGCATCGAGGACAAGCGCATCGAGCTGCGAGCCGGCTGCAAGGACATGCAGCTGGGGTGCGAGCCTGGCTACGGCGACGCCCTCGATGCCGACGGGCGGCGAGCCCAGACGCGCCAGATCATCGCGTACACCGTCGGTGGCGTTGCGATCGCTGGTGGCGTCGCGCTCTACCTGCTCGGGCGCAGCTCGGGCGAGCGCCCAGCAGTCGCGATCGTGCCCACGACCGGCGGTGCGTTCGCCGTCGGTGCGTTCCGGTTCTAGCTCGCGCACAGCATCGCGGATGTAGGTGCGAGGGTTCCTCGCCTCCATAAGGCGGAAACCACTGGGTACGCCGCGTATACTGGGGGAGCGTGTCGCTGACCCCCAGCAAACCGCGCGGCGTGGCACTGCCAGGTGGCGATGACTACACCGACGTGACGACTGCGCCGGCCCCCTGGGACGGCAAGGACGAGGACGACGGAGCTGGCCCGGATCTCGACGGCACCAAGCAGATGGGCCTCGCGATCAAGCCGGCGCCGGGCGCGCCGGTTCCGACGCCGACGAACAGGCACTCGGCAGCCGCCGCCAGTGACGAGTACGACCTCGCGCCAGGCACCGCACTTGGCGAGTACCGGATCGAGGCGAAGATCGGGCAGGGCGGCATGGGCGTCGTGTTCTCGGCGGTGCACCCGCTGATCGGAAAGCGCGCCGCGATCAAGATCCTGAAGAAGGAGTTGTGCGCCGACCCGCACCAGCTCGAGCGGTTCATCGACGAAGCCCGGGTCGTCAACCAGATCGGTCACCCCAACATCGTCGACGTGTTCGCGTTCGGCGAGATGCCCGACGGCCGCAGCTACTTCGTCATGGAGTGGCTCAAGGGCGAGACGCTGCGTGCGCGAATCGCGCGCTCGCAGATCGGCCCGATCGAGATCGCCCAGATCGTGCGCCCGCTTGCCCGCGCGCTCGAGGCGGCGCACGAGAAGGGCGTCATCCACCGCGACCTCAAGCCAGACAACGTGTTCCTCGTCGCACAGCGCGACGAGATCTCGACGGTCAAGTTGCTCGACTTCGGCATCGCGAAGCTCGCGCACAACGATCACCGCGTCGAGAAGACGGCGACCGGGGCGATCGTCGGGACACCGCAGTACATCGCGCCCGAGCAGGCCAAGGGCTACGCGATCGATCACCGCGCCGATATCTACGCGCTCGGCGGCATCATCTACGAGCTGCTCTCGGGCCGGCCGCCGTTCGTGGCCGACAACGCGATGGAGATGGTGGCGAAGCACCTGATGGAGAAGCCGCTGCCGCCGTCGCACTTCGCATCGATGGTGGCGCCCGAGCTCGATGACCTCGTGCTGCGCATGCTGTCGAAGACGCCCGATGGTCGCCCGTCGCTGGTCGAGGTCTGCGACGTCGTCGAGCGCGTCAAGGTCCGCGCGTTGACGCAGACGCCGTTCGGGCCGGCGCCGCGACCGCAGAGCCAACCGGCGTTCCCTCTGACGCCGCTTCCGCACGAGCAATCGTCGCCCGTGACCCGGGTGTCGCTCGACGGCATGGCCCCGCCGGCCGGCGCGGTGAGCGCTCCGGCGTACGTCGCCGTGGCCTCGCAGTCGCAGCCGACGACGATGCCGTCGTCGCCGGCGTCCCGACGGACACCGCTGTGGATCGCGATCATCGGAGTGCCGCTCGCGGGGCTCGCCGCCTTCCTGCTCGTCAGCGCGACCGGCGGCAGCTCGAAGCAAGCGAGCACGGAGACCGAGATCACGACGCCAGCGGCCACGGAGCCCGCGATCGCTCCACCGAACGTGAAGGTCGAGTCGCCGCCAGCGAAGGTCAAAACGCCGGCCGCGCCTGCGAAGACGGTCGACGCCCCGCCGACGAAGGTCGAGCCACCGCGGATGAAGGTCGAGCCACCGCGGATGAAGGTCGAGCCACCGGAGAAGAAGGCCGAGCCACCGGAGAAGAAGGTCGAGCCACCGGAGAACAAGGTCGAGCCGTCGGTGAAGGCCGATCCGCCGCGGAAGGTCGAGACACCGTCGGTGAAGGCCGAGCCGCTCCGGGTGTAGGCCGACCCGCCAAAGAAGGTCGACCTGCCGAAGAAAGTCACACCGCCGCGAGTGAAGGCCGACCCGCCGAAGAAGGTCGAGCCGCCGAAGAAGGTCGAGCCGCCGAAGAAGGTCGAGCCGCCGAAGAAGGTCGAGCCGCCGAAGAAGGTCGATCCGCCGAAGGTGAAGGCCGAGCCGCCGAAGAAGGTCGATCCGCCGAAGAAAGACGGGAAAGAGCTAATGGCGCCCGGAGCGCTCACGCCGGGAACGCCAGCGCCGAGCCAGCGCCACTGAGAAGAGTTACGTCGCGGTGCCGAAGATCTCGGTGATCAAGAACGGCGGCGTCGAGTCGAGCTGGTCGTAGCGACACTCGGCGTACGGCTTGTCGGGGCGCCACCGCTTGAAGTGCGACGCATGGCGGAAGCGCGTGCCCTGCAGGTGATCGAACGAGACCTCGCAGACGAGGCCGAGCTTGATCGGCTCCCACGACAGATCCTTGCCGCGGTTCCAGCGGCTCGACGCACCCGGCTTGCGCTGCGTGCTCTCCTGGTCCTGCCACTCGGCCCAGTCTTTCCACGGGTGGTTCTCGCGATCGATCAGCGGCGCGAGCTGTTCGGCGAGCTGCGCGCGGACCTCTTGCTTGAACGCGGAGCAGATGCCGACGTAGTGGAGGACGTTCTTGTCGTCGTAGAGACCGAGCATCAGCGAACCGACGAGCGTTCCCTTGCCGCCCTTGTACCAGCGGAAGCCAGCAACGACGCACTCGACCGTGCGCTGGTGCTTGATCTTCATCATCGCGCGCTTGCCCGGCTGGTACCCGATGGAGTCAGGCTTGGCGATCACCCCGTCGAGGCCAGCGCCCTCGAACTTGTCGAACCAGACCTTCGCGATCTCGCGATCACGCGTCGCGGGTGTGATGTAGATCGGTGGCCTCACACCCGCGAGCGCGGCCTCGAGGCGCACGCGGCGCTCGCCCTGAGGCACGGCGCGCAGATCTTCATCGTCGAGCGCGAGCAGATCCCAGGCGACGTACGCGGATGGCTTCTCGTCCGCCAGCATCTTCACCCGCGTCGCGGCGGGATGGATGCGGAGCAGCAGCGCCTCGAAGTCGAGGCGGTCTCCGGTTGCGATCACGATCTCGCCGTCGAGCACGCACCGAGCGGGCAGGGCGGCGCGCAGCGAGACCTCGAGCTCGGGGAAGTATCGACCGAGTGGCTTCTCGTCGCGGCTCTGGATGTAGACGTCGTCGCCGCTCTTGAACACGAGGGCGCGGAACCCGTCCCACTTCGGCTCGTAGATCAGGCCGTCGCCCTCGGGCATCTCGTTCGAGAGCTTCGCGAGCATCGGTGCGACGGGCGGCTGAAACGGCAGCTGCAGGGGCACCGCGGCACGGTACACTGGACGCAATGCGTGCGTCGCACCTCGTCGGCCTCGGATTGTTGCTCGCGGCATCGCCCGCGCTCGCGGATCGCGACCTGTGTGCGCGCGGGACGAAGTTTCGCGGGGCGACGCTCGATCTCGACGTCAAGAACGCCGACATCAAGGACGTGTTCCGTCTCCTCGCCGACGTCGGCAAGGTGAACCTCGTCGTTCCGGACGATGTTGCCGGCAAGGTCACGCTCAAGCTCGCGCGGGTGCCGTGGGATCAGATCGCCTGCACCGTGGCCGCCGTTCACAAGCTGACGATCACGGTGCAGGGAACGATCCTCATGGTCGAGCGCAAGCGCTGACGGCCTACTCGCCCTGCAGGATGCCGATCGATGCGCTCTGCGGATCGGCGAGGATCGCGAACCGGCCAACGCCCGGGACCGTGGTCGGCGGAACATGCAGGGTTGCGCCGAGGCGCTTCGCCCTGTCGGCGGTCGCATCCGCGTTCGCGACCGCAACGTACGGCAGCCACGCGTGCGGGGCCTGCGGCATCGGCGGGGCGAGGATGCCCGCGCGGGGCCGACCACCGGCCTCGAGCACGTAGTACGAGCCCATCCCCGGCATCTCCTGCACCTTCGACGTGAAGCCACCGATCGCGCTGTAGAACGCGACCGACGCCGCGGGATCCTTCGAGTACAGCTCGTTCCAGCAGAACGCGCCGCTTGCCTGCGCAGCATCGGGCTCGACCTTCGCCGGCTGCCACAGTGCGAACGCGCCGCCGTGTGGATCGAGTGCGACGGCCATCGTGCCGAACTCGCCGACCTTGAACGGGTCCTTCATGATCGTGCCGCCGAGCGCCGTCACCTTCGCGGCAGCCTCGCTCGCGCTCGCGACCTGGAGATGCGTGAGCCAGTGCGCGTTCGGTGGAACGCCCTCGGGCGTCTCGAGGTAGCCACCGATGGTGCGCTCACCCAGTGCGATCATCGTGTAGTCGCCGCCGGGCATCGGGACGTTCTTCTTGCCCCACCCGAACAGCTCGCCGAAGAAGCCTTGCGCCTTGGGCGCCTGCGCCTTGCTGATGTACTCGAACCAGACGAACTTGCCCGTGTTGCTGTTTGTCATGCACCTGGGTCGAACGAGCGCGACGCAGATCGACAACTCCTCGAACGATTTCGTAAGCGCTCAGGACTTCAACGGAAGTGGCTCGCCCTTCGCCACGAAGGCCAGCGACACGCTGTTGAGGCAGTGACGCTCGCCGGTCGGCGGTGGCCCGTCATCGAACACGTGGCCGAGGTGGGCATCGCAGCGCGTGCAGCGGATCTCGACGCGTCGCATCCCGTGGCTGACGTCGGAGATCTCCTTGACGTGCTCGGGGTCGAACGGCTTGAAGAAGCTCGGCCAGCCCGTGCCCGACTCGAACTTCGCGCTCGACTCGAACAGCGGAAGGCCGCACAGGCGGCACGTGTAGACGCCGTCCTGCTTGTTGTCGAGAAACAAACCGCAGAACGGGCGCTCGGTGCCCTGGTGGAGAATCACGTGCTTCTCCTCGGGCGTGAAGTCGCTGGCCAGCTCGGAGATCCGCTGGCTGGTCAGGGGCGAGACATCGAAACCGCTGCGCGAGGTCGGCATATCCCGATGCATACGCTGGAATCGCGAGGTTGTCAGCGGACCCGAAAACTGAAAGAGCGCCGACCACGCTGAGTGGTCGACGCTCTCGTGACGAGTCTCGCGGACTAGAAGTTCCAGCTGCCCTGGACGGAGACACCGCCCTGGCCCTGGTAGCCGTCGTTGTAGTCGTCGTTGTCGTCGTCGTTGTAGTCGTCGTTGTAATACGGCTCCTGGTAGCTCTGGTCGACGTCGTAGTGGCCAGCGATCCACTGCCACTCGTAGCCGTCCCACTGCCAGTTACCCTGCGTCCAGACGTAGCCACTGACCGGCTGGATGTTCTCCGCGACCAGCGCGGGGCGCTGGTAGTAGTTGCGATAGCGGTACTGGATCACCGGACGCTGGTAGGTCTGGTAGTGGCCACCCGCAAAGTAGAACCGGTTGTTGCGGAACGCCGGACGCGCGCGCTGCACGCGAACGACGCGATCGTGGCGGTGGTTGTCGTAGCGACGGTTGTCGTAGCGCCGGGTGTCGTGGCGACGGTTGTTGTCCCAGCGATTGTCGCGGCCGCGGTCGTAACCGCGGGTTGGAGTGACGACGGTGCCGCCCGAGCGGTCGCTCGTGTCGCGCCAGCGACCGCGATCGGCCAGCGCGACGCCACCGGAGAGGGTCAGCGCGATGAGTGCCAGGGGGATGATTCGCTTCATGCCCTTGGTACGAGCATCTAGCGTGCCGAACCGGCAAGCGACGGCTTTTCAGCCACTTAGGGCGCAACGTCAGCGAGCGCTGCGGCTTTCGCAGCAACGCCCGTTCACAGTCCTGCAGGTTCCGCAGGGCCTCAGTCGACACCGTACTTCTTGAGCCGGTCGTAGAGCGTTCGCTCGCCGATCCCGAGCAGCTCGGCCGCGCGCCTGCGATTCCCACCGACATGCTCGAGCGCATGGAGGATCGCCTCCTTCTCGAGCTCGGCGAGCGGTCGCACCTCAGAGCCGGTCGCAGTGACGGCGGGTGTTCCAGCGGGTTTCACCGCGCCGCCCTCGAGCCAGATATGGCTCTCGTCGATCACGTCGCCGTCCGCGAGGATCGACGCGCGCTCGAGAGTGTTCGCCAGCTCGCGGACGTTGCCGCGCCACGCGGCCGAGGTGAGCAGCTTCTCCGCGGGGCCCGAGATCCGGGGCAGCGAGCGCTTGAGGTCGCGCGCGATCTTCTCGAGCAGGTACTTCGCGAGCGGGAGGATGTCGCTCGGGCGGTCGCGCAGCGCCGGGAGCTTGATGGGGAACACCGCGAGCCGGTGATAGAGGTCCTCGCGGAATCGGCCCTCATCGATCATCAGACGCAGGTCGCGGTTGGTCGCAGCGATCCAGCGAACATCGACCTCGAGGGTCCGACTGCCGCCGACGCGCTCGAACCGACGCTCCTGGAGCACGCGAAGCAGCTTGGCCTGTAGCTCCGGCTTGAGCTCGCCGACCTCGTCGAGGAAGAACGTTCCGCCATCCGCGAGCTCGAGCCGGCCACGCTTGCGGTCGGTCGCGCCGGTGAACGCGCCCTTCTCGTGGCCGAACAGCTCGCTCTCGAGGAGCGTCTCGCTGAGCGCGGCGCAGTTGATCGCCATGAAGGGCTTGGTCGCGCGCGGGCTCATGTTGTGGATCGTGCGCGCGGCGACCTCCTTGCCAGTGCCGCTCTCGCCGAGCAGCAGCACGGTGGCGTTCGTGCGCGCGACCTTCTCGATCGCCTCGACCACCGGCTCCATCGCAGCGTCGCCGTAGGTGAGCGGTGGACCCGAGGCGGTGCCCGAATCGATCGCGCGCTCGACGCCGTGTACGCGATCCTTGAGGCCGCGATGCTCGACCGCGCGTGCGACGAGGAGCCGCAGCTCGTCCGGACCGGAGATCGGCTTCTGCAGATACTCGAACGCGCCGAGCTTCATCGCCTCGACCGCGTTGTCGACCGTGCCGTGCGCGGTCATCACGATGACCTCGATCTCGGGCTGCTCTGCGCGAACCTTGCGCAGCAGCGCCATGCCGTCGAGGCCGGGCATCTTGAGATCGGTGAGGACGAGATCGAAGCCGCGCTCGTCGAGGAGCTTCGCCGCCTCCTTGCCGTCCTTCGCCGCGACGACCGTGTGGTCGTCGAGCTCGAGGCTGTCGGTGATGAACTCGCGGAGACCCGCTTCGTCGTCAGCTACCAGGATGCGTGCCATGTCAGGACTCCGGAATCTCGGCGCGGAACAGTGCGCCGCCACGCGGTGACGTGTGGATCGAGAGCGTGCCGCCGTGGAGCTCCACGACGCGACGCGCGACGGCGAGACCCAGGCCCGTGCCTTGCGTCTTGCCGGTGAAGAAGGGCTCGAAGATCTTCTCGCGATCATCGGCCGGGACGCCCGGTCCGTGATCGGCGACGTCGATCACGAGCTGGCCCTTGTCGCTGCGCACGGCGACCGCTACCGGCGGGCCTGCAGCGACCGCATTGTCGACGAGGTTGACGATGACCTGGCGGATCCGGGCACCGTCGAGCGACCACGTCGCGGGCGCGGCGCTGGTCTCGATCGTGACCTCGCCGGGAATCGACGCAGCGGCCTCGCGCACGAGCGCTGCCGGATCGATCGGGGTGCGCTGGATCGCGCCGGTGCGGACGAAGTGGAGCAGATCGTTGGTGAGCGCTTCGAGGCGGACGGCTTCGTCGACCACGCGCTCGGCCTTCGCCCGCTGCTTGTCGCCCTCGGGCTGCGACTTCGCGAGCATCTGCGCGAGCAGCTGGGCGTTGCCCTTGAGGGACGCGAGCGGGTTCTTGATCTCGTGGGCGAGTACGGCCGACATCTCGCCAAGGTGCGCGAGGCGACGTTCGCGTTCACGCGCGCGCTCGTCCGCATTGCGACGGGCCTCGCGGCGAACGAGCACGATCGCGACGCCGAGCAAGCTGATCGCGGCGATCACGCCGACGCCGAGCGTGTACGTCGAGGCTTCGCGGAGGGCGTTGGCCTGCACCGGCTCGATCTCGATCACGTAGCGCGGCGTGCGGCCACCGGCCTTCATCCGGCGGAACGGGCGCAGCGTCATCCGCACGCGGCCCTCTCCATCCTCGATCTGGCGATTGCCGCCCTGCTGCTCTTCGATCGCGGCCACGGTCGCCGTTCCTGCGGACGCGACGATCTCGCCGTGGTTCTCGACCATGGCGAGATAGCGCAGGCCTTTCTCCGTGTGCTGGGCGAGGATCGCCTCGAGATCCGCCGAGGACGGAACCGCTTCGAGATCCGCGAGGTCGGCACGCACCGCCTGCTCGATCGCCCGGGCCTGGCCGCTGCGAACAGCGGCCGAGGCAGAAATGACAGACGACCGTGTCGACCACACGGTCGCGAACAGCGCGATGCCAATGAGCACGAATGCAGCCACCACCGACCAACCGGCGAGAGGCTTCACACGGGACGGTGGCATCGCGCGCAGCATAGCCTGGCTTTCAGGTCACGGCTGACCGCGGCCCATGCCGCGACCTCGTGCAGCAGCAATTCCGGCGACACCGCCGACGAGCAGCGCACTGGTCACGAACACGAGCTCGAGCTTCTTCAACATCTCGACCTCCTTGGTCACAGCTCACTCATCGCAAGCGATGTGCCGCGTGCAACACCGCGAACCTGCGTGAGACAACCCAAGAATCGCTGCGATAAGCGCAGGTCGGCTGCAGAACTCGCTTGGTCAGCGATAGTCCCAGTGCAGGAGGACGGCCTCCTTCGCGCTGCGCGCACGGCGGAGGAAGGCATTGAGGTACGCGGCGACCTCGTGCTCGGCCTCGTGTTCCTCGAAGGCCTCGACGCCGGACCACACGAGGTCAGCCGGCAGGAGCACCAGACCGCTGCCGATGTAGTGCGCGGGCGGGACGCCGAGCAGGCAGGCGAACTCGGTCGACGCGGGCCACATCGTGGCGGGGATGGCGATCTCGGGATTCGCGCGCGCGAGGGCCGCGATGTGGTTGCCACGCGTCGCGGCAGGCGTGAGGAAGCCCCACAGATCACCGTCGAGGATCGCCTTGGCGAACGCCGCGTGCGAGGGCGGCGCGAGGGCGGCGACCAGCTCCTCGATCGCCTTGCGGCCGAGGGTGCATCGCTTCTCGCCGTAGGTCTGCCCCTCGTTGTGGCGGGCCAGGGCAAGCATCTCCTCGGCGGACGGTGGAGCGACCGCCGTGTAGATCGCGCACATTCCCATCCCCGACATTGAGCCACAGGTTGCCCGCCACGGCTATTCTTGGGCGTGCCCCCTGATAGCGACGACGAGCTCGCCCGGACGGCGACCGCCGCAGCGAGCGATGCGTCGCTGCCGAGGGCTCCTACCTCCGAGCTGACGGGCGCCACGGTCGGCCGCTACCGGCTCGAGCGCGAGCTCGGGGTCGGGGGGATGGGCGTCGTCCATGTCGCGTTCGATCCGGATCTCGAGCGGCGGGTCGCCCTCAAGTTGCTTCGTGCGGCCGGCGGAGATGCGGCCAAGCGGCTGCAGCGCGAGGCCCGGGCGATGGCCCGGCTCACTCATCCCAACGTCGTCACCGTGCACGAGGTCGGCACGGCGGGTGGGCGCGACTATGTCGCGATGGAGCTCGTTGAAGGCGGGACGCTCGCGGAGTGGCTCCGTGAGACCCAGCGTCACACTCACGAGATCCTCGAGGCGTTCATGGCCGCGGGGCGCGGCCTCGCAGCCGCTCACGATGCCGGCATCGTCCATCGCGACTTCAAGCCGCACAACGTCTTGCGCAGCAAGAAGGGGCGCGTGGCGGTCACCGACTTCGGGCTTGCGCGCGAATCGCACGTGCAGCCGGCGACCGATCCGCTCGAGACGACCTTGCCATTCGCCACGGGCAGCGAATCGGGCGGGTCGAAGACGACGAGCGCCCTCAGCGGCCTGACCGCGACCGGGTCCGTACTCGGCACGCCGGCGTACATGGCTCCGGAGCAGTGGACCGGCGGCGCGGTGACTCCTGCGACGGATCAGTTCGGGTACTGCATCGCGCTGTGGGAAGCGCTGACCGGCACTCGCCCCTACCTCGGGCCCAGTATCGAGGACCTGCGCGAGCAGGTCGCGAAGGGACCGCAGGCGCTCGACGCGTCGAAGATTCCCCGCCGGCTCCGCCCCGTGCTGCGGCGCGGCCTCGACCCCGATCCGAAGAAGCGATGGCCGAGCATGCACGAGCTGATCATCGAGATCGGACGCGCGGACCGGCGCAACCTCTACATCGCGCTCGGTGGCGGCATGATCCTCGTCGCGGTCGCGCTGTTCTTCGTGCTGCGGAGCGCCGGTGGCCCGGCCGGTCCGACGTGCGCCGCGCCGGTCCTCGATCCGAAGGTGGTGTGGAGTGACGCGACGCGGATGCCGATCGCGAAGGGTCGCCAGGCGGGTCACGTCCGCACGCTCGAGGCGGACATGCGGAGCTGGACCGAGACGCGCGCGAAGGCGTGCGCCGCTGAGACCTCGGTGCGCGTTCCCGCATTGACCTGTCTCGACGGTGTGCTCGTCAGGTTCGACACGCTGGTGCAGGCGCTTGGTCCACTCGGCGATCTGCCGTTCACCGATGCTGGCGAGTACCTGATCGATCCCGCGCGCTGCCTGCGCACGCCAACACCGCGCCTGTCGTTGACGCCGAGCCCCGCGCTCGTCGAGGTGATCGCAGCTCGGCTCCGCGAGGAGACAAATCCACTGTCGGTCGAGACCGAGACGTTCTACGCATTGACCAAGAAAGTCGCAAAGGACCCGTGCGCGTCAGCGCTCGCGCATCTGCTCGATCCCGACATGCGCGTGTCGACCGAGGAGCGCGATCGCCATCTCGCGACGGCCGAGCAGGATGCGGAGACGTGCGGCGATGATCGCGTGCGGGCCGAGGTCGCTCTCGGGATCGCGGCGAGCTCCCTCGGATCCGGCTACCTCGCCGAGGCGCGGATCGCGAAGGTCCGTCGCGCGGAGGCGGCCGTGCAGCGCGTGGCACAGCCGGATCTGGTCGCGACGATCGACCTGCTGCGCGGAGCGATCGCCGCACGGCTCGGCGATCTCGATCAGGCGATCAGCCGCACCGACTCCGCCGCCGCTGGCTTTGCGGCGCGCAACCGGTCGGTCAATCAGATCGCCATGAACCTGTACGCGCTCGACTATCGCGGGCTTCGCGGTCGTCCCGAGGACCTCGACGGCGTGATCGATCAGCTCACGCAGTGGCGTGCGCTCGCGGTGGCGCGCGCCGGCGAGGACTCGGAGATCGTGCGCAGCGTCGAGCGCTCGTTCGCACTCGCCGAGCTCTACGCCGGAGACACCGCAGCCGCGACCCGGCGGCTCGCGCGCAATCGCCGCGTGCTGGCGCAGGATCCGGCGCAGACCGTGACCGGGCGCGTGCTCGACGAGCGTGGAGCTCCGGTGGCCGGCGCGAAGGTCGCGCTCGCGACGTCGCTGTTCGGTACATCGTCGAACCCGGCACTCCAGTTCTCCGACGACGGCTCGTATCGGGAGGCCGTGACGGCCATCGACGGCAGCTTCACGATCGCCGGTGCACCCATGAAGGGTGTGGCGCTCGCATGGCTCGATGACCGGCGGGCCGTCCCGCTCGCGCTCGACGGTCCTCTCGAGCTCCGTCTTGCGCCGACCAGCCGCATCGAAGGAAAGATCGATCTCGGCGGGGTCCGGTCGGTCAGCGTGACGGTGATCGTCCAGGCGGCTGCGCAGTCGCGTCAGCTCGGCTACTCGCTGTTCGCAAGCCTCTACGCCGACGGCCGGTTCGAGATCGATGGTGCGCCACGCGGCAAGGTGTTCGTCCTCAGCGGCGTGCGGACGTCGCTAACGCCGACGATGAATCAGATCGAGCTCGATGTGACCGAACCCGTGCACCGCGGCGTCGCGATCGAGGCGCCGAAGACGCCGCGCGAGGTCACGGCGCTCGTGCGCAGCACGCTTGGCTCGCCGATCCAGAACGCCCAGGTGTTCGCGATCGGCGGCACGGTCTCGTCGATGAGCATCCTCGACTTCATCGCGCTGCCGACGCCGACCCGCAGCAGCGCGATGGCGCGGCCGATGACCGACACCGCGCGGACGCCGGCGCTGGAGGCGGCGTCGGCTCCTGGCGATCTGTTCGCGCGCCTCCCGGTCCCCGAGGGCGAGGCCTCGGTGTGCGCCTTCGCGCTTCCAGACGACTTCGGCGACCCCGATCTCCAGCGCAAGATCGACGCAAACCTCGCGAAGATCCAGCTCGTCTGCGTCCCGATCACCGCGAATGACGTCGCGGTCGTCGAGGTTCCGCCGTTCCCGCGGCTGGACTAACGCAGGTCGGCGCCGTCGACGATGCGGTCGTGCTCGGGGGCCTCGCCGATCCGGATCAGCGCCGAAGCGAGGACGTCAGGTGTCGTCGAGCGGTAGCGATCGCGAACCTTCTTGCCGCCGAACAATCCGGCGACCGCGAGCAGTCCATCGCCGACCACGCCAGCGGCCTTCTCACCGAGTCGGCCATCGTCACGATCCCCGGTGATGATCGATGGTCGCGCGATCACCCACGGCAGGTTCGAGGCGCGAATCACGTCCTCGGCCTGGCCGCGTGCCTTGAGGTACGCAGAGCGCGCGGTGGCATCTGCGCCGACGCTCGACAGGTAGACGAGGCGTGGCGTGCGCTCCGACGCCGTGGCTGCAACGACCGTGAGCTGCGTCAGGCCGAGGTCGACCTTCTCGTAGATGTTTCCTTCGATCGCGTCGGCCTTCGCCTTGCCCCGCGTCGTGCCGATCAGGATGTAGATCTGTGCCGGGTCGAGCTCGCGAATCCGCGCCGCGAGTGCCTTCGCATCCCACGGAGTGGTGTCGACGGTTGCGCCGAGCTCACCAAACGATGTGCGCCACGCGTCGACCTTCGACGAGTCCGGGCGCACATGCGCGATCGTCTTGGTACCGCGGACACAGAGCTGGCGCACGACCTCGCGGCCGACGAAGCCGGTCGCGCCGAGTACGAATGCGGTCATAGCCCCGAGAGCTTCGCGAGGCCGGCTTGCATCCGGGCCTTGAGCGGCTCCACGACGGTCGGGTCCTTGATGTTGATCACGGGCTCGGTGTCGTACTGCTCGTAGAACACGCTGTCCTTGATCTCCGGCGGGACGCCGAGCGCTTCGCGGATCCGCTTGAAGTCGGGCACGAAGCCGCGATCCATCAGCGGGACGACGGTGCCGGTGATGGTGCCGGTCAGACCGCAGATGAAGAGCACGACGTTCTTCGGGTTGAAGCCACCCGGCGCGAGGCCGAGGCGCTTCTCGAGATCGTCGAGACGCGAGCCCTCGAAGAATGCTTCAACGCGCCCGGTGTCACCCGTCCAGCCCGGCGAGTCCTTCGGTCGGCTGACGGTGCCGAAGTACACGAGCTTGTTCTTCTCGACCATTCCCTGGAGCTCGTCGCGATAGCCCAGGTCCGCGGGGTAGGACGCGCCGTGGAGGAGGACGTACTTCGAGAGGTCGGCGTTCGGGTTCCGGCGTAGCTCGCTGCGGACCATGCTGACGAACGGCGCGGAGCCCGTGCCGGCGGCGACCATCACGCGGATGCGCGGGTCGTCGAACCCGACGGTGTCCTTGACGGTGAACACGCCCGCGGCGACGGGGCGCATGTAGATACGCTCGCCCGCCTTGATCTTCCAGAGCAGGTGCGTGAGCGGGTTCTCGGACTCCGGCTTGCTGACAAACCGGACGTAGAACTCGACGGCACCGTCGTCCTCGGGCGCCGACGCGATCGACATCGAGCGGCGGACCGAGCCAAGCTCGGACTTCTCGGTGTTGTTGGCGCCGAGCACGCAGTACTGCCCGGGAACGAACCACGGACGTTCCGCGGGTGGTGAATCCGGCTGGATCCGGAACATGGTGAGCGCGTCGGTGACATCGATGCGCTCGACCAGCGTTGCGTTGTACTCGAGGAGCTTCGCCATCGATCCGCGACGCTAGCACGCCCCCGGGTGGAGATCAGCGCATCGACGTCTTGTCGCTGATGAGGTCTGCGTCGTCGACGGCCTTCCAGACCTCGTCGCGCGCATCCTCGACTCTCTCGAGGGCATGGGTCGCGGCGTCGTTGCGGGTCTCCCAGTCGCTTGCCTCGACCAGCTCCAGGCTCTGGATCGCGTTGCCCGCCTCGTCGAGGCGCATCTGGAAGATCACGAGCCTCTCGCTGACCTCGGCGCGGTCCTTGTCGATGAACGGGTACGACGTCGCGATCGCGTGGATCAGCATCGGTTGCGACGCTGCGACGGCGTGCACCGAGCGGAGCGTGCCGACGCGAACCATCCGCTGGTACTTGAACTCGTTGTTGGCGTTGTCGAGCTCGCGGGCATTCTTGCCGACATCCCGGGCCTCGGCGGCGATGTCCTTCAGGCCATCCGCAACCCGCTCGTCGACGCCAGCCTTCTTGCCGACGTACTCGGAGACCTCTGCGACGCTATCGGGACCGTCGTGCGTGGTCCGCTGGGGGAGGGTCGGCTCGAGCGTCCCGTCGGCCTTCTGCTTGCGGGTTCCGTCGATCGCGTTGATGTCGTCGGTCCGGTCCTTCGCGACCTCGGCGAGGTCACGAGACTCTCTTTCGAGATCCTCGACCTGGTGGTTGACGGTTTCGGCAGCGCGATCCGCTGCCTTGCGGGTCTCCGACTTGGTGTCGCACGCGGTGACAGTGAACAGGCCCGCAGCAATCAGCAGCGAGCGGAACGTGAGTAGGCGCGTCATGGCTATCTCCTGGCAGGGGTCGCCGATGCGACCGCATTAGGCTTCGCGCGGTCTCCAACGACGACCAGCGTCGCGTACTGCGCGTGCTTCCACTCGAGGTCGAGGACCTGGCGAGTGCGTTTCATCATGTCGCCGGTCGAAGGATCGAGCGTGACGACGGTGCCGTCGCGCGGGTTCATCGCGATCGCGACCTCGAAGTGGTGGAGGTTCTTGTTCGAATCGAACGGAAGAACGAGGCCGAGCAGCACCGGGCGGCCCTTCGAGAGCTCGGTCTCGAGATCTCGGAAGGTGCCTCTCACGGCATACGCATCGAGCCCGCGTTCGCGCGCGAGGTCGCGGAGCGCGCCGAGCTTGACGCCCTTCTCGGTCGGCTTGACGTGGCGAGCCATGTCCGTGACCGACCAGCTGTGACCCCACGCCCCCGCGATCATCGCGAGCGCGGCGAGACCACAATCTGTCTGCGCCCGCTGGAGGACAACTGGAGTCGGTGCCGCACGGACCCACTCGGCACCGAGGTCGTTCGGACCGACGGTCGTCGCTCCGCCCTTGTAGGTCATGCGACAGGCCGTCAGCCCGAACAGCGTCATGACGAGAACGAGCGTCGCGCGCGTTGCTGCTGCGACCGTCATGGTGGTCCTAGATGATCAGGAGCAGGAACAGGAGCACGAGCAGCGCGCCGCCCGAGATGCCGATGACGACGGTGCTGCCACCCTCGTAGTTGGCGACGGAGGTGTCCTTCGCTTCACGCTGTGCGTAGTCCGTTCCGCTGCTCTGGATCGGGGCCGACACCGGCGCCGGTGAGGTCACGGTCTGGGTTGCAACCGAGGCTGTAGCCGCGGGTGTGGCGAGGGCGGGCGCAGCGGACAGCGCGAGAGCCGACGCAAAGGCAAGGGACTTCGTGAAGCGCATTGCATACCTCCGTGATGACCGGAGGTAGAGCAAGCGACGGACCAGGCTTCAAACCGTGGGGTTCGCAACGGTTCTCGTCGGATCGAGCCGCGCAGCATCGCCCGGTGGGCGTTATCGCGCGCGCCGTACGACGAGTGCCTTGAACTCGTGCGGTACGAGGCCCATCA
>JANOPP010000280.1:0-13912 GCA_031421915.1 Myxococcales bacterium | reverse complement strand
GCCGCGCGTCGCGCGATCGCGAGCGTCATCCGCACCGACACCAGTGCCGCCGCGGCGAGCGAGCGCGCCGGATGCCGCTCGAGCCGATCCGGCGCACCGCCGTGGTCGAACAGCGAGCTCGCGATCCAGGTGACGCCGATCGCAGGTGACGGACCGCCCGCGGCGATCACGTCGACGTCATGGCCGAGTGCGCGGAGCGCCTCCACATGCGCGGCGACGAAGCTGCCCGCGGGATCGCCCGGCGAGCGTGGGTACGACGTCGTTACGACGCCGAGCTTCACTCGGCCGACCGCGCCGTACTCGTACGACGCCGCGCCTGCGCCGCGAGCCGCGAGCCCCACGACCGCAGCAGCACCCACGGGATCGGATGAATCGCCGTGCCGAGGTTGATGCCGCTCTTCCAGTGCTCGCCATAGATCGGCCGCACGGGGACATCGATCACGCGCATCTCCGCGACGTGCAGACGCGACAGCAGATCATTTGGATAGCCGTAGCGCGGGAACAGCTCGTCGAGCGCGAGTGCTTCGAGGGCTCCGCGGTGGATCGCGGTGTAGCCGCACTGCGAGTCGAAGACGTGGCGATAGCCCGACGTCACGCGCGTCGCGGCCGACAGCAGCAGGTTGCCGAAGATCCGTGTCGGCGGCATCGCGCGCCAGATCTCGGGGTGGAGGAACCGGTTCCCCTTCACGTAGTCGGCGGTGCCGGCCGCGATCGGATCGAGGAGCGCGGGCAAGTCGCTCGGATCCATCTGGCCGTCGCCGGCCATCACGACCGCGACGTCCGCGCCGATCGCGAGCGCGCGGCGGTAGCCCGTCGTGATCGCACCGCCGACGCCGCGGTTCGCGGGGTGGCGCAACACCTCGACTCCGGATGGGCGCGCGCGACCAAGGGCAGCGAGCTCGGCCTGGGCGCTGGTGTCGTCCGTCGAGGCGTCGTCGACCACGATGACGTCGTCGACGAAGTCGGGAACGGTCGCGACCGTCTCGACGATCGCGCGGCGCTCGTTGAAGGCCGGGATCACGACAGCGACGCGAAGCGCCTGGTACATCGCAGCGGTTGTAGTCCGTCGGGAGCGCCGCGTCCACCGCCGCCGCTTCCTCGTCGCCCGTGTCACCCCCGCATGGTATTGCCTGGCCCATCGACGAGGGCGTTGTGCCCTCGGACCCAATCAACGGGGGCAGTGCTCCCGGAACACAAAGAAGATTCGTCATGGCTGGTGGAGTCAACAAAGTCATCCTCGTGGGAAACCTCGGCGCCGACCCGGACATGCGGTTCACGCCCAGCGGACAGGGCGTTTGTGAGCTGCGGATCGCCACCAGCGAGAGCTGGAACGACAAGAACGGTCAGCGCCAGGAGCGGACCGAGTGGCACCGCGTGGTCGTGTGGGGCAAGCGCGCGGAGGTCTGCTCGAAGTATCTCTCCAAGGGCCGCCAGGTCTTTGTCGAGGGACGGATCCAGACCCGGACCTACGACGACAAAGAGGGCAACAAGAAGTACATCACCGAGATCATCGCTGCCGACGTGCAGTTTCTCGGTGGCGGCAAGGGCGAGGGCGGCGCCGGTGGCGGCAAGGGCGGGCGCGACGACGGCCCGCCGCCTCCCAGCGACGGTGATTTCGGCGGCGGCGGCTACGGCGGCGGCGGCGGTGGCGGCGGCGGCGGTCCCGACGACGACATTCCGTTCTGAGCCTCAGGGCGCCGAGGCGCGTGCGGCGAAGCAGGCCTCGCAGATCGCTTCGGTCTGCAGCTTGTCGATGTCGTGCTGATCGACGTCGAGCGAGCGAGCGGGCACCGGGAGTCGGTGCGTCGTGACGCACGCGGCGCACATGCGCAGGACGACGTACTCGTCGATCTTGCGCCACGGGTACGTCGACCACGCGGGGACTGCAGTGCCGGTCGCGAGCGCGTCGCGAATGTGCGAGCACACGAAAGCCACACCGGCTCCTCCGTGGACGTGGCACGTCGTGACGCGAGTCATGCGGAAACTGTAGAGCGGCGACGGCTCAGAGATCGAGCCGATAGCGGCACTTCTCGCGGTCGCCGCGGGCGTATTGATCGTTGTCCTCGGGCAGCGGCACGATCTCGACGAGCGTGCCGCCGGCCAGCTCGCAGGTGCGCCGCGACGCGTGGTTGTCGGGGTTGCACGTGATCCAGACGGTCGTCAGGCCATGCCGGCGAACGAACGGCAAGAGCAGCCGAACGGAGCGGCTCGCGTAGCGACGGCCGCGGAACGCGGGCTCGACGCCATAGCCGAAGTGGCCGCTGTACAGGTCGAGGGTACGGGTCGATCCCGCGCGGAACTGGATCGTCCCGGCGGTGGTGTCTCCGGCGCGCAGCTCGAATACGTATCCCGGGACGTAGCCCCTGGAAGGGACCGCCCGCTGGCGCACCACGAGCACGAGCTCGAGGTCTCCGTCGCGCAGCTCGCCGGGGTCGAGGAATTCCATCGCCGCGAGCTTATACTCGTCACGTGTCCGAGCCCGGGAGTCTGTGGCGTCACGCCGACTTCCTGCGGCTGTGGGCGGCGCAAGCGATCAGCGCGTACGGCTCACGGATCACGCGCACCGCGCTGCCGATCGTCGCGATCGCGATGCTCGATCAATCGGAGAGCATCATTGGGCTCCTCGTCACGCTGCAGCTCGCGCCCGGTGTGGTGCTCGCGTTGTTCGCTGGTGGCTTTGTCGATCGTGGCAACAAGCGCCGGATCCTGATCGCCGCGGATCTGATCCGCGCGGGGGCGGTGGCGTCTCTGACCGTCACGTGGGCGA
Organism: Myxococcales bacterium; assembly: GCA_031421915.1. Taxonomy (GTDB): domain Bacteria; phylum Myxococcota_A; class Polyangia; order Haliangiales; family Haliangiaceae; genus JABFXX01. The sequence goes on along the minus strand of JANOPP010000280.1, from coordinate 11,145 downwards.
TCGGCATGTTGACGATGGCGCAAGTCATCGTCGTGGGCGCAATCGTCGGAGCCTCGAGCGCGCTGTTCGCGATCACGGACAACGCGTACCTGCCCGCGCTGATCGGTAGACCGCAGCTCGCCGAGGGCAACGCGAAGATCGAGGCGACGGAGGCGATCGCGGAGATCACCGGACCGGCGAGTGCGGGCGTCTTGATCGCCGCGCTCGGTGCACCGCTCGCCGTCGCGATCGACGCAGCGACGTACCTGTGGTCTGCATTCATGCTCGGTCAGATCAAGGCGCGGGAGCCCGTGGTCGTGGAGGCACCCCCGACCGCGTCGCTGTCGGCGAGCCTCAAGGGCAGCGATCTGCGCGTCGGGATGCGCGCCGTGTTCGGACATCCGATCGTGCGACCGATCGTGATCAGCCACATGGTGTGGTCGCTGTCCGGCGGCTTCTTCATGGCGCTGTACACGCCGTTCTGTCTGCGCGTGCTGAAGCTGGACACCGCCACGTTTGGCGTCGTGATCGCGATGGGCGGAATCGGCGCGCTCGCTGGTGCGCTGCTGTCGCGTGTGTTCGTGCGGACGTTCGGTCTCGGTCGCACGCTGGTGATGACGTCGGCGCTGAGCCTCGCGTGCGCGCTGTTCATCCCGCTCGCCGATGGCTCGTTCGCGATGATCATCACGTTCCTCGTCGCGCATCAGCTCCTGAGCGATGGGTTCTCGGTCGCGTTCGTGATCCAGGCGGTCACGCTGCGCCAGACCGTGCTGCGCAGGGAGATCCTCGGACGTGCCAATGCGGCGATCCATGTCGTCACCGCGAGCCTCCTTCCCGTCGGCGCGCTGTGCGCCGGTCTCCTCGCGGACCTGGTCGATACGCGCACGGCGGTGTGGGTCGGTGTGCTGATCGGCCTGGTGCCGCCGCTGCTTCTCCTTCCCGTGTGGAAGCTGAAGGAGATGCCCACGGGGCCTTCCTGAGCTGAACCCGACTCCTTGGGTTTGTTGCGAATTGTGTTTCTGCAGCCCGAGTTGCGGGCGGATAGACCGGACGAAATCGAGCCGCGTTGATATCTCCCAGACACCGACAGCGCCGCTTCGAAAGCTGCGCTGCAACCACGGTTCAAAGGATTCGTCATGTCTCGCTTCCTGATCGCTTGTTCGCTTATCGGCGCCCTCACCACGTCTGCCTTCGCTCGCAACTCCGACGAGGGCTCCGTCCGCTTCGCGCGCCCGCCCGCCGCCGCCGACGTCTACGAGCCCGACCTCCGCGTCGCTCCGTCGCGCGTCCTCGATCGCGCCGCGATTCGCGCGAAGCTGATCGCGAACCGCGCGACCAACGTCGCCAACTTCCGCGCGTACGTGAGGCGCGGCGTGTTCCCGAGCAACACGTACAAGAACGGCAAGCTCAACGTGTGGATCGATGCGGCCGGCAACATGTGCGCCGCGGCGACGATGATCAACGACTGGGGCCTGCACGACCTCGTGATCCGCGTCGCTGACCAGAACAACTTCATCCGCCTACTCGACGTCCAGACCGGTCCGCTGATGAGCTGGATGCTGATGTCGGGTCTCACCAAGGCCGAGATCGTCGCGATCCAGGAGCCGGGCTTCATGGTTCGCCAGCGCCAGCCGATCGATGCGCCGCAGGTTCCGTCGCCGATCCTCGTCGACGCGAAGCTTCGCAAGGCGGAGGACCTTCGCCTCGCGCGCCGCTACAAGCAGGTCGACGCGATGATCGCGAAGAACCAGAACCAGAGCATCGAGGCCGCCGTCGACCTCCTGATGAAGCACCCCGACCTCGCCTGGACGCTGATCAACGCCGAGACCTGATCTCCGCACGCTGCGCTGATCTCCTCGCACCGGCGCGCCTGCAAAGCGCGCCGCGCTCGTTTCGACCGCGCATCCGTGCGCAAAGGACCTCGCCATGTCTCGCCTCGCTCTCGCATTCTCGTTCGTCACCGCGCTGACGTCCATTGCTGTCGCCGCACCTGGCTTCGCGCAGCCTCCTCCGGGCCACGCCCGGGTCTCGATGCCGGTCTCGGCCGATGCGGTCACCGCCACGACGGTCACCGAATCGTCGATGCGCCGCATGCCCGTCATCCGCGAGGACATCCGCGTGATGTTGATCCAGAACCGCGCTGCGAACCTCGCCCGGTTCCGCACATACATGCGAACGGGCAGCTTTCCGAGCAACGTCTACACGAGCGGTGCGGCCAACGTGTGGCGCGACCAGGACGGGAAGTTCTGCGCCGCGGCCACGATCATCCGCCTGTCCGGACACACGGCGCTCGTCGATCAGGTCGCCGAGGACAACAACTTCATCCGCCTCGCCGACGTGACGAGCGGCCCCCTGATGGACTGGATCCTGATGTCGGGTCTCACGCAGGCGGAGCTCGCGCTGATCCAGCGTCCGTTCATGCCGGTGACCGAGCGTCCAGCTCTCGAGCAGCCGACCACGGTCGCGATCGACGCGTCGATGCGCGCGAAGGAGACGGCCCGCCTCGCGAAGCTCTACAAGCAGATCGAAGCGACGCTCGTGAAGAACCAGCGCAAGAGCCTCGATGCCGCGGTCGATCGCCTGATGAAGGACCAGCGCCTCGCGTCCCGACTCCTGGCTCGCCACTCGGCACCCACGATGATCTGAGCTTGTGGCCGAGGCAGTCGGGTGTTAGTCCCGCGTGGTGACGCGAACCGGCCGAGTGTATCTCGTGGTGATGATGGCGGCGCTGGCGCTCACCGCGGCGTGCGGAAAGCGCGAGAGCTCCGCGGAGCGCGGAGGGACGCCGACCGGCGGCACGGCGACCGGCGGCACGGCGACCGGCGGCGCAGCAACGCTTCCGCAGGCAGCGTTCGACCCGGTGGTCGCCGACATCGTAGCGCTGCGCGCCGAGATGGAGCGGCTCGACCGCGCGGAGGACAGCGCGGCCGCGGCCGCCGTCGGCGAGCGCCTCGTCGCTGCGCTGCGCGCGCAGAAGCAGACCGCCGACGACACCTGGCCGCAGACACTCCAGTCGTACGGTCGCCTGCTGCTCATGAGCGGCCGCTGGAAGGACGCCGAGGCGCCGCTGCGGGAGGCGCTCACCACGCCTGCGGGCACGAACGATCCTGCTCTCCGCTCGTCGGTGATGTTCCAGCTCGGCTCGCTGCTCAGCGAGCAGCGCCGCAACGAGGAGGCCATCCCGATCCTCGAGGAGTCGCTCGCGCTCAGCGAGAAGGCGCACGGCGCCGATTCGTATGCGACGTCGACCAGTCTCGAGGTGCTCGCTTCGGTCTACGACTACGCCGGTCGCTACACCGACGCCGAGCCACTGTTTCGTCGCTCGCTGGTGCTCACCGAGAAGCACAACGGCGCGAAGAGCCCCGAGGTCGGTCGCGTGCTGATGAACCTCGCCCTCAACCTCGGCTTCCAGAAGCGCGATGACGATGCGCTCGCGATGTACAAGCGCGCGATCCCGCTGCTCGACGAGACCAAGGGCTACGATCGTGCCGCGCTCGCCGAGGCGCACGGCGGCATCGGCGCAATCCAGCGCGAGCGCGACAAGCTCGCGCTCGCCGAGATCTCGTATCGCAAGGCGCTCGCGATCCGGATCGAGGCGCTCGGCCCTGATCACCCATCCGTCGCGATGGATCTCCACAATCTGGCGATCGTCCTCGAGGATCAGAACAAGCTGCCCGAGGCGCTCGAGCACTGTGCACGCTCCGAGACGATCCGGCAGCAGGCGCTCGCGCCCGATCATCCGTACCGGATGGGAACCGAGGAGACGTGCGCCCGCCTCCGCACCGCGGTCGCGCGGCCGCTGCAGAAGTCGAAGCCGTCGAAGGCGCTCAAGACCCCGAAGTGATCGCGCGTTTCACCGTGTGCTAGCGTCGAAGTGATGACGCAACGCGGGGCGGTGGTGACGACGACGACGCTGGTGGGGGCGACGGCGACGCTGGTGCCGGGGACGAAGATGACGCCGCTCGTGGCGAAGACGACGACGCTGGTGCCGAGGACGTCGGTGGTGGCGACGCCGGTGGTGGCGACCCCCGTGGTAGCGACAGCGACGCTGGTGCCGAGGACGAAGATGACGACGCTCGTGGCGAAGACGACGACGCTGGTGGCGAGGGCGTCCACGCTGGTGGTGGCGACGGCGACGCTGGTGGTGGTTCTTGCCGGATGCTCGGGGTCGAAGGACCGCGACACGGGATCCTCGGGCGCGGGCGGTTCCGCGGGCACGTCGGGCTCGGGCGTTCCCGCGGGAACGTCGGGTGAGGCCGGCTCGGGCGCGTGGGCCGCGGGCTCGCTCATCCCGCACGGACCGTTCCCGGTGACGCTGCCCGTGGTGAAAGCGCCGCACGCGAGCCCGGTCACGAGCGCGGAGACGTTCGTCGTGATCGACAGCGCTGGGCGGATGAACATCGGCAAGGTCGCGGCCGGCACGACGCCGTACGCCGGAACGCGGTTCGATTTCGACGCTTGAAAAGGTGTGAACCTGCGCGAGGCGCTCGATGCGCTCGACGCTGCTCCGGCCGTCGAGGCGGGCGGGTCGGGTGCGAGCGGTTCGGGCGCGAGCGGTTGGGGCGCGAAACCCGCCCGCGGAGCGTCGGGTCTCGACGGTGAGGTCGGGATGATCGCGTCATTCATCGACGGCGCTCAGCTCCACGCACGGCTCGCGGGCCCCGGTCCGGTCGACACGCTCGTCCTCGTGGACGCGCAGTTCACGGCGTCGACGCTGGTCGAGTGGATCGGCACGTTCAAGGATCGGCGGACGGGGATCGCAGTCACCGGCCCGCAGGGGCGCCACCCGAGGCAGTCCACATCATCCTCGGCGCCCAGGACGCGAAGATCGCGAAGAGCGTCGAGGGCCTTCGCGACGTCGAGGCGACGTACACGGCGACGCCACCAACCCCTGCCGAGAAGCCGGCCGCAGAGCCCTGACTAGGTCGCGTTCGAGATCTCGCGCACGACCGCGTCGAGAACCTCGGCGCCCCACGCGAGGCCGGCCACCGGCACGCGCTCGTCGTTGCCGTGGAACATCTCGGCGAACCGGATGCCCGAGTCCTTCTCGATCTTGATCGGCGCGAAGCCGTACCAGCGAGCGCCGGCCTGCGAGAAGTACTTCGCGTCGGTGAAGCCCGGGATCAGATAGGGCACGACCGTCGCGTGCGGCTCGCGCGCGAGCACCTGGCGGCGGATCACGTCGAACATCGGTGACGCAACCGGCTCCGTGACCACCGGTGGTGCGGACTTGATGATCTCGAGCTCGACATCGGGACCGAGCACCGCGCGCAGCTCGCGCAGCAGATCCTCGTCGGTCTGGCCGGGCAGGGTACGGCCATCGATCTCGAACTCCGCGACACCCGGGATCACGTTCGTCTTGCTACCCGCGCGCACCACGGTCGCGGACGCCGTGTTCGACAACAGCGCCGAGAAGCTGCGCGAGAGCGACATGCTCGGGACGAGGTGCGCGACGCGCGCGAGCAGCTGCGGACGCGCCAGGAGCTTCACGAGCGGCTGGATCAGCGCTGGCTGCTTCGAGCGCAGCGCATCGAGGAAGTCCGTCACGTACTTGGTGGTGTGCACCGGGAGGTGCGTGGTGCCGAGCTTCGCGAGCGCCTCGCCGAGGCGCGTCACCACGCTGTCGTGCTTCGGCATCGAACCGTGACCGGGCTCGCCCGTGATCCGGGCGCGCACCCAGCAGAACCCCTTCTCGGCGACCTGCACCGGATAGAACGCCGCGTCGCCGAGGTGGAGCGTGAAGCCACCGACCTCACCGAGCGCGTACTCGGCCTCGACCTTGGACCGGTGATGCTCGACGAGGAACCGTGATCCGAGATCACAGCCGGCCTCTTCATCGGCGACCGCCGCGAAGATGATGTCGCGGTCGAGCTTCGTGCCGGTCGCCGCGAGCCGCCGCATGACCGCCGCACTCATCGCGGCCATGTGGCGCATGTCGACGGCGCCACGGCCCCACAGGCAGCCCTCGAACTCGTCGCCCGAGAACGGCGGCCGCCGCCACTTCGTGGGATCCGCCTCGACGACATCCGTGTGTGCCGTCAGCAGGAGCGGCGGGAGCTTGCCCGAGCCGCGGTAGCGCGTGACGAGGTTCGTGCGCGCGGGCTCGGCTTCGAGCAGCTCGCACGGAAGGCCCACCTCGGACAGCTCGCGCTGGAGGAACTGCGCGCAGATCCGCTCGTTGCCGGGCGGGTTCGTCGTGTCCATCCGCAGCAGCGCCTGGCAGATCCGACGGGAATCCTCGGCGAGCGACGGTAGCGACATCGCGCCGATGGTACCCGGAAGCTTGCGCCTGCGTTCGCGCCGCGGCAGGAACGTCGTGTTCCGCGCGCTCGTCGTCGCGTTCAGGCGCCCGAATCAGCTCGCTGCGCCGCAGCAACAACGTCGCGTTCCACGTGCTCGTTGCCGCGTTCCGCGCGCTCGTCGTTGCGGTCGCCGACGGCTGGGTTCGGTCGTGGGTCTAGACCTACGGATTCCAGGGTTTCGTCGGAGGTGGCATCCCGAAGTGCTCGCGCATCTCGCGATCGGTCTTGGCAAACATCGCCGGCGTGGGACGGCCGTACTTCGCGTCGAGCTCACGAAGGTAGTCACGTAGCTCGTTGCGAACGGCATGGTCGCGAGCGGCATCTGCGATGAACTTCGAGACACCGCGCGGACCCACCTTGCGGCGGATCAGCTCGAGCGTCGCCTTGTCGATGGTGATCGTCACGCGCTCCACCTCATATGCATACTGCAATTCATACTGGCGGCGATCGAGAAAAGAGCCGGCGCAGCGGGCCAGGGAGGGCAGCCCGCCGCGCCGGCAAAGACGTCATCTACTTCGGCGCGAGCGTGGTGTCGCCGCGGATGTCGAGCAGCGGCTCGAGACGTTTGAACGTCTTGTAGCCGAAGCCCTTCACGCGCCGGAGATCCGCCGTGCGCTTGAAGCCGCCGTTCTTGCGGCGCCAGGTCACGATGCGTTCGGCCTTCGCGGGCCCGACCTGTGGCAGCAGCATCAGCTGCTCCTCGGTCGCGGTGTTGAGGTTGAGCTTGCCCGCCACGGCCCTCTTCTTGCGTTGCGCGGCGGGTTCGTCGTCGGGTGTGGCCGCATCGGGGCGGCGGGTCAGGGTGTCCGCGGGCGCCGCGTTCGCAGTGGCCGAGGTCATCCACGTGCCTCCCATCGCCGCGATCAGGGCGAGCGCGGCGAGGATCCACGTGAAGCGTCGAGACAGGCTGGTGAGAAGCGTCATGGCGGGTGCTCCGTGAGGCCGTGATCAGAACGGGACCGAGTCGCTCGACTCACTCGCACCCAGCCCGCCGGCACCAGGACCGGTTCCCGAAGAAGCGTCGAAGCCGGAGCTCGTGCCGGGCGAGCGCTGGCCGTAGCTCGAGCGAGCCGCGTCGCGCTGGCGGAGATCGTTCTCGTCGAGCTCGCGGATCTGGAGCGTCATGCCCTTGCCGGGCGCGACCCCGACGGGGATCGCGTCGAGGTAGAGGTTGATCGAATCATCCTTGTTGGTGAACGCCGAGCCGATCTTCATGAACCAGGTCCCCTGGCCATCGCGCTTCAGGATCGGAGTCAGCACCTTGTACATTTTCTTCTGCATCATGAGCGGCAGTGCAGAGCAACGCCGATGCCAAGCGCAACCCTGCGTCGTTTGGTGACGACGTGGCCGGAACGTCCGGAGGTCGGACGAACGGGTCCGGCCCAGCGGACAAACCCGGACGCGCGATCAGCGGCCGAGCGTGACGTCGAGGCGCGCGGTGCCGGCGCCGACCTTGACCGAGCGGTGCACGATCACGGGTGCGCCGTAGGTCAGCGAACCGTTGGTGACCGTCGGCACGGGCGGCTGCCAGATCGTGACGTCGTAAGTGCCCGGCGCGAGCTCGTCGAGACGGAACCGTCCGTGGTCGTCGGTGATCGCGTAGTAGGGCGTATCGACGCCGACGACCCACGCCGCGCCGAGCGTGCCGTCCTCGCTCTCGATGCGCGTCACGCCGACCTTGGCCTGCAGTGCGACCCGGCCCGCCTCGTGGAGCTCGGCCTGCTTGGTGCCGCCACCGGGCGACGTCACCCGGATCCGTGCGCGCTTGGTATCACCGTGGATCGCGAGGCCCGCGGGGACCGGCGTCACGACCTGGACGCCCGGTGCGAACGCACAGCCGTGCTTGACGACGATGCCGCCGACTGTCGCGGGTCGCTGCTCGCCCGTGCTGTGGGGCAGCGTTCGACCGACGGCGATGCGCTCGATGTAGACGAGCACGCCGCCGACCGCGTGCTCGGCACTGATCTGGAGCGGTGTGATCGCGCCGCAGGCGGACGTCACCTTCGGCGTGGCGCCGCGCCACGAGACCGTTCCCTCGATCGACGACGCGAGGTTCTGTTTCTGCTGGTAGCTCGGCGTCCGGTTGACGCTCGGATAACCCCACGCGGGCGCGACGTAGTTCGCGTAGCTCTGGCCGCCATAGGCGCTGCCGCCGTAGAGGTCGCCACCGTAGCCTTGACCGCCGTAACCGCCGTCATCGTAGGCCGGTCGCGCGATGCGCGTGGGACCGAGACCCTCGGGTTCGACCGCGTCGCTGGTCATCAGCTTCGACGAGGCACGCGCGAGCATGCCGTGCCCCTCGTCCTTCTCGGTACCGGCGCCGTAGAGCGGATGCGGCGGTGTCGGCGATCCACAGGCGATCGCACCGATCGCGAGCAGGGTGGCCGCACGGGGGAGCATCCCCACAGCATGCAACGCCGACCTCGATCGTTCAATCAGGGCGGGGGGCCGTAGTAGGAATCGAGCTGCTGGGCGGTCATATCGAGGATGGCGCGCGCGTCGGCGATCGAGATCTCCGTCGAGTACGACACGGCCCCACCGGTCCGCTTGAACGCGAGGTTCTTGACGACGCGCGCGAGCGGCTTGCCCATCACCAGCTGGAGCGCCCGGCTGTCCTCGACGCGCTGGCGGGCCGTGTCGGCGACGGCGATGAACTCGGTCGCGTCCTTCGCGCTTCCGAACCGGAGGTTTCCGCGCACGTACCAGCCCTGCAGCTTGCCGGTCTTCACGAGCTCCATCACGAGCGTCAGGCGGTCGGGAGTCGGCACGGTCTGGATGCCGAGCCCGAAATCGTTGCCCTTGAGGTCGATGCGCTCGCCGCCCGACGCGATCGTCACGACCAGCGCCGGCCCGTACGGCTCGCCCGACTCTGCCTCGATCGAGCGAATCGCACCGATCCACGCGGGCAGCTTGCCCTTCGCTTCGATCGCATCGAGATCGCCGGGCGCGGGCGTGGTGAGCGTCCCGAGATCGCCGGGCTTCGCGAGCATGAACCAGCCGCGGAACGGCGACAGGAACACGCGCTTGTCACCGGGAAACGTCTTGCCCGTGCGCTTGCCGAGGAGGCCGCCCTTCGCGGCCGACCACGTCACGGGCGTCGTCGCGCCGAGGAAGTCGCGCAGGTCCGCGCGCCCGAGCTTGGTGTGAGCGACCAGCGTGGTCTCGCGCGGATCGCGGGGCGCCGGCGACGAGATCACGAGCGTGTCGAGACGATCGGCGATCTTCGCGTCGCTCGGCCCGAACAGCACACGATAGTCCGGCATCGGGCGCAGCAGGCGCTCGGTCTGCGCCGCCCACTCGGTCCCGCGCAGGCGATCGAACCGGATCATCGCGGTCACGATGTGCCCGGGCGGGAAGTAGTTGAGGAGGTTCGCCGCTGTCCCCGCGCTCGTCGGTGCGCCATCGACGGCAGGCTGATCCGTCGTCGCCGCGGAGCCCGAGCCCGCGCCGTTCGCGCTGCCCGGGCCAGGCTGCAGGCTCGGTCCATTGGAGCCCATGCCAGAGCCGGAGCCCGATCCGGTCATCGCGATCTCCGTCGCGTCGTTGGTTCCGGCGTCTGCCGCCTCCGCGATCGTGAGGGCATCGCCGGCGGCATCACCGAGCCCGACGCCGGCATCGCCGATCGCCGCATCGCCGAGTGCCGCGAGAGCCTGAGCATCCTGCGCCGCATCGTCGACACCGGCATCGGTCACCGTCGCGATCAGGTCGGCATCGATCGGTGCATCGATCGCCGCGAGCGGCTCGGCATCCGTGCCCGCGTCGATCCCCGCGACCATCGGGTCCGGCGCATCGGGCTTCGCCGCGTCGGGGGGCGCGTCGGGCGGAGCGTCGGGCGGAGCGTCGGGCGGTGCATCGAGGGGCGCGTCGACACCCGCGTCGATCGCGTAGCCCTCGCCGTTGCGATTGCTCGCCTCGTCGCGTGCCGCCTGATCGGCCGCAGCCTTGTCGAGCAGGTCCTGCGTCGCGGCCATGGCCTCGTCGAGCTTGCGCGCGACCTCGGGCGGCAACGCCTCGACCTCGCGCTTCGGCGGCGCGAGATCGATATCGACGAGCTCGGTCTTCGAGCGATCGGTCGGCTCGTGCACGACCGCACCGATCACGAGGGCGATGGCGTGGATCACCACACTCACCATCACCGCGCGCCGCAGCGCCGGCGTGCCGCCAGGGATCAGTGGAGGTTGCACGATTCTCGACGAGCGCCTCTGGGGGCAGTAGCATCACCCCATGGCCGAGTCCAGCCAGCGCGCGCTCACGGCCGACGAGGTCGCGTACGTCTCCGCCGCGCGCGACAAGGCGTTCGTCCTCTACGAAGGAACCCGAACGCCGCATCGCAGCTGCGGCATCGCACTCGCCGAGACGTTCGGTGTGCCGACGCCCGCGTACCAGGCGCTCCGCCGCGGCGGGATCACTGGCAAAGGCACGTGCGGGGCGATCCGCGCGGGCGAGCAGGTGCTCGGAGAGCTCCTCGGAGATCCGAGCCCGACGGGCATGGTCACCCCCGAGCTGCGGTCCGCCGTGAGCTGGTACCAGGATGCGTGGCAGGCGCGGATGTTCGCGGGACAGGCCGCGCCCGACATCGTGTGCGACTCGCTGGTCCGTCCGCACGGCGACTTCATGGGCCCGGCCCGCAAGGCGTTCTGCACCAATCTCGCCGCAGACGTTGCAGCACTCACGGCGGAGGCGCTATGTCGGTTCGGTTCGACGCGTCCCGCGATCGCACCGCTGGAGATTCCATGAAGCTGAGCAAGGAACAGGTCGCCGCCGTCGTCGCAGAGGCGGGCAAGAAGATGAGCGAACCGAACTACTCGGCGGTGCTCGTCGGTGGCTTCGTGCAGAGCCAGACGCCGGTCGCGCAGTTCATCAG
>JANOPP010000279.1:0-1682 GCA_031421915.1 Myxococcales bacterium | reverse complement strand
GCATCGCCAACGTGGACGCCGAAGGCGCCGTGCATGACATCGGCGAGCTTGAACGTGGCCGGTGGGGTGAAGGAGGTGCGGCGAAGGTGATCGGCCTCGACGAAGCGTTCGGCGGCGAACACGGTGACCGAGCGGCCCTCGAGATCGATGGCCTCACCCGCGACCTGGAGGCGCGGCCCCAGCACGTACAGGCCGTGCTTGTAGAGCACCACGGCGTAGGGCGCGAGGATGCCGCGCTGGGCGCGACCACGTGCCCCTTGATACGCATAGCTCACGAGCTTTCGTTGAAGCACGCCGGTGAGCAACGCATCGAGCACGTCCTCCTTGCCGCTGTAGAGCTTCGTTCCACCGTCCGGGATGTACGCGAATCGATCGCCGAGCGTCTCGTGTTCGGCGCGCTCGGCATCGCCCATGCGCTGTTCGAGCTTGCGCAGCACCGACTGGACGTCCTCGGCGAGGGGCGTGCCCTGAAGGACGTCGAACATGCGGCGCACCGCGAGCAACGTGTAGCGTTCGCGGCGAGTGATCGCGATCGTCGAGTAGCTCGCGTCGATCAGCTTGGCGCCCGCTCGGTTGCCAATGAGGGTCAGATCGATGCGAATCCCTGCATCGATCAAGTCGGCGAGGTCGCGGCGCACGGTGCGCTCGCTGACATCAACCTCCGTTGCCAGCTCGGAAAGAGATCGCCCCTGGCGATACCCGCGCAGGGCGTCGAGAATGCGCAGCGCTCGCGCGACCTGACCGACTTCACCGCGGCGGTACATGAGCTTTCCGTGGCCCAGAGGCCGGATTACGACGCGAGAAGCCTTTCGCGAAGGCTTTGCGACGCGCGGGGCAAAGGTTCGACGAAAGGACTTTGGCGCCGGGCGTCGCCGCAAGTCGTTGGCAACGCGACGACTGAACCCCGCCGTTGGCGGGCTTTGAAGAAGCCGCGTGAAGCGATCGCGTGACCTTCTCGAAAGCCGGGGATCGCATCGATGGGACCAAGTCTCGCGTGGTTGCGCGAGCGTGACAAGGGTTGACCCACCTCCTGGCTAGCTTGGCGTATGCCCAGCGCTGCCGACTCGAACCATCCGCTCCTCATTCCACTCGCTCGCGATCCGAGCGGGCAACCGCTCGCAGTACCGGAGAACGCAGCGGCCTGGCGCGTTCGGCGGCATACAGGAGGCCGCCCGCGCATCGTCCTCGGGGTCGACAAGCAACCGATCCAGGTGCCGCTCGGCTACACGATCGCGGACCTCGAAGACATCCTCGCCCCCGGCGTGTACCGGCTCGACGCCATCGACGCGAAGGCCGATCCGCTGGACTTCACCGTTGCGATCGAGCTCGGCCAGCACCGCAACGCTGGGGCACCGATCGAGATCGATGAACCCGAGGCGTCCGCAATCCAACCGATGCTGCCTGCGAACGCCAGCGATACCCGGTTTGTTCTCGAGGCGAACGTCCGTGCCACGCAGATGGCCTTCCAGCACAACGCGAAGACGCTGGAGCTCGGGTTCCGCATGGCCGAGACGCTTCGCGATGGCGTGAAGGTGCTCGCCGACGCGCAAGCGGATTGGCTCAAGGGGCTCGCGTCGTCGAAGGGATTCTTTCGCAGCGCAGCGGCGCCGATGCTGCCGCCGCCTGAGGCACCCCAGTACGATCAGGAAGAGGAGGAGGTCGAGGACGTCGAGCCCGAACAG
>JANOPP010000278.1:0-1895 GCA_031421915.1 Myxococcales bacterium | reverse complement strand
GAGTGCCGCGCCTGATAGGCCGTATCGGCGCGCAGCCTCGTCGCGGATAGGTTCATGGAAGCGGCGTACGAGTTCCGGATGCATCGAGACCTCTAATCGGTGAACGTGAGGCTGTGATCGCCGTACGAGAGCACGGTGGCGTTAGCGTTGCTGGTGACGTAGACGCCTAATCCCTCCGCAAGCGTCTCGAACAGAGGCGGCCCGTTCCGCGGGCGCGTGTAAGTGGCCAGGTCGACGCTTGTGAGCGAACGGCTCGGCTGGCGCGAAAGGCGCTCGTTGAGCATCCCCAGCTCGCGCTCGACGATCCGGAGGCAGCGGCGCTCGAGCGCGAACGCGGCGGCGGCGACGGCGGCCAGCTCACCCAAGATCGGCTCGCGCACGACCTTGTCGGCGGAAAGCCCATGCGCGAACAACTCGCAGAGGCGCCGCTGGCACGTGGCCTGCTCGGCCGGGTCGAGCTTCACTCGCTCGTCGAGCGACGCGGCGTCGACCTTGCCGGACAGCGCCTCGCCGGCGCGCGCGAACAACCAGCGGCTGAGGTCGAGTTCGCGCTGGAACGTCTCCATGAGCGGAAGATCGTCGCGAAGCAGCGGGTAGTGAGCCGGGTCGATTGGCGCGTCCACGCATTCCTGCAGCACAGTGCGCGGGAGGTGGCCGACAAAGGCCGCCCGGAGCCGCTCGTGGAGCAGACCCTGCGAGGCGCCGAGGAACCGGGTGACCGATTCGATCCGCTGGCCGAGCAGGCCATAGTCGATCGAGGCCTCGATGTCGCCAAGGCGCGCCGCAACGCTCGGCTCGACCTGGATCGGTGCCGCTTCCTCGCCGAGCAACACGCGGAGATATTCGTCGATCAGCGCTGGCGGCCCGGCGCACACGCCGCGCGTGCCCAGATACACGTTGTGACGCTCGGCGTACTCTGCGATCATCTTCGCGCTGACAGGCGTCTCGCAACCCTGCGAGTCGATATCAGCGCGCACGAAGTCGTTGGTGACGAGGCGAACGCCGTCGACCAGTCGGAACATCGCGGCGAGGCCGCTGTCGAGCTGCCCGTTGGGCACCGGATCGACGCCGCGCACCATGACGTACCCCACGGACGCGAGCATGCACACGGCGATGAAGTGGAGCTCCCCCGCGGTGAACGATGTCGGGTTGCGAGGTGGCATCCGTGCGACGACGGCCGCCCGGAACTGCTCGGTCAGCGACATCAGCACCGGCCAGTGCCGCGACATGTGCTTCATCGCGGTGACGTTGATCGGCAGCTCGTGCTGGTACCGGCTCCCGGGATAGTGGCAAAGCTTGCGTTGCGTCGGCAGATCGAGGAACAAGCTCCGCGGCGTGACGTTGTTCTCACCGACCTGGCGGCCGTCCGCATCGAGCGCGGGGTGCGCGATGCGGTAAATTGGAACGAGCACCTCGACGTTCGCGAGGTCAAACGCGCGCCCATACGCTTGCTCGGTGATGTGGGGGCAACGGTCGTCGTGGCCGCTGTACGTTAGCGGCTCGCGATCCTCGGGCGCCTCGCCGCGCCGCGCGGGGTACGTCTCCGTGGGGCGACCCGTGGGCGCGTCAGCGACGCGGATCAGCACCTTCCGATCGAGCAGCGCCTGGAGCAACTCGCGGATCTTCTCCCATGAATGCGGCTCGGCGTTCGACCATGCCACGGCGTCCTCGGCGCGAAACTGCTCTACCTCGAGCAGCTTTTCGCCCAACGGCGCGATGTCTGGCTCGTCGAAGATGAGCTCCACCTCGCCATAGAACAGGTGCAGAACGTCCTGACCGCCCTCGCCTTTGAGCCGGGCGTGCGTCAGCCGCCGTCGCTTGGGGATGTACAGAATCTCGCTCGGTTGCAGCTCAGCCATGTGTCCTTTTCACTTGCGAGGTAAGGTGACGTCGTA
>JANOPP010000277.1:0-34747 GCA_031421915.1 Myxococcales bacterium | reverse complement strand
GGTGAGATGAAGTCGGCGACGCGGAGGCGCAGTGCATGGGACGCCGAGAACGCGCGGCATCTGCGCGAGGCCGAGGCCATGCAGCTGTTGACTCACTTCGGCTTCATCTCGATCCTGGAGTATCTGGAACGCGAGCACGGCGTCGAACCGCGGGCCGCGAGCGATCGACTGCGGGTCTCGCAAGCGCTGGCCGAGCTGCCGATGCTCGAGGCGGAGCTCGAGGACGGGACGTTCCAGTACTCGCACGTCAGGGAGCTGACCCGCGTGGTGACGCCCGAGACCGAGGAGGAATGGATCGCCGCCGCGAAGGGCAAGACGTGCGGCGAGGTGCAAGCGATGGTGTCGGGCCGCAACAAGGGCGACGGGCCCGACGACCCCGACGATCCGGACCTGCGGCTCCGTCGGTTCAGCATCGAGCTGCCACCGCAGACGATCGCGATCTATCGCGAGCTGAGGGCCGCGATCGAGGCGGAGATGGGGCACCGGATCGAGGAGGCGGAGTTCTTCCGGCTCGTGCTTGAGCGGGCGCGAGTGTCCCCCGAGGGAGCGAGTACGCCGGCGCAGATCTCGATCTGCTCGCACTGCGAGCGCGGCTGGCAGAGTGGCCCGGGTGGACGGGCCGAGCTCGAGCCTGCCGAGATCGAGCGAGCGCTTTGCGATGCCGAGCACCTCGGAACGGTGGAGGGAGAACCCGGACGCAAGACGGTGACGCTGACGCCGAGGAAGCGCGCGCGGCTCATGGCGCGCGACCATCACCGGTGCACCGTGCCGGGGTGCCGCAGCAAGCGGAACCTCGAGGTTCACCACATCGTTCATCAGGCGGATGGCGGTGGGCACGAGGAGTGGTTACTCACCGTTCTGTGCTGGGGTCACCACGCGCAGCATCACGCGGGACGACTCGCGATCGAAGGCCGGGCGCCTGACGAGCTTCGGTTCGCGTTCCGACGAACGGACGATGCCCACGGGGGCACGAACGAGCGTCATGCCCCTATGGGCACGAACGTCCCTCAGCGCGACGATGCAGTGGGCGGCAGGAAGTTCGCGCCCGTCGCGATGAGAATCCAGGCACGTGACGCCCTCGTCGGGCTCGGATGGAAGGTCTCGATCGCGGGCACAGCTGTCGAGGAGGCCGTTGCCCGCGTGGGCAGCGACGCGACGATCGATGTGCTGATCCGCGAGGCGCTGCGACGGTGTCCACGACCGCTCGGGTGAGGTCTCACCGACGCGCTTCGCGTACGGACCGTTGCTGTACTTCTGACTCAGGTGATCCGTGCCGCGCTTCGTGCGTTGCCACGACATCACGCGCGCGCACGGACTCTCACCTCGAGCGGTGGCTAGCTCGGGTCATCGCGCAACGCGTGACTGCCGCGAACCAGTTCGCCCGTCGGGAGCCTCTGCTCGTTCGCGCTCTGCGCTGGGTGGCGCGAGCACCACGCCCGCATCCGGGTGACGGATCGATAGTTGATGTCGGGATGCGAGGCGACCGGTGGAGTCGAGATCCGCAGATCCGCGAGGCGCTGCCCGCGCTGCCCTTGCCACGTCGGTGATCCAGGGGCCCGCTGCGGATTCAGTTCTCGAACGCGAGCGGGTTCTGCTTGAACTGGAAGTCCGGCTTGCTCGTGACACCACCGACGATGGTGTTGTCGACCTCGGCCGTGGCGGTCTGCTCCACGGGGTGATCGTCGCGCCAGTGCACGAACGCGTACGGCTGATCGAGCTGCCTCACCGGGAGCGGAGGATTGGCGACGCGGACCCACGTGCCGCGGATCGACGACGAGCGATACCAGGCCGCGTCGTGGAACAGCCAGAACGAGCCGACCGCGAACACCATCGGCTTCTCGGAGTCGGCGACGACCTTGACGTCGGGGTTGATGGCGATCAGGTCTGCCGAGTCGACCCGGACTGCGCCGCTGTACTTGACCTCGGTCGAATGGACACAAGCCGCGAGGGCGGTCGCAGCGAACAAGCAAGCTAGGCGATTCATGGACCGGGGTAGAGCATCGGGCGTGCCATGGCCCATTCACGGCACTTAGGTCGGATGGGGGTGGTGCAAAACCGCACGACTGGCAGATCCGCACGCCCGATCGCCCGAAACTTGGTCCGGCCCCGAGGCCGGGCGACAAGGGTAACAGCCACGCTCGGGCGAGGAGGCGCGTCATGCACAGCCGACCAACGATCTGGATCGCCACGATGTGCGTTGCGCTGACCGCAGTGGTCGCGCACGCAGACACCAAGAACGAGATCCGTGCGGTCACGTTCTCCGAGGACGCGGGAGCGACCCGCATCCACATCCGCGGCGCGAAGACGCCAACGTTCACCGTGTACAAGCTCGAGCGACCGACGCGCGTCGTGCTCGACCTTCCGCTCGCGCGACTCGCCGAGGCCCTCGGTGGTCACGACAGCAGCGCGTCGCTGATGCCGAACACGTGGGCAGTCTCGACGATCGCGGCGCAGCAGCTCGAGGACGGTGGCCAGCTCGTGCGCGTGATCGTCACGCTCGCGCGCCCGGGTCGCTACGACGTGAAGTCCGACGGTACCGAGGTCGTCGTGACGGTGACCGCACGCGATCCGGCACCGAAGCTCGGTGCGGGCGGGTCGACAGAGCTCGCGAAGGCGAACAGTGCAGCAGCGGCGGCGCAGGCCGAGGCCGAGCGGCTCAGGACGGCAGCAGCGGATCAGGCAACGCGTGCCGCCGCAGCGCAGCGCGCAGCCGACGAGGCGAAGCGTGGCGGAGCGGCCGATCTCGAACGCGCACGCGCCGATGCGTCGAAAGCGAAGCAGGATGCGGCGCGGGCCAAGGACGCAGCCGCCGGTGCACAGCGCGATGCAGAGCGGGCGCGGCTCGAGGCCGTCGCCGAGGCGGACCGCGCACGCAAGGAGACCGAGGATGCGCGCCGCGATGTCGCGCTCGCGCGTGAAGAGCTCGCTCGCATGCGGGCCGAGGCGACGCGGAGTGCGAAGGATGGCGCGCGGACGCAGGCGGATGTCGAGCGCGCGCGTCGCGATGCCGAGGCTGCGCGCGCCGACGCCGCGCAAGCACGCGCCGAGGCGAAGCAGGCCAAGACCGAGGCAGAGGCGGACAAGCAGCGTGCGGAAGCAGCGCGCACCGACGCCGAGAAGCTGATGCGGGATGCGAAGCAGCAGCTCGCCGCGATCGATCGCAAGGCAGCGGCGGCGCAGGCCCTCGAGGACAAAGCGCTCGCGGCGCACGCAGCGGCAGCGGCGCGCGAGGCCCCCGCCCGCGAACAGGCGGCGAAGGCGGCGCGCGAGCGTGATGTCGCCGAGGCTGCAGCGAAGGATGCGGCACGCGCGCGAGATCGGTCCACGACAAGCGATCGCGAGAAGCTCGTGGCCGAGGCGAAGATCGCCGAGGACAAGCTCGCGAAGGCACGACGCGCGACCGCCGAGGCAGAGCAGCGTCGGGCCGAGGCCGAGGCTGCGGCGCAGCGCGCGAAGCAAGACCTCGAGACGACGCGCGGTACGCTCGCGAGTGTTCATCAGCAGCGCACGGCCGCCGAGATCGCGGCGCGCGAAGCCGCGAAGAAGCGTGGGGATGCAGAGAGTGCCGCGACCGACGCGGCGAAGCGGCGCACCGAGGCCGAGGTCGCGGCAACGCGAGCGGCGCGGATGCGCGAGGAGGCCGATGCGGCGATGACGGCAGCCGCACAGCAGCGGCTCGCGGCAGATGCGGACCGCAAGGCCGCGGAGATCGCGGCGCGCGAGGCAGCGAAGCAGCGTAGCGA
Source organism: Myxococcales bacterium (assembly GCA_031421915.1). Taxonomy (GTDB): domain Bacteria; phylum Myxococcota_A; class Polyangia; order Haliangiales; family Haliangiaceae; genus JABFXX01. The sequence goes on along the minus strand of JANOPP010000277.1, from coordinate 31,004 downwards.
GGCCGAGCAGCTCCGGCTCGCGGCGGATGCGGATCGCAAGGCCGCGGAGATCGCGGCGCGGGAGGCAGCGAAGCAGCGCGGCGAGACCGAGCAGCAGCGCAAGCTCGCGGTCCGGGACGCCGCGAAGCAACGCACCGAGATCGAGCAGCAGCGCCTTGCGGCAGAGTCCGCCGCGCGTGAAGCCGCGAAGCAAGCCGAGCAGCAGCGGATCGCGGCGGACGCCGATCACAAGGCCGCCGAGATCGCCGCGCGCGATGCAGCGAGCAAGCGGCTGACGGCGGATCAGGAGCGCAAGGCGGCAGAGCTGGCGGCTCGCGATGCGACGACGAAGCGGCTGACGGCGGATCAGGAGCGCAAGGCGGCGGAGCTGGCCGCACGCGAGGCTGCGACGCGACGGCTCACCGCCGACGAGGAGCGCAAGGCGGCAGAGCTCGCGACGCGTCAGGCCGCGACGAAGCGGATGACCGCGGATCAGGAGCGGAGGGCAGCGGAGGCCGCGGCTCGCGCGGCCGAGCAGCAGCGGCTGTCGGCGGACGTCGAGCGCAAGGCGGCGGAGCTCGCCGTGCGCGAGGCGGCGGCGAAGCGGATGACCGCGGATCAGGAGCGCAGGGCAGCGGAGGCGGCGGCTCGCGCGGCCGAGCACCAGCGGCTATCGGCGGACGTCGAGCGCAAGGCGGCGGAGCTCGCGGTGCGCGAGGCGGAGCTGGCGGCGCGCGAGGCGGCGACCAAGCGCATGACGGCGGATGCCGAGCGCAAGGCTGCGGAGCTGGCGGCGCGCGAAGCAGCGAGCAAGCGCGCGGCGGCGGACGCCGAGCGCAAGGCTGCGGAGCTCGCGGTGCGCGAGGCTGCGACGAAGCGGCTGACGGCGGACCAGGAGCGCAAGGCTGCGGAGCTCGCAGCGCGCGAGGCCGCGAAGGAGCGCAAGGCTGCGGAGCTCGAGGCGCGCGATGCGACGAGGAAGCGGACCGAGGTCGAGCAGCAGCGGCTCGCCGCGGAGGCCGAGCGCACGGCGGCCGACACCGCCGCACGTGATGCCGCGCGCAAGCGCAGCGAGATCGAGCAGCAGCGCCTCGCATCGGACACGGCCCGCAAGCGCGCGGAGGCCGAGCAGCAGCGAATCGCCGCCGAGGCCGAGCGCACCGCAACCGATGCGACCGCGCGCGAGGTCGCTCGCAAGCGCGGCGAGATCGAGCAGACCCGGATCGCCGCCGAGGCCGACAAGAAGGCCGCACAGCTCGCAGCGCGCGAAGCAGCGGTCAAGCGCAGCGAAGTCGAAGCGCAGCGCCGGACGGCCGAGGCCGATCGCAAGGCAGTAGAGGTCGCGACGCGCGAGGCCGAGCTAGCTGGACGCGAGACCGCGAAGCAGCGCGCGAAGGGATCACAACCCGTCCGCAAGGGAGTCGCTGTCGCCGAGCCCGCCGTGTACGAGGGCACGCCGCGTGTCCGCGACATCGCGTTCAAGGGCCAGGAGGGTCGCGCCCACGTCGACATCTCGATGCTCGGCGATGTGCGCGTCACGGTCGGCCTGGTCACGAAGAGCCGAGCGGAGCTGATCCTCGACGGTGTCGCGATCGGCACGAACCTCGAGCGCAAGCTCGATGTCACCCGGTTCGGTAGCCCGATCCGCAGCATCACGACCTACCGCGATGCGCGGGTCGCAAATCGCGTGCATGTCGTCGTCGAGCTGATCGCACCGTCGACGCCGAGCGTGAAGCAGACCGCGGATGGCATCCGCTGGCTGTTTCAAGGCAACGACATGGCTTAGCGCGACGCGCCCATCGAGAAGGTCACCTGCCATGCGACCGCCGACATCGGGTGCGGGAACATCGAGCCGGTGCCGCTGAGCGTCAGCTGGTTTCCGGTCAGCGTGCCGGCCACCGGGTACGTGCGCTTGAGGTCCGAGTCGTACGTGTGCTCGATCGTGCCGGTGACGACGCCCGTGAGGCTGACGGATGCGCGAAGGACGCCGTTCTGGCTCGTGGCGAACAGGCCACCACCGCTCGGATAGGTGCAGTTGAACGTGCCCTGGAGCGCAGGCTTGCGAGCCAGCACGAGGCCGATGTTGCTGCCGGTAGTGCCGGTGCACTGCATCGAGTTGATGACGGTGGCGCCGAGCTTCTCCTGCGCGAGGTGGCTGTGTGTGCCGGGGGTGTACGTGCCGACCAGTGCGGTGCAGCGGTTCGGGGCCGCGACCGTGCCGTCGATGCCGCCGTCGCAGTCGTTGTCGGCCGCGTCACAAACCTCGATGCCTCCGGGCTTCGACGTGTTGTCCATGTCGTTGCAGTCGCCGGCCGCAGCGACGAAGCCGGTCGGCGCAGAGCACGCGACCGTCGCGGCGCCGGCGCCGAACTGATCGTTGTCTGCATCGCGGTAGTACGACTGCGCGGTCGCGAGGTTGACCGACGAGTCGGCGCTGTCGATCAGCGCGTCGCAGTCGTTGTCGATCGAGTCGCAGACCTCGCTCGCCGACGGGTTGACCGTGGCGAGGCTGTCGTCACAGTCGGTCGACGTCGCGACGTAGCCCGTGCGCACCGCGCATGCGCGGATCGTGGTGTCGGCATCGCCGAAGCCGTCGGCGTCGGCATCGCGGAAGTAGACCGTTCCGGTTGCGGTGTTGACGCCGGAGTCGGCATCGTCGGTGGCGCCGTCGCAGTCGTTGTCGACGAGGTCACAGACCTCGGTGCCACCGGGGTGGATGGCCGCGGCCGTGTCGTCGCAGTCACCGCCGCGTGCGACGTAGCCGGCGGCTGGCTCGCACTGCGGTGAGCCCTGCGTAGCGTCGCCGTAGCCGTCGCCGTCCGAGTCGCGATAGAAGGTCTCCGTCGCGCACCCGGCGTCGGGGCCGGGCTCGGTCCCCTCATCGGTGCATCCAGCTCCGGCTGCGACGACGAAGAGGGAACACGAGAGGAAGAGGGTGCGGTGCTTGTTCATGACCCGTGAACGCATGGGGTCGGAGCTTTGCGCACAATTTCTCGGGCCCTCTGGCAAACAGCAGTAGATGCACCGAAACGAGCGGTAGCCCGAGGACCCTTCCGGGTTCGGGCGCAACCGTTTTGGTTGTCGTGGTTTCCTTCCGCGTGATAAACGGGTGACTGCCGCTCGTCGGGAACTTTTGAATGCGTTGGACGTTGAACGGTCGCGTGAGTCGGATCGCATGCGTCATTGCAGTGCTGGTTGCAGCGCATTCCACCGCGTTCGCGGAGGAGCGCTACGCCCTCGTCATCGGCTCGAACCCGGGATGGTCCCAGGATCGGCCGCTGCGCTACGCCGACAATGATGCGGAGCGCGTGCGCGACGTCCTGGTCGCGCTCGGTGGATTCCCGGCCGATCGCGTCGAGCTGATGCGCGACCCGAGCACCGCCGATGTTCGCGGTGCCCTGCGCCGGCTCGCCGGCATCGCGCGCGACTCGGCGACCGAGGACACGCTCGTGTTCGTCTACTACTCGGGTCACGCCGACGATCGGCACCTCCACCTCCGCGGCGATCCGATGTCGCACAAGGAGCTCCAGGACACGCTGCGCAGCCTGCCCGCGACGATCAAGCTCGGCATCATCGATGCATGCAAGTCCGGATCGGTGACGCGCAAGGGCGCAACGCAGACCGAGGAGTTCGTCGTCGACGTCGTCAACCCGAAGCTGTCGGGAATGGTGCTGCTGTCGAGCAGTGGCGCAGACGAGCTCTCGCAGGAGTCACGCTCCCTCCAGGGCTCGGTGTTCACGCACCACCTCGTGTCGGGGCTGCGCGGTGCGGCGGACGAGGACAACGATCAGCAGGTCTCGATCACCGAGGCCTATCACTACGCGTACACGCGCACGCGCGCCGCGACTGCGAGCAGCTCGGTCCAGCAGCGCCCGGCGTTCCGCTACGAGCTGTCGGGGCAGGGCGAGCTGATGCTGACCCGGCTCAAGACGAACAAGAACGTCGCAGTGGTCCTGCCCAAGGGCCCGCCGCAGAAGTACGTCGTCCTCGACAAGTACGAGTGGCGACTGATCGCCGAGATGACGTCCGAGAAGGCGCGCGACATCACGCTCGCGCTCGCGCCCGGCTCCTACAAGGTCAAGCGCGTTCTCGCCGACAAGCTCGTGGTCGGCACGCTCGTCGTCGCCGCGGGCGAGCGCCCGGACGTCACGAAGATCGCGTACGCCGATGCCCCGCTCGCGGGCGGCATCATCACCAAGGGTGATCCGGGCCAGCTCACCGAGTCCGAACATCGCGAGTGGCGGCGCGGCCAGGCATTCGGTTTCCTCGCGAGCGGCCAGACCGCCCCCGCCCTCGCACTGTTCGATCAGCTGCTGCGCGAGGATCGGGGCGACATGCTCGCCTGGCGTGGCCGTGGTCGCGCCCTCGTGCGGATCGCCGAATCCTACGAGCGCGTCAACGATCACAAGAGTGAGCGGCTCGCGCTCGCCGATGCGCTCAAGGCGGATCCATCGCTGTCCGAGGATCCGATGTTCGCCATCTGGTACCAGCGGCTCGGCTCGCTCGCCGCACTCGAGCAGGCGACGCTCGAGAAGAAGGACAAGTTCGTCAAGGACGTCGAGCGCAACCCGCGCACGGCCAAGAGCTTTGGCGTCGGCTTCGATGTGCTCAGCACGCGCGGGCTACTCACGATCAACGCGACCAAGGTCGTCCACCGGATGTTCTTTGCGACGGCAGCACTCGACTTCGCGGGTCCCGGCTTCGACGTCGCGTTCACGATCGCGCCGCTCCCGAGCAAGTGGAGCCCCTACCTCGGCTTCGGCGCCCATGTGAGCCTCGCGAAGATGGGGGTCGACATCTACGGCGGCGGCATGGGCACCGTGGGCACCACGACGAACAACGGCTCGCAGTCCTACAAGACCGAAGATATCTGGGGCGTCCACGGCCGCATCGAGGGCGGCGTCCAGTTCGTCAGCAACCTGGGCTTCACCACCGAGCTCGGGCTGGGGATGATGATCTTCAAGAGCTCCGATACCCCTGCGACCGCAACGACCCCAGCGATACCGGGCAAGACCACACAGCAATTGTGGCCGGTCTTCCACCTCGGCTGGCTCTGGTAAGCAATAGTTCCCATGTTGCTGGGTTGGTCCGTCTAGGTTGCATGAGCCCATGTCTCCCGTGGGGGAAGGCGACACCGTCGCCGAGCTGTACAAGCGCCACGCACCGGCGCTGCACCGACGCTGTGCGTCGATCTGCGGCAACCGGGATGAGGCCGGTGACCTCGTCCAGGAGACGTTTGCCCGCTATCTGTCCTCGAAGGACAAGTGGGACAATCACGGGTCGGCGTTCGCGGTCCTCTACCGGATCGCGACCAACGCCTCGATCGACCGCCTGCGGCGACGTAAGACCGCGTCCGAGGACGAGCTCGATGCCGAGGTTCACAGCCGGGATCTCGGGAACGAGCCGCGCCGGATCGACAACATGCGAGACCTCGCGTTCCTCACCAAGGGACTCTCTGAAGAGGAGCTCACCGTGGCGGTGCTCCACCACCTCGATGGCTACACGCAGGACGGGATCGCCGCGTCCCTGGATCTCTCGCGACGGACCGTCGGTAAGATCCTCAACCGATTCGAGGAGCACGTGAAGAAACGCGCAGCCCGTACGGGCTACACCACCGAGAAGAAGACGAGCGATGGGTGAGCGTACGTTCACCGACGTCGAGCTCGAGCGGTTCCTCGCCGAGGATCTGCCTGCGCCCCGTATGGCCGAGATCGAGGCGAAGGCGTCCACCGCGGATCGCACGCGCCTCGAGGAGCTCCGCGCCGAGAACCAGGCGTACCTCGCGAGCGTCGATGTGGCGGCCGAGGTCCGCGCAATCGGTCGCAAGATGGAGAAGATGGCCCCCGAGCCGAGAAAGCTCGCGTCCGTCTGGCGCTGGCTGTTCGCCGGCGGTGCGCTCGCCGCGGCCGCGGCCGCGCTGCTCCTGATCGTGCGCCGCGACGACAAGCCGACCGAGGATGACATCGGCATCAAGGGTGGCGACGTCACGCTGATCATTCACACCGAAGACCGTCGCCTCGCGAGCGGTGACACCGTGCAGGCCGGCGAGAAGATCCGGTTCGAGATCAACGCAGGGCGTCGCGGCTACGTCGCGATCGTCGGGATCGATGGCGCCGGTGCGCAGACCGTGTACTTCCCGTTCCAGGGCACGCAGCCCGCGGCGGTCGATCCCACCGTCGACAAGATCCTCCCTGGCGCGATCAAGCTCGACGCGACGCCCGGCGACGAGAAGTTCTACGCGCTGTACTCCGAGCAGCTGTTCGTCCTCGACACGGCGCTCTCCGCGGTACGGGGCGCTCCCCTGCCGCCCGGCGTCGTGATGGCCGAGGTCGTACTCAAGAAACAGACGCCGTAGCGCTCTAGATCGCTCTGAGATCGCTCTAGATCCGGCCGCTGAGGCCGAGGTGCGGATACACGAGCATGAAGACGAGGCCGAGTGCGGTGAGGAACACCACCGCCAGGAACGGCGCCAGCCAGCGTGCGCCCGCGTGGTCGTGAATTTCGTAGGGGTTGTTCATGGTCGCCATCCCCTGACGAGTTGCATCGCGTGTGCCTCCGCGCGTGCGAGTTTCTAGATCAGCTGGACCAGGACGATCACGGCGACGAGGATGATCGCGACGTGGACGAGCATCATTGCGCTCCACACGCCTGGCGGTTCCTGCGCGGGCGGTGCGCTCGGCGGGACATAGGCGCACTTCGGACAGTGTCCGGTGTCGGTGCCGCGGACGTACTCCTGACACACCAGGCAGCGAAAGCTCCCCGGGGCGGGACGCGCGAGCACCGGTCCCCGTTGATCCACGCCTCAGGATAGCGCACGGGCGTCGCGCAACACACCCTCGACGAGCTGGCGAGAGATCGGGTGGTAGCCGTCGCGGTTCTTCTCGAATGCGCGCTCCGCGACCGGGCGCGTCACGGGATCCTTGGCGAGCGCGGTGAACAGGGAGCGCAAGTACTTCATGCGGCCAACGGCCGCGAGGACTTCCTCGACGCGCGGCACGACCGCGTGGTGCTCGGACTGCAGCGCGAGCGTCAGCCACGCGACGAGCACCTCGTAGTTCGTGCTCGCCGTGAGGTGGAACCGCTGGTCGAGGGCCTCGCATAGCTCGCGACTCGCGGGCCGCTGCACGCTCTCGAGGTAGAGGCACCACTCGATCGCGGACCACGTCGCAGCGACCGCCGCGTCGGGCAAGGCACCGCCGAGGCGCTCGATGGCGGCGAGGCGCTCGGAGCGCGGTCGCGGTGCGGTGGCAGGGAAGCCCTCTCCATCGATCCAGGTGCGGGCGTCGACCTTTGCGAGCACGCCGGGGAGGGCGGCTTCGAAGTGCTTTTCGAAGTCGGCGGTCGTGATCGCGCCGAACCGGAAATCGTGGAGGTAGCTGCGCAGCCAGCCTTCGAACGCTGGGCGGCCGACGGCCTCCTCGAGCGAGCGCAGAAAGAAGTAGCCCTTCTGATACGGCACGGCGGAGAACGCGTCGTCGGGATCGATTCCTTCGAGGTGCGTGCGGAGGCGGGTCAGTCCGGGTTGCTTCGCGAACCGCGCGAGCGAGTCGTCCAGCTCGCGGCGACCGATCGCCGCATCGAGCTCGGAGCTCTCGGCTCCGTTGAGCATCTCGAGGATGCGCTGCTCGGCGTAGACGGTGAAGCCCTCGTTGAGCCAGAAGTGCTCGGCGTTCGCGTTCGTCACGAGGTTGCCGGTCCACGAGTGCGCGAGCTCGTGCGCGATCACGCTGACCAGCGAGCGATCGCCGGCGATGATCGTCGGCGTGATGAACGTGAGCCGTGGGTTCTCCATGCCGCCGTACGGGAACGAGGGGGGCATCGAGAGGATGTCGAAGCGCTCCCAGTCGTACGGGCCGAACAGAGACTCGGCCGCGACGATCATCTTGTCGACGTCGTCGTACTCGTAGGCCACGCGATCGAGCATCGCGGGCTCCGCGTAGACGCGCGAGCGGGGCGACAGATCGCGCGACGCGATGTCACCGACGGCGAACGCGAGCAGGTAGGGCGGAATCGGCTGTGGCATCTCGAACTTCTCGACGGCGGTCGTTCCGTTCTCCTCGCGGCCGCAATGCGCGGCGGCCATCACCGCTCTCAGCTCGCTCGGAATGGTGAGCTGCGCGATGTACGTGATGCGCAGGCGCGGCGTGTCCTGCAGCGGTACGACCGAGCGGGCGTGGATCGCCTGGCACTGCGAGAACAGAAACGGCAGCTTCCCGCCGCTGGTCTGCGCAGGCGCGAGCCACTGCAGCGCCGACGCCTCCGGTGACGTGCGGTAGCGGATCGTCACGGCGCGCGTGTTCACGGGGAGCACGATCGCGAGCCGAGCGCCGAGGATCGCCTCGTTCCCGTGCACGAGGAACGGCAGCGCGGCCCCGTCCTGATCGGTCACTGACGAGATCGCGAGATCGCGTGTGTCGAGATCGAACGGGCCCGCGCTCGGCTGCTTCAGCGTCAGCGTTGCCTCGGCGTCGAGTGTCTTGGTCGCGAAGTCCACGCGCGCGGTGAGGGAGAGCGACGCGGTCTCGGCATGCGTGTCGTCGGCGTAGGAGTGGGGATCGAGGCGGGCCATGCGCGTTCATGGCACGTGCGCTGCAACGACACCAGACCATGTCCAAGACCACTGCCAAGGCGAACCCGATGAACAAGGACGGCGGCGACCGCAATCGCGGTAGCGAGCCCGGCCAGGAGCAGAAGAACACGCGCCACGACAAGCAGAACATGGGGCCCGGGCTTGGCACCAAGACCAAAGCCAAGAACCAGGGCCGGACGCTCCGCGCTGGCAAGGTGCGCAGCACACGCACCGAGCGGGCCGACGTGGGCCGCAAGCCGAAGCGTTGATCGACGGAGCGCACCCGCACGATCGCGCGCCTCCGCACGGAGGTCGCGGTCTGCAGGTGCTCCGTTCTAGCGAGTCATGAGCTTTCTCCAGTGGACGGCGTTGATCAGTGGCGTGTTGCTGCTGATGGCACTCGCGTCGTCCTACGTCCGCGATCTTCCGATCACGACCTCGGCGCTGTACCTCGCGGTCGGCCTCGTGATCGGTCCCGTCGGCTTCGGCCTGGTCTCTCTCGATGTGATCGAGGCGGCGCCGTACATCGAGCGGATCGCCGAGGTCGCGGTGATCATCGCGCTGTTCATCGGTGGCCTGAAGCTCCGCCTGTCGTGGCGTGATCCGGCGTGGCACGCGGCGTACGCGCTCGCAGGCCCGGTGATGATCCTGACGATCCTCGGGATCGCGGCCTTCGCGCACCTCGTCCTCGGGGTCTCCGCGAGTGCGTCGCTGCTGCTCGGAGCGGTGCTCGCTCCGACGGATCCGGTGCTCGCGAGCGCCGTCGCGGTCAACGACGCCGACGATCGCGATCGCATGCGGTACGGGATCAGCGGCGAGGCAGGTCTCAACGACGGAATGGCGTTTCCATTCATCGTCCTCGCGCTCGCGTGGGGCGTCGAGGGTGGAGCGGGGACGTGGTTGTTCGAGTGGGCCGGGCTGCGCCTCCTGTGGGCGGTACCCGCCGCGCTCGTGCTCGGCCTCGTGCTCGGCAAGGCGGTCGGCAGGATCGCGATCGCGTTGCGCGCGCGACAGCGAGATGCCACGGCACCCAGCGACCTCCTCGCGCTCGCGCTGATCGGCATCGCGTATGTCGGCGCCGAGGCGATCGGCGCCTGGGGCTTCCTCGCGGTGTTCGCGGCCGGCCTCGGCCTGCGCGCCGCGGAGGTCCACGTCGTCGCCGACACCCCGCACCCCGACGCTGACCTCGCGGCGATCGCCGCCGACGACGACGTCGTGCATCCGCCCGCGGAGGCGATGGTCGGGGCGAACGTGACACCGAAGGAGCTCGAGGAACCCGCGGTCGCCGCCGGCGTCCTCGTGTCGCAGACGCTGTCGTTCGGCGACACTGTCGAGCGAATCGTCGAGGTCGGCTTGCTCGTTGCCGTCGGCGTCGCGCTCGGAACGCACTGGGACGTACGAGCGATCCCGATCGCCGCAGCGCTGTTCTTCGTCATCCGCCCGACGGCATGCCACGCGGCGCTCCTGTTCACGCCGACGACGGCGCCCCAGCGCTGGCTGATGGGCTGGTTCGGGATCCGCGGCATCGGCAGCCTGTACTACCTGGGCTACGCCCTCGATCACGGCGTGACCGGCAGTGCCGCCCGCGACCTCGTCGGCCTCACGATCTCCGTGATCGCGCTCAGCGTGGTGATCCACGGCGTGACCGCGCAGCCTCTGCTCTCGCGGTACGAGCGTTCGCTCGACGACGACGAGCCTAGTAGGTGACGGCGAACGCTGCGAGCAGGCTGTACGTGCGATCGGTCGCCTTCTTCACGCCGCGCGTCGCCGCCATCGTTCCGGGCTTCCCGACAAACGTGAACCCGACCTGGCTGAAGTCCGCCCCGATGTGCAGGCCGTAGTTCGCGCCGAACGCGACGTCGAGGCCCCCTTCGAACTCGAACCCGAGGACATCCGCGGGACCGTAGTTGATCGTCTGCTGGATCGGACCGGTCGACATCATCAGCAGGATGTTGCCGCCGACATAGCCACCGATCGTCGGCGTGACCGGGAACCGCGCCATCACGCCCGGAGCGACGCCGCTGTACTTCACGTCGGGCATGTCGAGCGCGTTGGGCTCGGCGAGCACCTTGCGATCCGCGATGTACTGGCGACCCGCGTAGGCGACTCCGGCTGCGATCGTTGCCTCGCCGAGCGCGAGGCGATAGCGCGCACCCACCGTGAAGTTGCTCTGCGAGACCGCGGAGTCGTCCGGGTCGAGCGGGACGTTGATCTTGACGCCGAATGCCTTCTCGTAGCGACCGAACACGCCGATGCCGGCGGCCGCACCCTTGATCGTGTCGGTCGCGAGCGGATAGACCTCTGCCTCGATCCGGCCCGCGGGTGCGGCGGTGCCGACCGACGGTGGCTTGTTCATCGCGCTCGAGTCGTTGGTCAGCGTCCGGCGGCCGAACGACGCGCCGGCCCACACGCGGATCGCGACCTGGGTCACCGCGTGGCGCTTCGCCTTGTCGCCGTCGTCCTCTTCCGCTTCCTCCTCATCCCCGCCGCGTCGCTTCTTCTTCTTTTTCTTCTTCTTGTTGTCGTCATCGTCGTCGGGCTTGACCTCGTCATCGTCGTCCGCACCGCTGGCGCTCCGGCCGAGTGCCTTGCGAACCTGGTTCTTGAACTTCTCGGAGTCGGCCCTCTTGAACGTCACCGTGAACTTCTGGGTCGGGCGGCCTTTCTCGATCACGCCGAGCTCGAGCGTTCGGGTCGTGCCGTCCTTCTCGAGCTTGCCGCTGAGGATCACGTCGGCTTCGAGCTTCGCGCGCAGCTTCGTCAGGTCCTTGCGATCGAGCTCGCCCGACAGCTCGAGCTTCTCCATCATCTTCTCGGTCTTCTCGGGACCGATGACCTTGGCGTCCTCGCCGGCGACCTCGGCGACGATGTCGGCGACCTTGTTGTCGGAGTCGCCCTCGAACGGGGCAACGGCGACCGTCGGCTTCGCGAGGGCGACGCTGGTCAGGAGGATCAGGACAAACAGCGCGCGCATGGGCTCAATCATCCAGGAGATCAGCAGCCCAGTCGGTGGTATCGACCACCTCGCCGCTGCTACCGCCGTGTCCCGCGATCGACACAGGTTGCGCGGCGAGCTCCTCGGCGACGAGCGAGGTCATCTTGTTGACCTCGTCCATGATCAACGCCTGGATCAGCTGGTGCTTCGGATCCTTGGCGCGCTCGCGGGCGAGCTTGGTGTCGCGTACGGCCGCTGCCACGTTGCGTGACGTCACCTTGAGCTGGCGCTGGAACAGGTGGTTCGCGAGCGCGTCACCGTAGTCGGCCGCGTTCTGGAACCGCTCGTCGCGATCGCGGGCGAGTGCCATGCGGACGATGCCCTCGAGCTCGGCATCGACATTGGGGTTGAGCGCCGTGATCGACGGGATCCGCGCGTTGCGAACGAGCTCGACGGTCTTGTGCGGATCCTCGCCGGAGAACAACCGCCAGCCGGTCAGCATCTCCCACGTGATGATCCCGAGCGAGAACACATCGGCACGCGCATCGACCTCGAGGCCGCTGCACGCCTCGGGCGACAGGTAGCTGAACTTGCCCTTCACGACGCCCTCGTCGGTGATCTCGACCTGGCTGTCTGCCTTGGCGAGACCGAAGTCACGACCTTCACCTCGCCGTTCTTGGACAGCATGATGTTCGGCGGCGAGACGTCGCGGTGGACGATCCCGAGCGCCTGTCCCGTCGACGGGTGCTCGAGCTGGTGGGCGTAGTGAAGACCCTTGCAGGCTTCGACGATGATGTGCAGGGTCAGCGCGACGTCGCGGGTCTGGGTGGCGTTGTGGAATGCGATCAAGGCCTTCAGATCACAGCCGTCGACGAACTCCATCACGAGGAAGTAGTTGCCGTCGGGCGCCTTGGAGATGTCGAAGACCTGCACGACATTGGCGTGCTGGAGGAACAGCGAGAGCCGCGCCTCGTCGAGGAACATCGCCACGAACTGCGGGTTCGCCGTCAGGTGCGGGAGCACTCGCTTGATCGCGACCGCCTTCTTGAACCCCTTGATCGACTCGGCGGTGCCGCGAAACACCTCGGCCTGTCCCCCGCCGCCCAGGCGTTCGAGGACCGTATAGACGGTCTGCATCTGTGCCAAAGATCTCAGGGACCCGCGGCGCGATCAATAGAGGACTCCCGCGTAGGATGCCGTGATGCACCACGAGACCTTCCGGCAGATGACCAAGCAGCTCGGCCAGCTAGATAAGTGGCTCGAGGCCGCCGTCGCGCATGCCGGCGCCAAGAAGTTCGACCCGAACCTGTACCTCGGCTTCCGCCTCGCGCCGGACCAGTTCGCGTTCATCAAGCAGGTCCAGGCTGCGTGCGACACCGCCAAGCTCGCGGCGTCGCGGCTGACGGGCAAGGAGGCGCCGTCGCATCCCGATACCGAGGCGACGATCGACGAGCTGCGCGCCCGCGTGCGCTCCGTCATCGCGTACCTCGAGGGCTTCACCGCCGCCGACTTCGCGGAGTCCGCCACCCGCTCGGTGACGACACCGCGCTGGGAAGGCAAGACGATGACCGGTGCGAACTACTTCCTCGAGCACGGTCAGCCGAACTTCTACTTCCACCTCACACACTGCTACGCGATCCTGCGTCACAGCGGCGTCGGTCTCGGCAAGCGCGACTACCTCGGCGCGCTCACCTACAACCCCAGCTAGTCGATCGTGACGATGCCGGTGCGCGGCGTCTTGATCATCGGCACCGCGCCGTCGGCGCAGCCGAGAATCGTCTCGCTGTAGTCGTACGAGAACGTGGTGCTGTCGATCGGGACCAGCGTCTCGGTCGCGCGCCACCGGCAGCCGTCGAACATGTCGGCGGTCATGGTGAACGTGATCGGGCGGAGCTCGCCGTCATCGAACGTCGCCTTGACGACGTCGCGGGCCTTCCACTCGCTCAGGTAGATCGCACCGGGCTCCTCGGTCGTGTGCAACACGAGGCGATGAGTGGCCGAGTGATCGGTGCTGGCTGCGTAGATCGCGCCGGCGGACAGGAGAAGGGTTCCGAGGACGACCGACTTGAGGAGAGGAGTCGTCAGCGCTTGCTGCATCTCTCCATTCTGTATCGTTCGATCTCGGAGTGCCATGACTCTCTGAGATAGTTCGAGGGAGCGGACGGTAAGGGTGGTACGGTCCCGGTCCCGTGGCCGAGAAGATTTCGACTCCCGAGCAGCAGTTCTACATTGGCGCACATGTACACGCGTCCAAGCACCGCCCCGCGCTCGAGGCCAGCGACAAGTGCGCGTGCTTCTTCTGCTTCCGGAAGTTCACGGTCGCCGAGATCACCTCCTGGATCGATGCCGGTCAGACCGCCCTGTGCCCCAAGTGCGGCCTGGACTCGGTCCTCGGGAGCGCCTCTCCCCCCGGGATCGACGACCGGTTCCTCCGCAAGATGCACCAGCACCACTACGCGTACCGCTCCAAGTAAGTCCGCGCCGGACCACGCGGACTCCGGCTGCGTCGATTTCTCACTAATTGGTCTTGAGGATGACCGAGTTGATCGGCTTCACGTTCATGCCGCCGGGATACCCGTACGAGACATTCTCCGTGAACGTCGACGTCTCGGGCGTGCCCCAGCCCCAGACCCAGAGCCCGAATGGTGCGGTGCTCTTGATCTCGCGGCGTCCCGTCGAGCACTGGCCGACGTTGGTGAAGTTGCCCGTGGTCAGGTTGATGCGCGCGTACTCGTAGTTGCCGTCGATCGCGGTCCACGCACCGAGCGCGCCGGCGCAGTCGAGCATCACGTCGGCGAAGTTGCCGTCGGTGCCGCGGCTGCGGATCACGACGAGGTTGGTCTCGGGGTACGTCGGGTCGGCGAAGAACACGTACTGGCTGAGGTACTGCTCGGGCGGAACGCTGACGACGAAGTCTGGATCGCCGTAGCCGCTCGACACGTGCGCCGAGCCGGTCATGTACGTGAACAGCATGAACGGGTGATCGGGATCCTGGCTCTGCACGACGAACGGCGTGCCGGTCTCGAACGTGACGGCCTGGCCCTTGTTCAGCGTGGCGGGACCACCGACGGCGGCGTTGTACGTGAGCTGCGTGCCGTCGACGGTGCCGACGACGCGCCAGAACGTCTTGGTCTCTGCGGGGACGCGCGGGCGGTACATCACGCCGACGTAGCGGCTACCGAGCGCGCGCACCGGCGGGACCATCTGTTCTCCGTGATCGCAGTACGAGGTCCCGGTCGGGACGTTCATGCAGACCTGGCCGGCCATGAAGCCAACCGGCTTGTTCGCGGTGATCACGCTGCCGGTGAGCTCCGTGCCCTGCGTGATCTGCGCGTGCTGGCCCTTCATCAGGGTGATGTTGAGCGGCTGGTTCGCGGCGCCGCTCGTGATGCCGCCGCCGCCACTGACCGATGCGATCGGCGTGAGCGTCGCGATCGTGTTGTCCTCGCGCGCGATGATGTTGAGCGACGGCGCGCCCGCGCCCTGCGGCGAGACGTTGACCGCGACGTACTCCTGCGCCCACACGCTCGTCGGCAGGAGGAGCGATGCAGCGGTGACCGCGGTCGAGCCACCCCCGTACGGATTGATCTGGTAGGCGACGACCGGGACGTCGGTCGAGATCTGGAACGCATCGGAGATCGTCGTGCCGGAGGCACCCGCGCTCGGAACCGCGGAGGCGACGGGGCACAGCGGTGCGGCGCCGGTGCCACCGCTGAGGAACACGATCGCGACCTCGCCGGGCGGGATGCCAGTGGTGTCGTCATACGGGGCGTAGGTGATGCCGGGACCCGAGCCGACCGGGATCCGCGTGAACGTCGCGGCGCTCAGCGTCTGGCCGCGATGCTTGACGGTGATCTTCGCGGGCGAGGTCCAGGTGTTCGCGACAAACGTCGCGAAGCAGTACTCGGGCTGCTGCACGTCCATGTCGGTCGCGTAGTAGTCGCAGCCGACGGACTTGCCGTTGTTCTCGGCGGCGACGCATGCGTTCTGGCAGGTGAACGTCGTCGGGTCGCACGCCTGCGTGCCGTCGCACTGCGTGAGCACCTCGCCTTTGCAGTCGAGGATCGAGTGCGAATCGGCGGAGCATGTCGGCGTGCACTCCGTCGTGTCGTCGCCGCCTCCCGTGTCATCGCCGGCTCGCGGAGCCGGGCCACATGCACCAACGACGATCCCCAGCAGGATGAACGTGAGACGGGCGTTCCTCATCGCCGCGGACCGTAGGCAATGCTCTGACCGAATTCAATTCGAAACGTGCGCGCGAAGCGCAATCGCGGGGACTGGGCTCCGATAGTTCCAGCCGGTTAGCCGATCGGAGCTCGGATTGGGCTTTGCATTCGTGGTGGGGATGCACGTGCCGCTGATCTTCGCTCGCGACGTAGCCCCGTGGATCGAGCGGTTTGCGCGCGTCGGGTTTGCGGCGAAGGCGCTCCTCTATATGACGGTGGGCGCGCTCGCCGCACTCGCGGCGCTCGGGCAGGGCGGAAGCGCCGCAACAGACCAGCACCGCGCGATGCAATGGATCTTGCGTGCGCCCACGGGCCGTGTGCTGCTCGGCGTCGTCGCGATTGGTCTTGTCGGCTACGCGGTGTGGCGGATCGTTGAAGGGATCTCGGACCCCGAGGGCCACGGGCGCTCGGCGAAGGGCATCGCGCTGCGCGTGCGCTCGGTCGTCACTGGTTTGATCCACGGCGCGCTCGCGATCAGCGCCGGAAGGCTCGTGCTCGGGCAGCGCAGCGACGGCAGCGGATCGCGCGAGGCACAGCACTGGACCGCACGCGCACTCGCGACGCCGGGTGGCACGGTGCTCGTGATGCTGATCGCCGGTGCGTTCGTCGCCTACGGTGCGTACCAGCTCTACTGTGCGTACGACGCGAAGCTGTCGAAGAAGCTGTCGTTCGGCAGCTTGAGCTCGCCGACTCGGACGGTCGTCATCGGCATCAGTCGCGTCGGCATCGCGGCTCGCGGGATCGTATTCGGGATGATCGGCGTGCTGCTGTTCCGCGCCGCGAATGACGGCAATCCCAGGCAGGCAGGCGGCGTCGCGCGCTCGCTGGCCGAGTTGTTTCAGTGGGGCACCGGACCTTTCGTGGGGATTGCGGTCGGTCTCGTGGCATACGGCGCTTATCAGCTGCTGAATGCCAGGTATCTCCGGATCGACGTCGACTGATGGCGCATCGTGAGCGGCAACGGTCAGGGGAAGTGAGAGTGCGGGGGCCGCACCTGGAGTAGCGTGCGCGCCCCATGGGCATCTCGAGTGCCGCGCGCGAGCTGATGGTCACGCCATCGCAAGCGAGCAAGACGATCCCACTCGCCTCGTTATAGACCTCGCATGATGACTCGCATCCAGTTCCTCCGTTCCCTCGTCGGTGTTGGTGCATCCGTGGTCGGCGCGGTCGCGCTGGTGGGCTGCAAGGACGACGACGGCAGCTCGCTCGCCGATGCGGCCCCGACGCCCATGATCGACGCTTCCGTCCCCGTGCCCGATGCCCGGGCCGTGCTCCCCGATGCTCCTGCGATGTCGACGTGCGCGACGAACACCGCGACGATCGCCTCCAACCATGGTCACGCGATCACGGTGTCCGCGGCCGACATCACCGCAGGCGTCGACAAGACCTACAACATCACGGGCACCTCGGCGCACCAACACAGCGTGACGATCAGCGCCGCGATGTTCACGATGCTCAAGGCCGGGATGTCGATCCTGGTCACGTCGTCGGTCGGCGGTGCCCACTCGCACTCGGTGATGGTCACCTGCTCGTAGTACCCCGGGCCGCCCCCAGGGAAACTTGACCCCGAGCGCGGAACCCGCGATGCAAGGGACGATGGAAGCGTCGCTCCTGGACATGACCCGCGGTCACGCGATCCCGATGTTCGTGTTCTCCGTGTTCGATGCCACGCTCGAGGTCGACATCGAGGTCGTCCGGGACGAGGACGACGACTACGACGTCGTGATCGAGTACGTGTTCGAGCGCGCGCCGATCGAGGAGGCCTTCGCGGATCCGTGGTTCGCGGATCACGACGCGGCGCTCGCGATCGACGAGGACCTGCCGGTCGCACCGATCGCGTCCCCGGGAAGCCTGCACACGGTCCTCGGGATCGCGGCGGCCGTCGCGCTCGCGGCCTGTCTGTACGGCGCCACGCTGTAACACGCGTGTAATGGGGTCGGACCCCATTTTATCTCCGCGCGATCCCTCGTGATTTCTCGGGTTCGCAGTCGGTCAGCGGCGGTCGGGAGGTATGTGTAGGGAACTCCCGCTCAGTCGCGCAAAGCTGCGCGCCTCATGAGCCGTACCTTCGCTGCTCTGCTGTTGTCCTCCGTCGTCGCGTGCGGTGGAGACGAGCCCGTCAACCCCGGTGGCCCGGACGCCGGGACGAACCCCAACCCGGATGCATGTACGGGGAGTGACTGCACGCCGGATCCTGACGCGCCGCCGGAGCCGCCTCCGTGGTCGTTCCGCAACGTGTTCGGTGTCGCGAACCTCGACAACGACGATGCTTCCGGTCGCGACTGGGAACAGGCTCCGTTCGCAGCGGATGACGACATGGCGAAGCTCACGCTTCCCGCGACCGCACTCGCGCTCGCCAGCGGCCCGGTCACGCTCACGCTGAGCGGCGATCTCGCGAACATCAAGATCTACCGCGCCAATGTCCTCGTGCTCGGCAGCACGGCAGGCGCGGGGCCCGCGACGATCACGCCGAACGGCGCGGACGTCGATCTCATGATCGAGTTCGGCAACTACTCGGTGCGCGGCCAGCTCGTGATCGCGAGCGGCGCGAACACGTTCACGTCGACGCTCCAGGCAGCGCCGCTCCTGATGAACCACCACCTGCAGCCCGCGGAGCACGTCTGGGCCACGTCGGTGAGCGGCAACGCGTCGTTCATCAACTCGTACCAGACCGCGCTCGGCGCCAAGTTCACCGCCGTCGCTGGCTCCACCGTCGGAAGCGACGTGTGGATGCAGGACGAGTTCGAATTCGGCACGACGACGGGCGAGGGCAACCAGCGCCTCGACGTCGTGATCGACTCGGTTCGCGATCGCGGCCTCGACGGTCTCGCCGAGCGCATCTGGGTCGGCGCTGACACGATCGCGTCGGCGTGGGGCAATCCGCAGGCTGCGACCTCGTATGACTCGTTCGGCAACCTCGAGGCGTCGCCGCCCGTCGTCGTCAACGGTGTCTCGTACCCGTTCGGCAAGATCTACTACGGTCGCGTCGGCACGGCAGCGACCGCCGGTCTCAACAACACGCTCGGCAGCTTCCTCGCGTCGCAGAAGGTCCAGGCGCCGTTTCAGCTGCCGACGAACTGGCTGTGCGTCGGCCACGTCGACGAGTACTCGAGCTTCCTCCCCGATCCGGCGTCGCCGAAGGGCTTCAAGCTCGTGATCGCAGATGTCCCCGCCGCGCTCGCGGTGCTTGGCGGCCTCTCGCCGACCGCCTCGCTGCCGATGTACAGCCAGGACCACGGCTACCCCACCGTCGGCTCGATCCTGCAGGACACCGCGCTGATCGCGCTCAACCAGGATCTCCAGGCCGACTACCTCGATCCGATCATCGCGAAGTTCAAGACCGAGCTCGGGCTGACCGACGCGGACATCATCAAGGTCCCGTCGCTGTTCGAGACCGTCTCGCAGTGCGGCGGCCGGGTTGCCGCGCTGATCCCGGGGATGGCGAACCTGATCGTCGCCAACGTCGACGGGCAGACCACCCACGTGTTCACGGCGGATCCGTTCTTCCGCAGCACGACGAACCAGGCGACCGACCCGATGATCAACGCGTTCAAGGCAGCGTCGTCGCCGACGCTGCAGTGGCACTTCATCGACGACTGGGACACCTATCACCTCGGCCTCGGCGAGGTTCACTGCGGAACCAATGTCCGCCGAACGCCGACCGCTTCGTGGTGGACGACCGCGCAACACCTCATGGGGAGCAACTGAGATGACCCGGCAAGCAGTAGCGCTGATCATCTTCCTGACCGCCTGTGGCGGACCGGATGACACGACCATCGACAACCCGGGCACGCCGCTCAAGCCGGCCGTGACCGCTCCGGTGCAGCAGGCGGTGTATGCCGACTGGCGCGCACGCGTGACCGCCGAGGTCGCGGAGCTGAGGACGTCGAACCCGACGCTCCTCGCCGAGCTCGAGGCGCTGACTCCCTCGCGCACCCGCGCTGGCATCATGCGGTTCACGTCGACGCCGAGCGCAGATCCGCGCGCGACGTCGGTGTTCCTCGATCGCCTCGTGCGTGGCAACGTGTCGGTGACCGAGCGCGCTGCGCTCGCAGAGGTCCTCGGACGGACCA
Source organism: Myxococcales bacterium (assembly GCA_031421915.1). Classification (GTDB taxonomy): domain Bacteria; phylum Myxococcota_A; class Polyangia; order Haliangiales; family Haliangiaceae; genus JABFXX01. Next base: position 11,222 of record JANOPP010000277.1, on the reverse strand, counting down.
CCGGCACGTACGGTGATGCGCTCGTCGATCTGTTCGCCGCCGAGCGCGAGGCGGGCGTCCGCAGCGCGTACGTGTTCACCGCGAAGCGCGTGACGTCGGACCACGCGGTCACGCTGCTCCAGCGTGGCCTCACCGATTCGTCGGTCGAGGTCCAGGCCGAGGCGGCGCGGATCGCCGGCGGTCACGCCAGTGGCGCGCGCGTCGCGAACGAGCTCCGCGCGGCGCTCGCCAGTGGCGCCCCCGAGGTTCGGTCCGAGGCGGCTCGTGCGCTCGGCATCCTCGGTGTCGACGCGCGGGGCGAGCTGCTCGCGCGCCTCGGCGATGGGGAGCCCACCGTTCGTCTCGAGGCGCTCCGCGCGCTCGATCGGATCGCGCCGGGTTCGGTCTCGCCCGCGCAGCTCACGGCGCTGTCGCAGGACGCTGACGAGCGGATCTCGCGGCTCGCCGCGAAGCTCGCCGACACCGCCGTTCGCTAACGAACCGGGCCTTCGTCCATCCAGCGGGCGAAGGCTTCGACCAGGAGCTTCGGATCGTCGAACGCCCGGTCGATCGCTTTGCGTCCGGTCTCGTGCTCGAGCGCGTAGGTGACGCGCGTGCCTTCGCCATCGGGCTCGAAGCGCGCGAACCCACGGACCGCGCCGTGCTCGCCCGGGCGCGGTTCCCAGCGCACGACCTTCGCGTCGATGTCGTACGTGTAGACGAGCGAGTAGATCAGCTCCGCTCCGAACTCGAACTGGATCTCGCCGGGGAGTCCGTCCTCGCGCGCCTCGATCAACAGTGCCTCGCGCAGGCCGGGGACCCACGCGATGAGAGCCGTTGGATCGGTGAAGACGCGCCAGCACGCATCGAGCGGTCGCGAGACCACGGCGCTGACGATCTGCATGTGGAGCAGCCTATCATCGGTTCGTCGGATCGCTGCGTGAGGATGCGATCAGCGGCCTGTGACGGTTTGCGTGTAGGCTGCGCACATGGCCGCTCAGCGCACGTTGTGGAGCAAGCTCGGGAAGTTCATCACTCCGTTCGTGCTGGTGTGTTTCTTCCTGCCGTTCTTCGGCGTCTCCTGTGACGGCATGGACGTGATCACGATCTCCGGCGCGGACATGGTCGGTGGCTGCAAGCCGGGCGGCCTGATCGCCGCCGCCGAGGAAGACGGCAAGGTCGAAGGTGGCCGGCTCGAGACCAAGATCGAGAGCGTCTCCGTCGAGCCGTTCGCGATCGGCGCCCTCGTGCTCTGCCTCGTTCTGCTCGTGCTGTCGTTCCTGTCGACGAAGTCCGCGATCCGCGGTGCGCTGATCGCCGCGGTCCTCGCGATCGGGATGCTGATCGCGCTCTACGTCAAGATCGGGAGCGATATGCGAGACGCGGTCGCGAAGGAATCGTCGTCAACGGCGTTCGGACGACCACGCGATGTCGAGGTCTCCGCCGGTGGCCGGTTCGGGTTGTGGATCGTCGGCCTCGGCCTGCTGTCGGTGATCGGCCTGACCGCGAGTGCGATGCTCGCGAAGCCGCGCGCGTTGCCCGAGGTGGTTCCGCCGCCCGATGCGCCGACTCCGCCCGCTGTTTAGTCGGTCGTGATGCAGTCGGCCGCTAGCCGCGGCGCATCTGCTTCGACTGGCCCTTGGCCATCTTGCGCGCACCCGGGTGCGACTCGAGAACCTGACGGGCGAGCTTCTGCAGCTCGGGATGCACGCGGAACTGCGGCGACAGGAAGCGGCCGAGGTTGTTGACGTCCTCTGAGGCGAGCGCCGTGAGCTCCTGGCGCGCGGGACCGCGCTGGTTGGACGCGAACTTCGCGAACACGCGCGCGACCTTCACCTGGGTGAGGATCGCGGGGCCGTCCTTCTTCGGCAACTCGATCGTCTCGAGGAGCGCGAGCGCCTCCTTCGGCTTGCCGGTCCGCGCCCATGCTTCGGCGACGATCGCCGCTGCCATCGCGCGGATCTCCTTGCGCTCGGGATTGTCGAGGTTGATCGAGCTCGCGGCCTTCGACGCATCCGCGGTGCGACCCATGCCGAGATAGAGCTGGGTCTTCAGCAGCGACACATCGTCCTGCATCGCGGGTGGGAACTTGCTGAGCTCGACCGGCTGGAGCATCTCGAGCGCGGCCTTCGGGTCGTCGGCGGCGAGCAGCTGCGCGCGCGCGAACAGATTGATCGGCGCGTTCGCGTCCTTGCCTTCGGAGAGCTTGGCGAGCGCATCGCGCCGCGCCTCGGGAGACGAGGTTGCACCCTGGAGGAGCGAGACCAGACCGCGCTGCTTGCGCAGGGTCTTGAACGCCCAGATCAGCACGGCGATCATGACGACCGTCAGGACGCCGACGATGATCATCAGGACCGTGCTGCCGGTCTGGATGGCGAACGCCCAGACGATGGCGGCGATCACGCCGATGATGATGAGATTCTTGCGCTTGATCCCACCCATCTGGGGCGGGGGAGCCGGCTCGGAGGTCCCGTCGGCATCCGTCTCGGTGTCGGTCTGGGTCTGGGTCGCCTTTGCCACGCCTCGACGTACCCGGCCTGCCGCCGAACGGCAACAGGATCTTGCGCGGGATCGTCCAGATCTGCACCCTGGTTTCCTGATGTTGCGCTGGATCGCGCTCCTTGCCCTGTGTGCCTGCGGCGCGAAGCCGGCACCATGTCCGCCCGCGCCGGCGGTCGCCCCGAGCGGCGCACCCCTCCTGTGGCGCGTGCACAAGGCGGATGGCCCCACGCTCTGGCTGTTCGGTACCATCCACGACGCGGGCCTCCCGGCCGTGCAGCCGTCCGTGCTCGCGGCACTCGCGGCCTCTCCGCGGTTCGCGTCGGAGCTCGGCAACAACGAGCCCGATCGGGACGCGATGCGCGACCTGATGCGGATCGAGCGCGGCCCTGGGATCGATCAGCAACTCGCGACCGACGACTGGTGGGATCTGCGCGATGCGCTGCGCGGCAAGGTTCGCGAGGACGATCTGAAGCGCGCGCGGCCGTGGTTCGCGCTGATCCAGCTCAATCGCCTGTCGGCGCCGAAGACCGAGTCGATGGATGTCGGGCTCGCGAAGATCGCGCGCGACAAGCAGCTCGCGGTCGACGGCCTCGAGACTCCCGAGGATCAGGCACGCGCGCTCGACAGCGTGGTCTCGATCGACGATCTGGCGCAGGCGATCCGCACGCGCACGACGATGACGTGCGCGTACGACGGATTGATCACCGCGTATGCGGCCGGTGATCTCGCGGCCCTCGAACCGATGCTCGTGATCTCACGCACCGCGGAGCCGATCCTGTGGGCGCGCAACCGGCGCTGGATGCCCACGCTCGAGAGCTATCTCGGCGACCGCGGCGCATTCGTTGCCGTCGGACTCGGACATCTTCTCGGTGATCAGGGATTGCCAGCGCTCCTCGTGAAGGCTGGCTATTCCGTCGAGCGTGCACCCAGATCGTGACTCCGTGGCCACTCGAGTCGCCACGTGACGAGGCCGATCCTATCGATGGGTCCCGTGTGGGAGAACGGACTACGAATGTCCGCATGATTCGCTCCTCGATCGCCGCGCTGCTGTTCCTCGTCGCCTGTGATGGCGCCTCGACCAGCGAGCCCACGCCTGACGCGGCGCCCGAGCCGATCGCCTGTAGTGCCAAGCCCGTACAGGCAGCGAGCGCGACATCGTTCGTCGACGTGTCGGCAGCGAGCGGGATCCAGGAGAACAACTTCCTCCCGAACCCGCTGATCCCGATCCCGATCAACGACCACAGCCGCCTCGGTTTTGCGGACATCAACGGCGACGGCTGCGACGACATCGTCGCGCACGACCTGTTCCCGAATCCGAAGGCGAACATCCCGTACACGCACCTCGTGTTCCAGAGCCGGTGCGATGGCACGTTCGCCGACGTCAGCGTGGCGTCGGGGCTGCGCGATGTGCAGGCTGGGTTCTTCGCGTTCGCCGACGTCGACAACGACGGCGATCAGGATGCGTTTGCTGGCCTCGACATTCCGCTCCCAGGCCTGACGAGCTCGCTGTGGCTCAACGACGGCTCCGGGAAGTTCACGCGCAAGCTGGCGAGCGGCGTCGAGGGCATCGCGAACGGCACGAGCGCGGGCAGCGCCGTGTTCGCCGACTTCGACGGCGACGCGAAGATCGACCTGTTCGTCGGCAACGGGCAGACGAGCTACAACGCGATGGACGACCTGTTCCTCGGCAAGGGGGACGGCACCTTCATGAAAGCGACGGCGCGGCTCGGCGGCAACGCGGCAAATCCGTCGAATGGCAGCGTCGCGTGTGACTACGATGACGACGGCGACCTCGACATCATGGTCGCCGTGTACGGCGTCTCGCAGGGTGGCGCGCAGAACCAGCTCTACAAGAACGACGGTGCCGGGAACTTCACGGACGTGGCCGTGGCGGCAGGCTTCGCGAGCCTCGGCACTGGCAACTACTGGATCGCGGCGACCGGAATGGGCCGCACGATGGAGCCGGGCAAGGCACCGGGCACGTTCATCGGCTCGAACGCGTTCGGTCTCGCATGCGAGGACGCGGATGCTGACGGTGATCTCGATGTCGTCGTGTCATCGATCTCGCACCCGGGCGGCGACTACAACCGCACGTGGTCGGATCCGACGGTGTTGCTCGTGAACTCGGGCGAGGCCGGGGGCTACACGTTCTCGAACGCATGGCTCGATCGCGGCCTGCCGTACAACGAGGGCGATGTCGACGCGGCGATGATCGACTTCGACAACGATGGCCGCATGGACATCTCGCTGTCGCGCACGGACAAGTACGAGGGTGGCTATACGACGGAGCTACAGAAGGGCTGGTTTGGCCTGATGCAGCAGAAGGGCGACGGCAACTACGCCGTGCTCGACCGCAGCGTCGGGCTCACCGACGAGGATGCGGGCCCCGGCATGAAGGGCGCGCAGAACCACGCGTGGTCCGATGTCGATCAGGACGGCGATCTCGACCTGTTGCTCGGCGCGCGCGATCAGGGCGGCGGCCGCGCGAACCTCCTGTTCCGCAACGACCTCGGTGACAAGCACCACTGGCTCGCGCTCCGCGTGAAGGGCGATGGCACGGCGATCAACCGCGACGCGATCGGCACGCGCGTGACGATCACGGCCGGCGACACCGTGATGGTCCGAGAGGTCAAGGCGAGCCGCGGCACCTACAACTCGATGGACACCCGCACGCTCTACTTCGGGTTCGGGGACCTCGGTTGCAGCTTCACCGTCGAGGTGCGCTGGCCCGACGGTTCGACGGAGCGGTTCTCGCACGCGAACACGAACATCGACCGGATCGCGACGCTGACGTACGGCGCCGGGATCAACTAGGCGGCCTATCGCGATGGCCGCCCGTCCCGGGTGTACGCTTCTCGAGTGGAACGCGCGCTGATCTCGAGCTTCTCCGCGGCGCGGTTCGCGATCCGTCCGGCCTCGATGACCGACGCTGCCGAGATCGCCCGCGTGCAGACGAGCAGCTGGCAGACCAGCTATCGCGGCATCCTCCCCGACTCGGTGCTCGACACGATGAACCCCGAGCGCCGCGTCTCGATGCGCCGCGAGATTCTCCTCGACAGCGACGCGCTCAACCTCGTTGCGTATGACTCGACGCACCGCGATCTCGTCGGGTTCTGCAACGCGGGGCCGAGCCGCCGTGAGGGCTCCGCCGTCGGCGAGCTCTACGAGATCTACATCGTCGATCGCGCGAAGCGGTTCGGCCTCGGCCGCGACATGTTCGAGCACGTCACCGACTGGTGCCGTGCGAACTGGATGTCCAAGATGATCGTCTGGGTCCTCGAGAACAACCACCACGCGCGCCGGTTCTACGAGGCGATGGGCGGCCGCGCTGCTTCGAAGACTGGCTCGACGGTGCGCGGCTATCCGGTGATCGAGCGCTCGTATCTCTGGGATCGGCTGTAGCCGAAACGCAAACGGCCCCGGCGGATGCCGAGGCCGTCGATGCGGTGAGAGAGCAACTACTCGCGCGTCAGGCAGAGCCGCGACGCCTGGAAGCCAGTCTCCTGGTCGAGCGCGTAGATCCACACGCCGCCGTTGACGAACGAGAGCTCGTAGGCGTCCTGCATCGGACGTGTACCCTCGACGGCGGTGGAGACGAGGTTGTTCTTGTCGTCGAGGTAGCCCACGACGATGTCGTTGTGGATGTTGATGTAGCTGACCCAGTAACGCTCGCCGTCGAAGGCGATGCGCGGCGACTTGCCACCCGGGGCGAGGAAGATCTGGTTCGCGATCTCGTTGTGCGCGCTGACGCGAATGTTGGACAGCATGATGTCCTCACCGGCCTCGTAGACCATCTCGCCGGCGCGCGCGCCGTAGTCGGCCGCGATGCGACCGCTCTTGCACGGGAAGCCCTGCGCCGAGTGGATGTTCGACGCGACGCGCTGGAGGTGACACTCGCTGTCGGTCGTCCACGCGACCATCGCGTCGTTGCCGTACGCGGTGGTGGTCATCCCCGTCGGGACGCTGCGCGCGAGCAGCTCGGTGCCCATCGGCGACCAGTTGGTGTCGAACGAGCTCATCATCATGCCGGTCGCACCGCCGGTGGCGGTGATGCGGTTGCCACGGGCGTGCATGATGGTCGAGTCGCCGAGGTAGCTACCGGCGACGGTCGTCAGCGAGCGGAAGTCGCCGAGGTCATCGCGCACGACGTTGACGCCGATGTTCGCGCCGTCGACGACGCCGACCACGAGGCGACCATCCGTCACCGTGGCGGACACGCCGGTGAACTTGCCGCCGATGATCTTGGTGCCGGCCGGGTTGCCCATCAGCAGACCGCGTCCGTCGACGAGGAAGCCGCGGAGATCGCCGCCCGTCTTGGGCACTGCGAAGACGGCGGCGCCGAGTGGCATCGCGACGACAGCGATGTCGGAGTCCTTCGCCTCGACGAGCGCCTCGGGCCACGCGCGCGATGCGCAGACCTCGGGAACCAGGCGGGGGATGATGCCGTCATCCTCGACGCTGCCGTTGAGGTCCCCGGTGTCACCCGAGTCGACCGGGTCGCCCGAGAGGTTGTCGCCGCATCCAGTTATCAGTGCCAGTGAGATGCTGAGAAATGACCGCATCATCCCACTATCAATGAAAAGGGGTTTCGGTCGCAAGTCCTGGAGTACACAAACGTTATTTTCTTGTTCTCGCACAGCTGACTACATTCTTTCATCGACTGCCAGCCGGCCCAAGAAAACGGCGAAGTCCGCGCACGGACTGGCTAGCAGGCTCACTCGGCCTGCAAGACCTTCAGCAGCACCAGTGTAGTTGCGGCGATGATCGCGACGATCCCGGCGACCGCTTCCGGACTGATCTCGTGCTGCAGACCGGCGATCACACCGACCACCGTTCCCGCTACTCCGGAGATCGTGTGGGCGGCGAGCTCCGTCGATCCCGTCATCACCGTGGTGCGCGACATGGCGATTCCGTCGAGCAATCACCGTTCCGAGCGCGCATCTCAGCAGTGTCACGAGGTTGCGCTCCGAGCAGAAGATCGACGTGCTGCTTGCGCGATGCACGTCGTCGACCGCGGTGCACAGCGAGCTAGAAGCTCGAGCCGAGCGAGAAGCCGACGTTGACGTGTCCGACGTGGGCGTTGATCGCCGGCGCGCCGCGCATCTTCAGTCTGTAGAAGTCGTAGCCCTGGTCGAGGTAGAGCGAGCCCGTGATCAGCGGGCCACGCTTCAGGAAGAACAGCGGACTCCATAGAAAGCCGAGCGCGCGGACCTGGCCGCTGATCTGAAAGCCGCCGGCGACGCCGAAGCCATAGCCGTCGTAGCCCTCGAGGGCGCCGGTCGCGGACGCGAGCATCGGACCGCCGCGCACGTAGGTGGAGAGGTGCGGATCGATCTGGATGCTGTACTTCGCATCGATGCCATACGACGCGAGATCCGCCGTGCCCGCGGCAGGCTCGCCGCCGACGATCCCACGGAATGCGCCATCGCGATCCATCTGTAGATCGCTCGACACCCACGGCTCGACCGCGACGTTGCCGAGTCGCCCGCCGATGGCGATCCGCATGTGCAGCGGATTGCCCATGAACGGCCGTAGATCGCCGCGCGCCATGCCGACACCGAACGACTCGGCGAAGTACAGCCCGTCGTCGCCGGCCGCAGCGTGCTCGCAGAGTGCGACCAGCGTTGCGGCGACGACGGCGCGGTGCACGATCCTCAGTGCTCGAGAAACGATGCGGTCGGTTGGTCGGCTGACTCGGTGCGCTCCGGGTCGAGCCACCCTTTCGCCGCTTCCGACAGGTGCTCGAGTACCGCACTGCGGATCATGCCCATCGCGATCGAGCCGAGCCCGCCAATGACAAGGCCACTGGCCGTCCTCTTCGCCGCGGGGGCGTCGCGACGCGAGCTCCCCTTCGCGAGGGCGATCAGCGCACCCGCACCGACGGCGATCGCGATCGCGATCACCGGGTGAGCTCGGATCTTTTCTTCGAGGTCGCGCTGGAGGTCCGTCATAGGACCTAGCGGAACAGCCGCATGCCGATGTAGCCGATGCCGAACGCGAGGCCGACGGCCTTGATCGGGTTTGCCTTGATGAAGCCCTCTGCCTTGTCGAGGAAGGCGCTGCCCTTGTCAGCTGCCTGATCCTTGACCTCGATGATGCGGGTCTTGATCTCGTCGACGCGCTGGCCGCCCTTGTCGACGAAGCCCTTCACCGATTCCTTGATGCCCTCGATGCGATCCTCGATGGCGCCTGTTCCGTCAGAGATGGTGGTGGTTCCGTTCTTGTTCATGACGCGATGAGTGAGCACACCGCGTGCCGCCGCCACCGGCGTACTCACGGCGATGTATGGGCAAAACTCCGTGCGCCGGCGGCGCGTCGTGCGCGCGCCGACGTGTCCCTCCCGCATGGGGTCGAGCTGTGCGCTCTCGCCTCATCGCGCGGTGGCGCCACGAATTCGAGGCAAACCTCACCAGTGACTCACGATGAGCCCATCCTCATCGAGATCGACGTGGCAGGAGCGCTCGGACGGTAGGCGGGTTCAGCGACGCTTCAGGAGCGTGATCTCGCCCGAGACCTGGTCGCGGGCGGCCTTCGGCGTGATCGCGCCCCTGGCGGAGCCTGACTGCGCTGCGAGGGCGCCGGGAACGTTCCCGATCTCGGGAGTCCAGCGCGGCTTGCGCACGACCGGCAGCATCTCGGTGACGCCAAACTCGAGCGAATCCGGATCGACCACGACGACCTCGTCGCTCGGCATCGCCTCGTGACCCAGGTTCGGGATGTGCGGGAGGCGGGGGCGAACAGGGAGCGGCGTCGGCTCGGGCTCGGGCTCGACACCCGAGAGCTCGAACTCGGCGTACGCGGACGTGAGCTCGACCGCGATCGCGCGCGCCATCTGGCGAACCTCGATCGCGCCCGGCCGCACCGATGGATCCTTGTCGAGCATGCGATGGACGAGATCGCACAGCTCCTTGGGCGCGGTGGTGCAATCACGCAGTGGTGCGGGCTCACTCGAGAGGTGCATGCAGACGACCTCCGCGAGCGTGCGCCCGTCGAACGGCGGATGCCCGGCGAGCGCCTCGTACGCGATCACGCCGAGCGAGTAGATATCGCAGGGCGCGGCGATGTTCTTTCCCGTCGCCTGTTCGGGCGACATGTAGATCGGCGTTCCGGGCGTCAATCCGTCGAGGGTGAGCCGCCCCATCGGGCCGAGACGCGCGACGCCCCAGTCGATCAGACGACACGGGAAGTACGGGTCCGACGGCGTCAGCAGGAGGTTGTCCGGCTTGAGATCGCGATGAACGATCCCGCGCGCGTGAACCGCCGCGAGGATGTCCGCGATCTCGGAGAGCAGCTTCGCGAGATCCGCTGCTGATAGCGTCGACTGGTAGTGCAGACGCTGCGCAAGGGTCTCGCCGAGCACGAGCTCCATCGCGATCCACGGGCGCTGATCCGCGAGGATGTTGCACTCGAACACGCGGACGATTCCCGCGTGGCGGACGTCCTCGAGGATCGCGGCTTCCTGGACCATGCGGGTCGCCATCCCGGGCTGACGGCGCAGGTCTCCGTGCATGACCTTGATCGCCGCGCGCCGCGGGAGGACCGTGTGAATGGCCTCGTAGACGGTGCCCATGCCACCGCGGCCGATCTCCTTCACGATCCGGTACGACCCGACGATCGAGTCGGGTCCCAGGGAGGTCAGCTCGGACGTCATGGGGGGCCACGATGCAGAAACCTTGCCGAGGTTTTGTAAGCCAAGGTGCCGAGAAGAACCGAGGCAATGCGCCCGGCGTGTAGCGCTCGCGCACAGCGCTGGCACAGCGAGTCGCGCTGGCACGTGGTGTGCTCGTGGTTGCCTCGACCATGGTGAGCACGCAGGTAAAGGCCCCTCCGGATGAGCGGAGCGAGGGCTCCCTTGCACCTGGACAGTTGCTCGGCTCGTACCGCGTCGACGCACTCGTCGGTACCGGCGGCATGGGCTGGGTCTATCGTGCGAGTCACGCGCTCACCGATCGCACCGTCGCGCTCAAGGTCCTGCGCGAAGACCAGCTGATCCAGGATCGCGCGATCGACCGCATGATGCGCGAGGCGTCGATCCTCGCGAGCGTCTCGCACGCCGGCATCCCGCGGTTCTACGAGTGCGGCCTCCTCGAAGACGGCCGGCCGTGGATCGCCATGGAGATGATCGAGGGCAACGCACTGTCGTGCAAGATGCAGCACTCGCTGCTCGAGGCCGACGAGGTGATCAGCTTCATTTACGCCGTCGCCGATGTCCTCGACGCTGCGCACACGCGCGGCGTCACCCATCGCGACCTCAAGCCCGACAACATCTTTCTCACTCCGAACGACCCGCACTGCTCCGTGCGCGTGATCGACTGGGGGATCGCGCATCACCTCGCCGGCGCACGGTTCACGAACATGAACGAGGCGATCGGAACGCCGACGTACATGGCGCCGGAGCAAGCGCGGGGTGGTCCGACGGACGGCCACTGTGACGTGTACGGGCTCGGCGTCGTCGCGTATCAGGCGCTCGCGGGACGTCCACCGTTCATGGGTGCGACGTCGGTCGAGATCCTCGTCCAGCATCTCAATCGTCCGGTGCCCGCGCTCGCACCGCGGTGCCCCGATGCACCCTACGGCCTCGTCGATCTGATCGAGCGGATGCTCGCGAAGAACTTCGAGGAGCGCCCGAACGCCGCCGAGGTTCGGTACGAGATCGCGCGGCTGCGCACGCTGACGACCGAGCGTTGCTACGAGCGCTACGCAGTCGACGACACCGACGGCGTCCCGAAGATCGTGCTGGA
>JANOPP010000276.1:0-7613 GCA_031421915.1 Myxococcales bacterium | reverse complement strand
CGTCACCATAGGCGGTCAAAACGATGGCTTTCATTTCTGGCTCCTGTTCGCGTTGACCCGAGTGCAAGAATCGAGCGACGGGATTGTCGGCTCCGCACCACCTCGTCGACAGCTCGCACGTGTACGTCGTGTGCACTCCGTCATCGCCCCGGTCGGGCAGCACCCAGCGCCCAGCGAGCGCATTCGCTCGCCTCTGGTTCGCGGCGACATGCAACGCGTCTTCACGCAGCGTTGCGCTGGAGCAAGGCCCGAGCTCGTCAGGGCTTCGTCATTGTCGAACGACGCGCGCCTGGCGCACGCTCGCCCGCATGGATCCTTGCTGTCTTCCGCTCGTCACAGCGACGCGAGTGTGCTCGATGAACTATCCAGCGAGAAGCTCGTCCAGCTGATCGAACGACTCGGGCATTCCGTCGTAAGCACCCGCACCAGCATCGAAGGCTTCGCCCGACGGATAGAGCTCGTGCAGGACCATCCGCGTCGTATCGCCGCGGTCCTCGAGCGTCATCGTGCTGACCTGCCCGGCATCACCCCCTTCGTCGTTCGTCCACACCAGGCGCGTATGTGGCGACACCTCGAGGTACCGACCGAAGAACGCCATCCCCTCCGGCGCGGAAGGATGCGCGAACACGAAGCGGTACGTGCCGCCGGTGCGGACGTCCATCTCGCACGACAGCAGCGTGAGGCCGCTCGACCTCGGCACCCACCATCGGCGCATGAGCTCGGGCTTGGTCCACGCCTCGAACACGATGCGCGCAGGGGCGTTGAAGGTGCGCGTGATGACGACCTCGCGCTCGGATGTTCGTTCCACCGTCGTGTCGTTGTTCATCGGGGGGCTCTCTCTTTCTCTTTCTGCTTCAGGTCCTCGATCACCAGGTCGAGCTCGTCGAAGCGCGCGCTCCACAGCTGGCGGTAGCGGTCGATCCACGTCGTGACTTCGTCGAGCCGGCGCTGGCCGAGCGTGCACGTCCGCACGCGGCCGACCTTCGCCGTCGCGACGAGCCCAGCAAGCTCCAGCACGCCGACGTGCTTCTTCATGCCAGTGAGCGTCATGTCGAACCTCTCGGCGAGGTCCGTGATCGACGCATCCGCCCGCCCGAGCTGCTCCAGCACGCCGCGCCGCGTGGCATCCGACAGCGCGGCGAACGCGGCGTCGAGCTGGGCGGTCCTCGAAAGCTGAACCATATGGTTCAGTATTAGCGCGCGGCGCGGCCGGGCGCAAGGGGGCCGGACAAGCTGTCCGAATGGCAGCCGGACATCGGCCATCCCCTGCTTCCACCTGTCCGGAATCGCTCGTGCGCGCGCAGGAACGATTGTTGCGAGGCGCTGGCGGATGCGCAAGCGAGGGCAACGCATCGAGGAGTTCGCGAAGGACTGGATCGCCTCGAAGCTCCTCAGTGTCGACGCGGGAACGGCGCGCACGTACGCCAAGGCCCTCGAGCATCACGTGCTGCCCGCGCTCGGCACGTACTGGTACGACGCGCTGCGAAAGGCGGACGTGCAGCGCTGGGTCGACCGTTCGCTACGAACCGAGTGGACGACGCCGTCGGGCGAGAAGCGCCGCTACAGCCGCGCCGCGGTCCACGGGTGGTTCCGCGTGTTCCGCACGATGACCAGGGACGCGATCGATACCTTCGAGCTGCCCCGCGATCCATGTGCGCGGATCCGGTTCCCGCAGGAGGAGCTGCCCGACGGCTCCAACACGCTGACGCCGACCGAGCTCGCCGCCTTCCTGGGAGAGATGCACGCCCGCTACCCGCACCACTACGCGCTCGTGATGGTGCTCGCCTTCACCGGCCTGCGGTTCTGCCATGCGAGTGCCCTCGCGTGGGACGACTGGGACGAGGACACCGGCCTCCTCCGCATCCGGCGCAAGCAGGTGAGGGGCGTCGTGTCCTCGCTGACGCGGAAGAAGCGCGCACCGGGCGTCATCCCCGTCGAGCCGATCCTCGCGACCGCGCTGCGCGATCACCGCGCGCGACTCGCCGAGACGGATGCACCGGGCTACGAGCTCGGCTGGATGTTTCCGTCGGAGGCAGGGACGTTGCGGACGCCGAACACGATGGACAGGGCGTGGGCCCACTGCCTCGCGGCCGCGAACATCAAGCGACGGTTCACGCTGCACGGTCTCCGCTACACCTTCACCGACCTGATCCGCCTGTCGAATGCAGATGCGGTCGTGCGCCGCGCGCTCACCGGCCACGTCACGCAGGAGATGCAGGACCACTACTCGAACGTCGGTACCGAGGAGAAGCGCGCCGCGATCGCGGGTGCGGTCAAGCTGGTCGAGGCCGTGCGCGGAGCACGGTGACACCCTTTCGTGGACGTCAGCGCGAGCGACTTCCCCAAGACTTCAGTCGCTTCTCCGATGAAGCGCGCTGCAGTTCACCGAACACCGTCTCGATCATGATGAGGAAGTTCGATCGGATCCGTACGGGGTCGCCGATGACGTTGGTCATCTCGGATTCGAACCGACCAACCAGGCTGCACGGGCTCCGCTACACCCTCACCGACCTCACCCTCCTTCACTTCGAGGGCGACGAGCGTACGCGCGGAGCGTGAAGGTAATGAGTCAGCTCGTCGAGTGCGCGCAGCTCGTTCAGTCGCCGCGCGACACCCGCGGCGAACACGTCCGGCGACATCGCGTCCCTGCGAATGCGCGCGCGTCCCTCCTCGACGGATTGGGGAACGTAGAGCGCAGCAAGTGCCGCAAGTCTCGCGGCCACTCGGGCGGGGTCGAGCTCAGACTTCATCACCACTCTCGAGCTTTTCGATGTCCGCGAGATCGATGGCGCGTCCTGCCAAACGCTCATGCGGATCAGGGTCTCGCGCGAAACGAAGGTGACCGTGCCGGCTGGCAGCGCAACGTCGATCCGATCGTCGAGCACACCGGCATACGCGGCCTCCGCAAGCAGCACGTCAAGCACCAGATGTTCGGCCCCGACGACCTTGTTGATGCGCTGGACATGACGTTCCTGCGAGGTGCCGGCACCAAAGGTCATGGGGGCCGCCGGGATGTTGTAGCCAAGCGGAGCGACCGCTGCGAGAGCAGCGGCCAGATGCTCCCGAGCGAGCACGACGTCAATGTCCTTGGTCGTCCGCGTCGCTCCGTGTGCGGTCACCGCAATGCCGCCGCAGACGGCGTACGGAATGCCCGCGGACCGCAGGACCGAGGCAATAGCGTGCAGCTCGTCGACGATGTTCTCGCTGTTCGAGGCTATCTCGTCACGTGTCGAGTCGCCAGCGCGGCGGAGTAGCGCGACGGCTTGCGGCAGGGCGGGAGAGGGCGGGACGCCCACCACGCTGACACACCTCGCTTGACCGTCGGCCCCATCGGCTACGATGCCCTCGCTCTGCGGGATTGACTCAGCGGTAGAGTGTCAGCTTCCCAAGGCAAGTTGAGGGTTTGAGATCGCTGCGGTTTTCAGGTTTGTCGACAGCTTGACCGTCACGTGGCGTCAGGCGGTGCCACGAAACGACAGCCGAAAACCGTGGACCGGACCGTGGACGGATTTGGCCGCTGATCTCGCACCGCGGTCTGGGTGATCGCGTTCGAAAAGCTGACATCCACGCAGCCATGGCATACTCGAGACGTGGCGCACCCGTCGACGAAGCAGATCCTGAAGCAGCTCATCGACGAGCTACCGGATGACGCGACGATCGCGGACGTCCAGTACCGGCTCTACATCATCGATGCAGTGAATCGTGGCCGAGACGAGATCGCGTCTGGAGCCGGGATTCCACACGAGCAGATGGCGACGGACTTGAGGGCGAAGTGGGGACGGACCCGCGAACCGTAATCTGGGCTCCGTCGGCACACGCAGATCTCGACCAGGCGCTCGCGCGCCGTGATGATGCCGCAGCCTTGTTCGAAGAAATCCTGGATGCGGCGGCCTCGCTATCGACGTTGAGCGAACGTGGTCGGCTGGTACCAGAGCTCGACGATGCGGTCACCCGCGAGATCTTCGTGCGCGACTTTCGTCTCATGTACGAGGTCTCGAGCGATCACGTCCACATCGTTGCGTTCGTGTACGGCGCACGAGACTTCGAGACCTGGCGTCGAGAGCGTGAACGGCGCTGATCGCGAACCAGCTGGCGCGATCGGTTGTTCATCAGTATGGATTGGCGTCGATCGAGATGACGTTCTCGTCTTCGTCGGTCGGGATCCACTCGATCGGCCAGTCGGCGGGCCATTCGATCTCGACCGATAGCGTCTTCGCCGCGAGCTTCTCTGTGCGCCACGTCGCGCGAGCGGCGGCCCGGGCCGTGATCGTGCGGCGGAGCTGCTGCTCGTACGCAGCGTCGACATCGACGCCGAGCATGCGGAGTTCGAACACCGCGCACAGCAGATCGACGCCGAACCAGCGCGCGTAGGCACGAACGAGGTTCTTACCGTCGTATCCTGTCTTCCATTTCAACCCCGCCTCCAAGCGTGCCGGTCGCCGCATCCGTTTGCGACGAGGACCGAGGTTCCTGCGTTTCTTGCTCGTGGTCATCTCACCTCTACGTGAGCGGCATCGGCGGGGTGCTTCGGTTCGGCCTCACGTGCTCCCGCCGACATAGGTCAATGCACTGCCGGCGTCCCCTCGACCGCGGCGGCGAGCGCGCGCAGGAGGCCGCCGAGCGCAACGGCAGCCGGCCGCGGGAGCTCGAGCGCGACGCGACCATCGTCGAGCGGACGCACGTCGATCTGCGACATCACCGACGCGAGGTCACCGAGCTCGACCGTGATCCGGGCGGGCGCGGCAGGTGGGGCGACGACCGGCTCCTCGGCCTCGTCCGGCTCCAGCGGAAGCTCCGCTGCGTCCGCGTCCTCGGTCGAGGAGTCGAGCGCCGGCACGTTCGACGGGATCTCGGGCCGGACGATCGCCTGGACCTGGGTCATGAACGAGCCCGCCGAATCGAACGACACCTCGTCGCTCGTGCCATCGAACAGGCCGGTGAACAGCGCGCGCTTGTCGCCGACCAGGCTCGCGATCCGGTCCTCGATCCCGCTCGCCGCGACGAGGTTGTAGATGTCGACCGGCTGGGTCTGGCCGAACCGGAAGATCCGGCCGATCCGTTGCTCGAGCACGGCCGGGTTCCACGGCAGCTCGAGGTTGATGCAGCAGCTCGCGGCGCGCTGGAGGTTGAGGCCGACCCCGCCGGCGTCGGTCGCGAACAGCACCCGGGTCGCCGGATCGTCATGGAACGCGACGAGGTTCTCGCTGCGCCGGCGCTGCGACTCCTCGCCGGTGAAGAACGCCGCGCGGACGCCCGCTCGCGCGAGCACGTCGCCGGTCACCCACGCCGCCAACTTGAGCATCCGCCGCCACTGGCTGAACACGACCACCTTGCGCTGCTGGGTCACGACGACATCGGTGATGAGGTCTCGCAGCTCGACCAGCTTGGGGCTGTCGAGGCTCGCGAGCAGGCTGTCCGACCGCCGCCGGGTTCCCTCGAGCGTCGGCCACATCTCGATGAAGTCTCGCAGCGCGAGGCCGTTGCAGATCATCCGCTGCTGGGTGAGCAGCTGCATGAGCCGCAGGAACTCGGCCTGCGTCAGCGGACGCCGACGAGCCTTGCCCGCGAGCTCGGCGATCGGCCGAGCCAGGTCGTCGTGGGCACTCTGCTGCGCATCGGTCAATGCCACCGAGACCCGCACGTCGCGCCGGGGCGGCAGTTGCGTCAGCACCTCGCTGCGGACGCGGCGGAGCATGCTCGGCGCGAGCCGGGCTCGCAGCGTGTCGAGGTTGCGCGCGCCGATCACCTCGCGGCTGACATCCACCCGCACGGTGTGCCAGCTCGGCAGCCGCCACCGCGGCTCGAGCGCCGGCTCGTCGACCCACTCCATGATCGAGGCGAGCTCGTCGAGCCGGTTCTCCATCGGGGTGCCGGTCAGCACGAGTCGCCACGCGGGCTCCAGGCGCTTGACGACCGCCGCCGTCTTGGTCTGCCAGTTCTTGATCCGTTGGGCCTCGTCGAGGATCACCAGCTCGGGCGCGTACTTCTGGACGGCCGGCAGGTCGCGCAGCAGCTGCTCGTAGTTGACGAGCAATACGCCGTCCGCCCGGCGCCGGTACAGCCGCGCGCGGTCGTCGGGGTGACCTTCGACGGTGACGAGCTCGAGATCGGTGAACGCCCGCCACTCGCGCGCCCACTGCGGCTTGAGCGACGCCGGGACCACGACGAGGGCTCGTCGGATCCTCGCGCCGGCGAACAGCGCGTGACACGACGCGATCGCCTGGGCAGTCTTTCCAAGACCCATGTCGTCGGCGAGCAGCAACCGGCCCGCGTTCAGGAACCGCTCGACCCCTTCGCGCTGGTACGGGAACAACTTCTGCCGGAGCCCGCGCGTCAGCCGATCGAGCTTGCGCGGCGCGATGATCTGCCGGCGACCGAGATCGTCGCGTTCGCGCTCGAGCAGCGGCAGCAGGGCGGGCTCGGCGAGCGCTGGATCGCGGCGGCACGCGGCGAGCAGTAGCTCTACCGCCGCGCGGCGACGCGTCGGATCGGCGGTCCACCCGCGATCGATCGGCCGGGCCGCCGGCGCCCGCTGGAACATGCCCGACAGCTGGCGCGGCAGCGCGATCTCCGGATCGTGCCAGACGCGCTCGAGCCAGTCGCCGGGCCCCGTGAATGGTCGCACCGGATCCCAGCGTAGGGCGCGCGGCGCGAACCGCAACCGCCGCGATCCCGCGATGACGGCGAGCAGGTGCTTGCACGATCCGAGCGACGCCTTCGCGAAGTCGGGGCAGCTGCAGCTTCCGTCGCCCGAGGCGGCGAGCCACACCTCGTACGGTCGCGCCTGCTTGCCGCGCCGCCCGACGCGGAGTCCACCGGGCGCCGAGCGCACCACGAGCCCGTCGTCACGCGACGAGTCGAGCCGCCGCAGTAGCGCGTCGAGCGCGTCGCGCGCCACCGCGAAGTCCGTGCCGCGTGTCACTCGCAACGCGCGATCCGCGAGCGCGGACGACAGCTCGTCGGCGCCGCGGCGGGCCGCGTGCTCGGTCAGCACCTGGAGGGCTTCCGAACCGTCGGTTTGGGGGAAGGGAGCCTCGAACGTCGAACGCGCAGCGGCGAGTTGATCCACGGCGAAGGACGCTGGCACGAGGGGGTGACAGCGCGAGCGATGGCCCGACTCCCCGTGCCGGCGCGGAGAACGGAAACCGGAACGCTTCGGCGCCGCGATTTCGCCGGCTATGCGCTCGGCGCGACCGCGCGCTCGGCGAGGATGCGGCCTTCGAGCGACCGCACCTCGTAGTCAAGGAGGCGCAGGAAGCTGAGACCGAGGAGCCCATCGATGTCCCAGCCCGAGGGCAGGTCCTGGGCATAGACACGAAAGTCGTTCTCTACCATGCCGAGGCATTCGAGCTGTTTCACGCGCAGCATGTAGCCGTGCTCGCGACCAGCGATGGATCAGGTGACCGCGACCTGGTCCCCGTGCTCGCGCGCGCTGTAACCCAACTCGTCGAGTTATGTGCAGCTCCACATAACTTGACTCATGTTGAGCACCTGGTTATGTGACGTAGCGGCAGGATCTCCGTCGACGAGGGGGTCGCGTCGCTTCACATAACTCGGTGCCGCTCAGAGGGACTCGAGCCACTGGAGGATGGTGCGATCGGTCCGCCAGCCGG
>JANOPP010000275.1:0-1731 GCA_031421915.1 Myxococcales bacterium | reverse complement strand
ACGAGCCACAGTGCGGGCAGAGCGGCCCTTCGGGCCACATCAGGCCTTCAAGGTGTTCGCGGGCTGTGTTGTCACAGGTGAAGCGGGGAGCGGTGATGTCCATGGGCAATCAATGGACTTCTGCGCCCTCTTTGTCAAGTAGATAATTGCCAACAGTATCCGCGCGGAGCATGCTTCGGGCGCGCGGCCCGGGCAGGCGAAATTCGCGATTGTTGCTAACAGCGACGCGGGGCCCAAACTCCAAAAGCAGGTCGATGGAGCCGATTGGCCGCACGATGTGCAGCTTATCACACCGTCGCGCGACGCGGTTGACGGTCTTCCGCCAGCGGGACTCGATGTCGATGCGATGGTGGAAATCGCGACGGCGATTGCCGAGACAGTGCCGTTCGGCGGACTGGCTCCGCGCACGCTCGTTTTCAAGCTCGCAACGCTGGTTCAGCATGCATCCGCTGGCGGCCGCAACCACCAGTTTGCGGCGCAAGACCTACCTGAATTGCTTGAGCAGCTCGTCGTCCAGCTTCAGGATTTCCCTGATCCCCCTTCTCCATACCGCCCGCAGCGCGAGGAGCCGGTTATCAATTCCGACAAGCATATTCGTCTAATCGTCGGCTTTTCCGGAGCGGGCAAGACGGCATGGGCCGCCGAGGCTGCACGCCATGCCACCGAGGCTCTGATTTACTTCGATGTTTCTGACCTGCCATCCCGGGCCGTGTCGACGAACTTGGCGCGTGAGATTATCGCGCGTTTTATTGGGGGACATGGGTCGACGCCCGAGCGCCAGCAACAGTGCGACGGCATAAACGTGCTGATACAGAAAACCCCGATGAACCCCTTCGATCCGCGCTAGCTGCTCGACGTCCATTGGGCCATCATAGAAAGAATGGATCGCCGATGCTGGAGGAGGTGTCAGAGACACAACACGCGCTTCTTATGATTTCCGCTTATGATGAGCATTTCAAGACACAAGGAGTTCTGGACTGCTTGCTGGATCGCCGGTCTGAATCGACTGATCACCCTACTGGCCGCTCTTGAATGGCCTTTTCGATGCGTTCGACCAGGGTCCTGATTGTATCCGCCGCCTCTTGAACGAAGGTTCGCGTAAATATGGAAAGCTCGTTTCCGTCCTTGTCGAAACCATTACGGTGCACACAGTCGTGACGCAGTTTGACTGCTTTGAAGAGGTCTACATTTTTCTCGGGCAGGCTCAAAATGCGAATGCCGAATACGATGTTGTAGAGTACATCGACCTTCGCCAGATTGTGATACAGAATCGTTCGGAGGTGTTCGCGGACTTTGCGCTCTACGAGCCCTGGTTCATTGCGGATTTCGGCAAGTGTGAACTTCTGCTTAGAAAGCTCATTATCTGTAACAATCAATCGCTCCATGAGCTTTACGTCGGACGCCACCGCTTTGATCAGCGTATCGCCAAGATATGCTTCGAGAGCCGTGACTTGATGGGAGAAAACTAATCGGTTTACGAGATTGCGTCCATCGTCTGTGCCTATTTCGGCCAGCAGGCCCCCCGTTCGATGGTAGGAATCCATGAAGACCTGAAAGGGTTCGGCCGGTAAATCATATTCCAGCCACTCTTCGGGGTCTGGCCTTTCGTGTCTAAGGCCATAGTCAAGGTCCGCGATGAGTTCATGATCGCCGACGCCGGTGTCGCTATAATTCTCCATTCCGATCGGGTACTCCCACAGTCCCCAGGTTAACTCGCCGAGCTCGGGATGC
>JANOPP010000274.1:0-3059 GCA_031421915.1 Myxococcales bacterium | reverse complement strand
CGCGCCGCCGAGCGCCTGCGTGCCCTGATTCCGCAGCCGGTGGATGCGCTCGAGCCGCGCGCTGATGTCGCCTCCGCGCCTGTGTCTGCGGTCGGGCCGCCCGCACCTGCTCCGCCGCTGGTTGCCCCGCCGGTCGCGGCTCCGATCGCTCAGATTTCGCAGCAAGCTCCGCTACAGGCGCCAATTCCGCAGCAGCCCGCAGCAGCGGCCCAGCAAGCGCCCTCCTACCCTTCCGCGCCGCCGCAGCAGCCGGGCTGGCAACCCTACCCGCAATACCCGGCGCAGGCACCTCAGGGCGGCGCGCCATGGCCCCCTGCGCCGCGCCGCGGAGGTCTGCTGCGGGCGATCGAGCGCGTGCTGCGCGGACGTCCGTGAGCCCCCGTTCGCGACTTGGCGGGCGTCCGAGGCCCGTCGTAATCTCCCGCGTCCCGTGACCCCGTCCTGCGCGCATCTCCACGTCCACAGCGAGTACTCGCTGCTCGACGGCGCGTGCAAGATCGACGCGCTGGCGGAGCGCGCTGCGGCCTTCGGCCAGCCAGCTCTGGGGCTCACCGACCACGGCGTGATGAACGGCGCTGTCGAGCTCTACAAGGCCGCTAAGAAGCACGGCATCAAGCCGATCGTCGGCTGCGAGATCTACTTCGTCGACGACCACACCGCGCGCGCCAAGGCCGAGCGCAACCACCTGACCCTGCTGGCCAGCTCGGACGAGGGCTACCGCAACCTCGTGCGGCTCTGCTCGGAGGGCTTCACTGCGGGCCTGAGCCGCGGCAAGCCGACGATCGACATGGGCCAGATCGAGCGCCACGGGGAAGGTCTGATCGCTCTGACCGGCTGCCTGGCGTCGCGCTTCGCATCACGCCTGGTCGACGGCCGTGACGCCGAGGCTCGCGCGCATGTCGACGAGCTGATGGGGGCGCTCGGGGCCGACAACGTTTATTTCGAGGTCCAGAAGAACGGCCTGGCGCCGCAGGACGTGGCCAACGAGGGGATCGTGCGGATCGCGCGCCAGGTCGGTCGCCCGATCGTCGGCACCGGCGACGTTCATTACCTTCGCCGCGAGGATTACGGCCACCACACCGCGCTGCTCTGCGTGCAGACGAAGTCGACGCTCGACGCGCCGAAGATGACCTTCGACACGAACGAGTTCTACCTGCGCGACAGCCAGGAGATGGCGGAGAAGTTCGCCGAGTGGCCGGAAGCGATCGCGACCACGCTCGAGATCGCCGAGCGCTGCGAGGTCGAGATCGAGCTCGGTCGTCAGTTGATCCCGCGCTTCCTGCCCGAAGGCGAGGACGAGCGTGCCTACCTGCGCGCGCGTGTCACCGAGGGCATTCGTGAGCGTTACGGCGATCCGCCGCCTGCCGAGGTCATCGAGCGGATGGAGATGGAGCTCGAGGTCATCGACAGGATGGGTTTCAACGCCTACTTCCTGATCGTCTGGGACTTCGTCACCTGGGCCAAGCGCAACGGCATCTCGGTCGGCCCGGGCCGTGGTTCAGCGGCCGGTTCGCTGGTCGCCTACACACTGCGGATCACCGACATCGACCCGCTGCGTTACGACCTGTTGTTCGAGCGTTTCCTGAACCCAGAGCGCGTGTCGATGCCTGACATCGACATCGATTTCTCGGTCCGCGGGCGCGAGCAGGTGATGCGCTACGTGACCGAGAAGTATGGCCGCGAGTCGGTCGCCCAGATCATCACCTTCGGCAAGATGTTCCCGCGCGCCGCTACGCGCGACGCCGCCCGCGTCCACGGCTACGACTACGGCGTGGGCGATCGTCTGGCGAAGTTGATCCCCGACCCCGACCAGGGTCGCTCGCCGTCGTTCGATGACTGTCTCGCCGACGGTCAGCCGCTGCGCGCGGAGTACGACAAGGACCCGATCGCGCGCCAGGTCATCGATACCGCGAAGGGGCTTGAAGGGATCGTCCGCAACTCGTCGATCCACGCTGCCGCGGTCGTGATCGCGGACCGCCCGCTGACCGACATCGTGCCGGTCCAGCTTGCCGACGCGAACACGACGGACGAGAACGGCGACCGCGTTTACAAGGTCGTCACGCAGTTCTCGATGAAGCCGATCGAGGAGATCGGCCTGCTGAAGATGGACTTCCTGGGGCTGCGCAACCTCGACGTGATCGAGGACGCGCTCGACATCATCGAGCGCTCGACCGGCGAGCGGCCGGACATGGGCACGCTGCCGCTCGACGATCCCGAGACCTACGCGATGCTTGGCCGCGGCGACTCGATCGGCGTCTTCCAGTTCGAGTCAGAGGGCATGCAGGAGGCGCTTCGCAAAGTCCGCCCGACGGAGTTTGAAGACCTCGTGGCGCTAGTGGCGCTTTACCGCCCGGGAGCGATGGACCAGATCCCCGCGTACGCGCGCGGTAAGCGCGACCCCGAGGCGGTCTCGATCCAGGATCCGCGTCTGGAGCCGATCATCGGCGGCACCTACGGCGTGATCCTGTACCAGGAACAGGCGATGCAGATCGCCAAGTCGCTGGGTGGATTCAGCGGCGCCAAGGCCGACGACCTGCGCAAGGCGATCGGCAAGAAGAACCGTCACGCGATGGCCGAACTGGAGCCGGAGTTCCGGCGCGGCTGCCAGGAAGCAGGCGTCGAACCACGCGTAATCGACTGGATCTGGGCAACAAACCAGAAATCAGCAGATTACAGTTTTAACAAGTCCCACGCGGCTTGCTACGCGCTGATCTCGTACCGCACGGCCTGGCTCAAGGCCAATTTCACGCCTGAGTACATGGCGGCGTTGATCTCCTCGGTGATGAGCACGAAGGACAAGGTTCCGTTCTTCGCGGCCCGCTGCGAGGACATGGGAATCCAGATCCTGCCGCCCGACGTCAACCTCTCCGACCACGAATTCGTGGTCGATGACGGCGACATCCGCTTCGGGCTCGATGCGGTCAAGGGCGTCGGCTACCAGGCGGTCGAGGCGATCAAGGCCGCGCGCGAGGACAGCGGTCCGTTCGAGTCGCTGTGGGACGTCTGTGTGCGTGTTGTCTCGCGCGTCGTCAACAAGCGCTCGATCGAGGGGCTGATCA
>JANOPP010000273.1:0-2219 GCA_031421915.1 Myxococcales bacterium | reverse complement strand
ACTCCGTCGAGTGAGATGCGCTTGAGCGTCAGCTCACTCACCGGCCTCGCTCCGCGACTTGGTCCGCTTGCGAATCCCGAACAGCTTGCGACCGATGATCGCGACGGGATCGTAGAACCGATCGACGACGCGCTCCTTCATCGGGATGATGCCGTTGTCCGTGATCCCGATATGCTCGGGGCAGACCTCGGTGCAGCACCGCGTGATGTTGCACATGCCGGAACCGAACTCCTTCTTGAGCTCGGGGATCCGGTCGTCGGTGTCGAGCGGGTGCATCTCGAGGCTCGCGACCCGGATCATGAAGCGCGGACCGATGAAGGTCTGCTTCTCACGCCCGTCGCGATCGCGGAGCACGTGACAGACGTCCTGGCACAGGTAGCACTCGATGCACTTCCTGAACTCCTGAACGCGATCGACGTCCTCCTGATACATCCGGTACTGGCCGTCCGCGTCGCGCGGCTTGGGCTTGAACTTCGGGATGCGCTTGTTCTGCTCGTAGTTGAACGAGACGTCGGTGACGAGATCCTTCATCACCGGGAACGTCTTGAGCGGCTGACACGTGATGGTCTCGTCCTCGGTGTACGAGTTCATACGCGACATGCAGGCGAGCTTGGGCTTGCCGTTGATCTCCATGCTGCACGAGCCGCACTTGCCGGCCTTGCAGTTCCAGCGCAGCGCCAGGTCGTTCGCCTGGTTCGCCTGGATGCGATGCAGGACGTCGAGCACGACCATGCCGGGGTCGACGTCGACCTGGAACTCCTTGAACTCGCCGCCCTCCGCGTTGCCCCGCCAGACCTTGAAGTGTCGCTTTGCCATGGTGGTGCTCCTTACGCGTCCGCGCCGACTTTGCCGGACTCGAGATCTTCGATCTTCGCATTCGCGATGGCGACGAGGTTCGCGGGGCCTTCCGGCTTCGCGCGCTTCTCGACTTCCATCTTCCCGTCGCCGCCCTTCTTGACGATCACGTTGTACTTCACCCACTCGGCGCTCTCGCCCGGGTGATCGAGGCGCGTGTGCGCACCGCGGCTCTCCTCGCGCATCAGCGCCGCGCGGGTGACCGCCTCGGACGTGACGAGGAGCGACTTCATCGACAGCGCCTCGTGCCAGCCCGGGTTGTACTGGCTCGCACCAGGGGCCTTCATCGTCTGCGCCTTGACCTTGAGCTCCTCGAGCTCCGCGATCGCGGTCTCGAGCTCGTCCGCCTTGCGCACGATCCCGACCCCCTTCGCCATCGTCTTCTCGAGGTCGGCGTGGAGGAGGTACGGGTTCTCGCCGGTCTCGCGGTTGAGGATCTCGGTCGCGCGACGGATCGCCGAGGTGATCTGGTCGTTCTGTGCCTTCGGTGACGAGGTCAGCGCGCTGACGTACGCCTTGGCACCGTCGCCCGCGAGCTTGCCGAACACGATGAGATCGGAGAGCGAGTTGCCGCCGAGGCGGTTTGCGCCGTGGAGACCCGCGGCACACTCGCCGCACGCGAACAGGCCCGGTACTGTCGTCTGCTGGCTGTCCGCGTCGACGCGGATGCCGCCCATGAAGTAGTGCAGGGTCGGGCCGACTTCCATCGGCTCCTTGGTGATGTCGACCTCGGCCAGCTCCTTGAACTGGTGATACATCGACGGCAGCTTGCGCCTGATGACGTCGGCGGGGACGCGCGATGCGATGTCGAGGAACACGCCCCCGTGCGGCGACCCGCGGCCGGCCTTGACCTCGGCGGTGATCGCACGCGCGACCTCGTCGCGAGTGAGGAGCTCGGGCGGGCGGCGCGCGGTCTTGTCTCCGGCGAGCCAGCGGTCGGCTTCCTCGACGGTGTTCGCCGTCTCCGGCGCGAAGCGCTCGGAGATGTAGTTGAACATGAACCGCTCGCCCTTGTTGTTCTTGAGAATTCCGCCGTCACCACGGACGCCTTCGGTGACGAGGATGCCGCGCACCGAGAGCGGCCAGACCATGCCGGTCGGATGGAACTGCGTGAACTCGACGTCCATCAGCTCCGCGCCGGCGTCGTACGCCATCGCGATGCCGTCGCCCGTGTACTCCCACGAGTTCGACGTGACCGGCCACGCCTTGCCACCACCGCCAGTGGCGAGGATGACGGCCTTGCACTTGAACACGACGAACCGGCCGGTCTCGCGGCGATACGCGAGCACGCCCGCGATCCGATCGCCGTCCTTGAGCAGCTCGAGCGCCGTGACTTCCATGTGGAAGTCGATGCCCTGGTGGAT
>JANOPP010000272.1:0-16034 GCA_031421915.1 Myxococcales bacterium | reverse complement strand
ATCACGCTCGAGCCGCCGAGGCCGCTCGCGAGATCGTTGACGAGGCCGAGCGTCTCGTTGTCGGCCCACTGCATGTCGTCGAGGACGAGCACGAGCGGCGAGATCGCTGCGTCGAGCTCGATGAACCGCCGCAGTGCGGTCCGCGCGATCTCCTGGTGCTGCTTGGGGCTCTCGGTGACCGCGCGCAGAAACGGGGTCGGCGGAAACTCGAGGCCGACGAACGCACCGAGGAAGTGCAGCATCTCGGCTACCTGGTCCGAGCCCATCACGACCTTGATCTCGTGCGCGAAGCGTAGCTTGCTCGCCTCGTCGGGATTCGGCGTCAACTCGAAGCGGTCGCGCATCATCGACGACAGCGCCGCCATCCGCATCGGCTTGCCGGCAGCGTCGCGCTCGGCGGCACCGTGGAACACGCGCAGGCCGCGATCCTTCTTCGTCGCGAGCTCGCTGATCAGCTCGTTGATCAAGCGCGTCTTGCCCGTACCCTGGTTACCGACGACGGTGACCAGTTGCGGCGCCTGGAAGTCGATCGCCCGCGAGATCACGTCGTGCAGCGACGCGAGATGATCGGCGCGCCCCACCAGAGGGCTCCGCACGACGCGCGGCGGCTCGGGTTCGGTGTCGATCCGCACCAGGCTGCGATGACGCTCCGGGATCGGTGGTGGTCCCTGGATCGTGCGCGATCCCATGATCGGGGTCGCCGTCGCCGTTGGCCGGCGAGGGCCCGGGGGACCGGACGCTCCAGAGGACACTGCCGACGAGGGTACCCAACGACGTTGATCGGTCGCAAGTATGGGAGCCGGCTGGTCGTGTGCCGTCCGTTCGGTGTACGCTAATCTCAGGGATGGGAAGCCACCGGTCCAAGGCCGCGTCTGGGTGTGCCTGTTGGTCAATTCACCTGCTCGCGTGCGCGTCGACCGCGCTCCTGGCGGGCTGCCCGACTGTCGACCTCGGCGACACGCCGTCGGACATCGGCCTGTGCAACCCGCCGAAGGGCATCGATTACTTCCGGACCGAGGTGTGGCCGAAGTTTGTCCGTCCGACGGACACCACCAACGGCTGCACGAAGGTGGGCGGCTGCCACAACGAGGCTGGAGGTAACGCCCTCGGCTTCCGGGGTGGTGCCAACCCGACCACGACCGAGTTCACGTTCAACTACCGCCAGACGCAGATCTACCTCAACTGCGGCAACCCCGAGGCGAGCCCGCTCTTGACCAAGCCGCTGTCGTCGATGGACCCGCACGGCGGCGGCAACTTGATCCCACCGGGCAGCGAGCCCGAGACCGTCTTCTTGCTGTGGTTCGAAGAGTGAACACACGGCGTCTCGTTCTCGTGGTCGCGGTGCTCGTCGGACTGACGGGGAGTGCCGGAGCGGAGGCGTATCTGCGGGTGATCGCGCAGAAGGCGCCCGTCCACTCCGGTCCGGCCGGCAGCTATCGCACCGTGTTCATCGCAGAGCGCGGTCAAGTGTTCCAGGTCCTCGAGCGCGGGACCAAGGACTTCTGGTTCAAGGTCGAGCTCGAGGACGGCACCAGCGGCTGGATCCTCGGTGACGTCGTGTTCCCGTTCGATGTCGGTCCGACCGAGGATGGCGTGTTCACGCGCATGGGCCGCGCGATCAAGCGTGCGATCCTCGGCCCCTCCCCCGTCGCATACGCCGACGTCGGACTGTCGTTCTCCGCCGGCCTCTTCGATCGCGAGGGCGTGTTCATGCTGCGCCCGTCGTGGCTGATCGATCCCTACTGGGCACTCGAGGGATTCGCCGGGCTGTCGCCGCGCTCGGAGAAGGACATCTTTCTCGGTGGCCTCGCGTGGGTGCTGCGCATGTCGCCGGGCGCGGTCGTCGGTCCGTACGTCTCGATCGGCCTCGGCGCCGCGTACATCCGTCCCAAGGAGGACAACTACGTCGACTCCAAGGAGACGCTGATGGCGCTCGGGGCCGGTGGTGGCGTCGAGATCACGTTCAAGAAGCAGATCACGCTGCGCCTCGACGCACGCAACTGGACCCTGTTCGACCAGAACCAATCGAGTAATGGCCAGGAGTACTCTGGCGGACTGGCGATCTTCTTCTGATGGAGGCTTCCATGCGCATCGCTCGAGCTCTCGCGTTTGTGCTGCTGGCAGCAACGCTCGCCGCGTGTGGCCGGCAGGCCGTCCGTGCCAGCGAGAAGGAATTCCTCGCCGATCAGATCATGATCTTCGACGACGATCCGCAACACGCCTCGACGAACGAGCACGTGCGTACGAACCGTGAAGGTGCAGCCGGCGGCGCGGGAGCCGGCGGCGGAGGGTGTGGGTGCAACTAGCCCGCACCACAGCGCTACTCCTGGTGTGTGCGTCGGGGGGCGCGCACGCGGAGGATCGTGCCGAGTTCTCGACGGCGCTGTTCGCCGAGAAGCGCGATGGCGGCAAGGGCGGCCTGACCGTCGTCCATCCGCAGTTCGACTTCGGTGTCGATCTCGGCCGGTTCGTCACGCTCGACGTCTCCTATGCGGCCGATGCCGTCTCCGGCGCGACCGCGCAGATCTATCAGGTCGACGCCGTCTCGGCCGCGACGACGTTCTCCGACTTCCGCAACGAGGGGTCGCTCGCGATCGGCTTCAAGGGCAAGCGTTCACGGCTCTCGTTTGGCGTTACCGGTGGCAGCGAGCGCGACTACGTCTCGCGTCAGATCGGCGGCTCCGCGTCGATCGATCTGCCGGGCCGCAACACGACGTTCGCCCTCACCTACCGCCGCAGCTTCGACCAGGTCTGTAACAAGGACAACTCGATGCTGACGCCGCTCGAGGGCAAGGCGCTCCTCGGCAGCGACCCGTGTGACAAGAAGGGCCTGATCTTCGGCAAGAACCGCGTCGACGAGATGACTGGGCTCACCGTCACGCGGTGGGAGGACATCGCGATCGACACGGCGCAGGTCACGCTGACCCAGAACCTGTCGCCGACGATGAACCTCCAGCTCGGGCTCTACGGCCAGGTGCTCGACGGCTTCCAGTCGAACCCCTACCGCCGTGTCCGCATCGGCCCGAACGCGCCGCAGGAGCACATCCCGTCAACCCGCGCCCGCTGGTCGGTGTCCGCGCGCGTCAACCGCTACCTCCCCAAGCTCAAGGCTGCAGTCCACATGGACGCCCGGTTCTACGACGACACCTGGGGCGTGCTCGGCGGCAACGTCGAAGCCGCGTACTCGCAGTACGTCGGCAAGAACCTCCTGGTGCGGTTCTTCGGCCGCGCCTACCAGCAGACGGCCGCGACGTTCTTCAAGGACGCGTTCTATTACGAGACCGAGTCGACCGCGGGGGAGTTCTTCACCGGCGACCGAGAGCTGTCTCCAGTCCGCAACGCGACGGTCGGCGCCAAGATCACGCTGATCTCGGTCGGCAACGACAAGCCAGTGTGGGGCCTGTTCGACAAGCTCCAGTTCAACCTGCGCGGGGAGATGCTGTTCCTCGATCTGCTCGCCGCCGACGATACCGAGGCAAACTCGGGCGGCATCGACAACCAGTTCATCTACGGCAACAGCGTCATCGACGCGATCACGCTGCAGCTCGGGCTGCTCGGCAATTACTGAGGTTCATCTGCGGGTTGGCCGGGTGGCCGGTTAGTTCGGGGGGGCCTGCGGCGGTGCTATGCTCGCGCCATGTACCGCTATGGGGATGGGACACCCTTTCCACTCGACGAGAATTTCATCGAGACGCTCACCACGGCGGTGGAGACGTGTACGAACGCGTTCGTTCCTCTGACGGAGCTCGATGCCCGTCGGACGCGCGCCAAGGACACGAAACGTGAGGCGGAGGTCGAGGTCCAGAAGCTGATCGAGCTCGAGGCGTCGGTGGCGAGCGCCCTCGGTTCGTATGTCGCGCCCGACAAGCGGTCGAGCGTCACCCAGGCTGTCGCGCAGAAGGTCGCCCTCGCCGCCAAGACCACGATCGCCGAGGCGAAGCGCGCGATCGAGGGGCGCATCTCGACCGTCGACGGTCAGGCAGCGCCAAAGACGGCGACCGATGCCGTCATCCAGGCGCTCGGTCCGTTCTTCGAACAACACCAGCTCCCCAAGTCCCAGTGGATCATGTCGTGGGACGTCCGCGGCTCCGAGCCACACGCCGATGCCGTCGCGACCGCCGGCCCGATCACGGCCGCGTTCCGGCTCACCCCCGATCCGTATCGCACTCCGATCCGCGTCGAACAGCTCGCAGAGGGCGTCGTCGTCCACATGATGAAGAAGGGCGTGTTCGGCAAGGCCAAGCCCGCCCCCGTCGACCTCGGCAAGTACGTGATGGTCGCGTTCGAGAGGATGGCGAACGGCGGCCTCGTCGTGACCCTCAAGGAGAACCCGAACAAGTCGTCGTCGGGCCTGCGGTTCGCCGTCGCCGACAAGGGCGCTACCTGGGTCACGATCAGCGGCACCGGCGACGCCGAGGGCGAGGATAACGAGCTCGACATGGACGACGTCGCGCCCGTGCGAAACCTCGCCGAACGCGCGAATGCCACGCTCAAGGATCTAATTCAGCGCCGCTCGCTCATCGACCTGTCGTTCAACGGCAAGGACATCGCGGACCTCGCCGAGCCGCGCATGGTCCCGATGGAGCTGCTCGCTCAGCTCACGCCGCTCGCTCGCTCGATTCGCGACAAGAGCCGGATGTCGGGCGAGCTGGTGCTCAAGCGCGACATCGGGGATGGCCGGCGCGAGGAGCTGTTCGTCCCGCGGGCGACCCTGGCGCAGCAGTTCGCGCGCCTGCCACACGAGTACCGCAAGCCGTTCGAGGACATGGGCATCACCGGCGAGGAGACCTCCCCGTCGATCCAGCTGCCTCTGCGCCCGCCCGGCCCGCCGCGCACGGGCTCGGAGTTCGACTCCAAGACGATCGAGTACGACCAGAACGCCTCGCTCGACAAGGCGCTCGAGAGCGACGACTAGCTGAGCTGAGCTAGCGAGCTGCGAGCTGGACGATTCCGTCGACAACCTGCTCGAGCATGACGCGCTCTCCGAGCTCGCGGCCCAGCGCCTTGATCTGCGGGCCGGTCCACGTCGAGCCGCCTGCCCCGCTCGCATCCGGCAGCGACGTCAGCGTGATATCGCCCTTGAGCGCACGATCGACCGTGGCGAGCCGCTGGGTCGCCAGCGCAAGCGCCTCGGGCGAGTAGCTGCGCGCCTGGGAGGTTAGCTTGTCGACGACGAACGGGGGAACCCCGATCGCCTGCGCCCACTGGGGCCGGGGCACGTTCGTCGAGCGGAGCACGTGGAGCACCGAGAGCTGCCGAATATGGCGCGCGAGCATGACGACCACGCCGACCGCGCTCTCGCGCTGATCGCACAGCGACGCCACTGCCGCGAGCGCACGTGGGCGATCCGCGGCGCCGATCGCATCGGTCAGCTCGAACACCGACCGCTCGCGCGTATCCGCGATCAGATCGTCGACGTCATCGGACGTCACGGGCCGGTCCCCTGCGTAGAGCCCGAGCTGCTCGACCGCCAGCGCGAGCCGTGACAGGTCGCCACCGACCGCGTCGACGAGCCGGTTGATCGCGTTGCCGTCGAACTTCACGTTGCGCGCCTGCGCCTCGGCGCGCACCCACGGGGCGACCTGGCGAGGGGCTTCGAGGATGTGCAGCCAGCCCTTCTTGGAGATCTGCGCGTATAGCTTCATCCGCTTGTCGATCTTGCTCGCGAGCGCGACGATCACGGTGCTCGGGTTCGGCTTCGAGAGATACGCGAGCATCGCGTCGGTGTCGTCGGCCGGCATCCCGGCGAGGTCGCGAATGAACACCATCCGCTTGGCCGCCATCATCGGCAGGGTCTGGGCGAGTGCGATGATCCGCGAGGCGGACGCCTTGCCCTCGACGACATCGTAGTTGAAGCCACGTGCCATCGGCGGAACGACCACATCGCGAATCCCGGTGATCGTCCGCTCGATCAGGATCGGGTGCTCCGAGTGCAGCACGTAGATCGGATCGAGGCGACCGGCCTTCACATCGGAGAGCAGCTCGTCCACACCGGCAACGTACCACTCCCAGCTGACGGTGTAGTGTCGGCAGGTGAAGCTCTCCCGGCGCTCATTCCTCCTCGGTGGCTCTGCCGGTGTCCTCGCCGCGCTCTCCGGGCCGCGCATCGCGATCGCGCGTGGCCTCCTCACCGATCCGACACTCGACGATGTCATCAAGCGTGCGCTCGGCGCCGCGACCAAGGCGGGCGCGACCTACGCCGACGTCCGGATCGTCCGCCGCCGCAGCGAGGGGCTCGGCACCCGCGAGGACAAGATCACCGACGTCTCGTCGAACGAGTCCTACGGTATTGGCGTCCGCGTGATCGCCGGTGGTGCATGGGGCTACGCCGCCGCGCCCGCCGTGACCGCCGCCGAGGGCGAGCGGCTCGCGAAGCGCGCGGTCGCGACGGCCCAGGCGAACTCGTCGCTGATGAAGCGGCCGGTCGTGCTCGCCCCCGTACCTGCACACGTCGATGTCTGGCAGACCGCGCGGACCAAGGATCCGTTCAAGATTCCCCTCGAGGACAAGGCGGAGCTCCTGCTCGCGATCAACCGCGAATCGAGCAAGGTCAAGGGCGTCAAGTACGTCAACGCGCGCTATGCCGCGAACGCGGAGTGGAAGCTGTTCGCGTCGACCGAGGGCGCGTACATCGAGCAGGAGATCGTTCGTGTCGGCCCCGGCTACACGGTGACCGCCGTCGACGACAAGCGCGGCGAGTTCGAGACCCGCGACCACGACCTCGCCCCGATGCAGGCCGGCTGGGAGTACATCGAGCAGTCCTCGCTCCTCGCCGACGCACGGATGATCGCCGAGCAGGCGGTCGAGAAGCTCAAGGCGCCGTCGGTCACCGCCGGCAAGCGCGACCTGATCCTCGACCCGACGAACCTGTGGCTCACGATCCACGAGTCGATCGGTCATCCGACGGAGCTCGATCGCGCGATGGGCTACGAGGCAAACTTCGCGGGCACGTCGTTCGCGACGCCCGACAAGCTCGGCAAGCTGCGGATCGGAACGCCGATCCTCACGTTCTACGCCGACAAGACCACGCCCGGCGGCCTCGCCACCTGTGGCTACGACGACGACGGGGTCGCGACGCAGAAGTGGAACCTCGTCGACAAGGGCATGTTCGTCGGCTACCAGACGACGCGCGAGCAGGCAGGCTGGATCGGCGAGAAGGCCTCGCGGCACCTGCTACTCCGACAGCTACTCGTCGTTCCCGTTCCAGCGGATGCCGAACGTCTCGCTCGCGCCTGGCCCGAAGGAGAAGTCGATCGACGACCTGATCGCTGCGACCGAGAACGGCATCGTGATCGTCGGCGACGGCTCCTGGTCGATCGATCACCAGCGCTTCAACTTCCAGTTCGGCGGACAGGCGTTCTGGGAGGTCAAGGGCGGCAAGAAGCGAGGAATGGTTCGCGACGTCGCGTACCAGGCGAACACACTCGAGTTCTGGGCCGCGTGCGATCAGATCGGCGGGCAGAGCTCGTGGAAGCTTGGCGGCTCGATGTACGACGGCAAAGGCGAACCGACGCAGATCAACGCCGTCAGTCACGGCTGTCCACCGGCGCGGTTCAAGAAGATCAACATCCTCAGCACCAACCGGCGGGGAGCCTGATCATGCAGACCGAAGGCCAGGCCAAGCGCCTCCTCGACCGCGTGCTCATGCTCGCAGCGTCGGGCAAGGGTGCGTCTGCTACTGCCTCGCTGCGCGGCAGCGACGGCGGCAACACCCGGTTCGCCGTCAACGAGATCACGTCATCGTCTGACGTCGAGAAGCTCACGCTCTCGGTGACCGTCCAGTTCGGCAAGCGGTCAGCGACCGCGGTCACGAACCAGCTCGACGATCGTTCCATTGACGACGTCGTCGCGCGCGCGATCCGGATGGCGAAGCTCGCGCCGGTCAATCCCGAGGCGATGGAGCCGCTCGGCAAGCAGAAGTACACGGCGATCAAGGCCGCACGTGACGGCAAGACCGTCGACCTCAGCCCGAAGGAGCGCGCCAAGGCGGCCGGCGCCGTGATCGGCGCGGGCGACGGCGCGAAGGTCCAGATCGCCGGGTTCTACGAGCACGCATCCGAGATGACGGCGCTCGCCTCGAGCGAGGGCCTGTGGGCGTTCCACGCGTGGTCGTCGTGCAGCATGTCGTGCACCGCGCGCACCACCGACGGCACGGGCTCGGGCTGGTCGAGCGCATCGAGCAATCGCGCCGTCGACGTCGACGCCGCCGCGCTCGCCAAGATCGCCGTCGACAAGGCCACGAGCTCCGCCAAGCCGCGACGCCTCGAGCCCGGGCGCTATACCGTCGTTCTCGAGCCGGCCGCGGTCGCGAACCTCGTCGACGAGCTCTCATCGCAGCTCGGAGCCCGCCGCGCCGACGAGGGCCGTTCGTTCTTCTCGAAGCCCGGCGGCGGAACGCGCGTTGGCGAGAAGCTGTTCCCCGACTTCATCACGCTGCGCACTGACCCGACGGACGTCGCGCTCACCGCGAGCCCGTTCGACGGCGAAGGCGTGCCGCTCACGCCGACACGCTGGATCGACAAGGGCACCGTCACGGCGCTGAGCTACGGCCGCTACTGGGCAAGCAAGCAGGGGAAGCCGGCGACCGGTTCACCCGAGGGCTGGATCCTCGACGGCGGCAAGGTCACGCGCGATGAGCTGATCAAGGGGGTCAAGCGCGGCGTCCTGATCACGCGGTTCTGGTACATCCGCTCGCTCGATCCGCAGACGATCATGCTGACCGGCCTCACCCGCGACGGAACGTTCCTGATCGAGAACGGCGCGATCGTCGGCCCCGTGATGAACTTCCGGTTCAACGAATCACCCGTGCAGATGCTGGCGAACTGCGACGCGCTGACACCGTCGGTGGTCGCGGGCGGAATGCGCGCCCCGGCGCTACGCACGCACGACTTCCACCTCGCCTCGATCTCCGAAGCGGTATGAGCGACGTCGTCGTCATCGTCGCCGATCGAGCGATCGCGGACGGGGCCCGCGAGGCGACGGCGGTCCTCGCAGTCGACGGCATGATCTCCGTTGTCGGAGATCCAGCGACGGTGCTCGCGGACCCGCGCGCCGCCACGGCCCGCAGGATCGACTGGCGTCGCCGCGCGATGGTTCCGGGCACGGTCAACACGCACAACCACAGCTTTCAGTCGCTGCTCCGCGGCATCGGCGACGATCTGCCATTCCTCGAGTGGCGCGACCAGGCGCTCTACAAGTACTCGCCGCGGCTCACGGCCAAGGACATGGGCACCGCAGCGCTGTTCGCGTTCGGCGAGATGTTGCTGCACGGCGTGACGACCGTGTGCGACTTCTACTATCTCAACGCGCAGGGCAACGAGCACGCCGCATCGACGATCGAGGCAGCGCGCCGGCTCGGCATCCGGATCGTCCTCGCTCGCTGCTTCTACGACTGGGACGGTGCCCCCGCGGCGTACCGCGAGACCATCCCGCAGGCCGTCACTCACTTCGAAGAGCTCGCACGCCGCTATCAGGATCGCGATCGATTCCTGACGGCGATCCAGCCCGCTCCGCACAGCCAGCACGGCGCGACGCCCGCGATGATCGAGGCAGGCGCGGGATGCGCGCGGGATGCGGGCGTGCCGTGGCACATCCACCTCGCGGAGGAGAAGTACCAGGTCGAGCAGTCGCTGGAGCGGTTCGGCGCGCGCCCCCTGCACGCAGTCGCGGCACTGCCGGTCGACCTCTCGAACATGATCGCCGTCCACGGCTGCTGGTTCGACAACACCGAGCGCGCCTTGCTCGCGGAGCGCGGCGGCTCCCTCGCCTACTGTCCGGGCTCGAACATGTTCCTCGGCGACGGCGTCACCGATCTCGTCGATCTGTGCGCGCGCGGGGTCCGGGTGGGGCTCGGCACCGATGGCGGCTGCTCGAACAACCGCGTCAGCGTGTTCGACGAGATGCGGATGGCTGCGTTACTCCAGAAGGTCCACCGGACCGATGGCCAGGCGATCGACGCCGAGACCTGCTTCCGGCTCGGCACGGTCACCGCCGGCGAGACCCTGCGCCTGCCGATCGGGAAGATCGCACCGGGCTACCGCTGCGACCTCGTCGCGCTCGATCTCGACGATCCGTCGCTGTGGCCGGTCCAGGCCCTGGAAAAGAACGTGGTCTACGCGCTGTCGCCTCGCGCCATCACCGACGTCGTGGTAGATGGTCAAGAAGTCGTCGTAAACCGACAACTTGGCCATGTCCCCCTCGACGAGATCCAAGCCCGCGTCAGCGAGCTCACCCGAGACTGGCGACGGGCCTAGCGAGACGGCCGACAAGCCCGACAAGGGCGAGAAGCCCAAAGCTGACAAGGACAAGCCCGAGAAGTACGAGGCGCGTCCGCCCGGACCCATCGAGATCGGTCTCGAGGTCTCGCGTCAACACGCGGCCGGCTGGACGGTGTTCGGCCTCGCATTCGGCGCCCTGCTCGTCTGGAAGCTCGGCACCGTGGGCGTGTGGGTCGGCGTGCTGCTGATGGTCTACGGCGTGTTCAACGCGTGGGAGCTCGTTCAAACGTTCCTCCACAAGCCGGGCACGATCATCGTCAACGATCGCCAGGTGATCCTACCGCGCGGCCTGTGCATGCCGCGCCCGATCACCATCGCGCCGGCTGATGTCACCGCCGTCTACTTCCTCCGCCGCTCGGTCCCGTGGAATCGCTCGGCACCGGTCCTCGTCATCGAGGTCGGCGACAAGGCACTCGCATTCCCGCGCGACTGGTTCGCCTCCGAGGCCGATCAGCGCCACGTCGTCCACGCCCTGCTCCGCGGTGGCGCCGTCGACGCCGACGATCCCAAGGCGGCCAAGCGCGACAAGGTCGCGATCGACGACACGAGCCGCACCGGCTGGATCCAGATGGCCGTCGGCACCGTGCTGACTGGCGCGGGCCTGACGGCCTTCATCATGAACGAGTCGCAGGTCAGCGCCGGTGGCAACTACGCGCTCTACGTCGGCCCGATCGTCGCCGGAGTGATTCTTTTGTGGCGCGGCTTCACGCGCTGGTAGTCGCGCTCGTCGTCGGGTTCGCCCCCGGTGCGTCCCCGGCGATGGCCGAGGTGGTCGCGCTGCCGAACACGAAGGCGACCGTCACGCTCGGTCCCGAGTGGAAGCCGATCACCGCGCCGGCACTGGTCGCGGCGTATCGCACCGAGAGCGGCCTCGTCCTCGCGATCACGCGCGCGCGCGTGCCGAATCCCGACGCGTGGCGCAGCAAGACACGCGACGCTTACGTCGACGAGATCGAGCGCGGCGTGACCGCCAAGGTCCCTGGCTACAAGCGGGTCTCGCGCAGTTTCGGAGACGTCAACGGAGTCCCGACGCTCGACCTCGAGGCAAAGCGCACCGGCGGCGCGACGATCGTGATCCGCGTGCTCCTCTATCGGACCTACGCGCTCTCGCTCGCCGTCGAAGCCCCTCGCAAGGGCGACGTCGCAGCGGCCCGCGCCCTCACGAAGTCGTTTGCGAGTCCCGTACGAGCGCCATGATGATCTCGACGTGCGCGGTCTGGGGCATCAGGTCGAACGGCCACGCGTCGGTCGCGCGGTAGCCCAGTGTCGCGAGCCGCATCGCATCGCGTGCGAGCGTGGCTGGATCGCACGAGATGTACGCGATCTTCCTCGGCGTGAACCGTACGATGTGGTCGATGGCCTCGGCGGCACCCGCACGTGGCGGATCGAGGACGACGACCTCGAACGGTCCCGACAGCGGCGCGAGGACGTCCTGGACGGCACCGATCCGATGCTCGGCACCGGTCACGTTCCACGAGCGCTCGGGCGGAGCTCCGTCGGTGGCCAGGATGTCCCAGCCATCCTCGACGAGACCGCGGGTGAAGTTACCCGAGCCCGCGTAGAGCTCGAGGAGGCGGCCCGAGCCAGCACCGACGACCTCGCGCGTCTTCGCGATCAGTGCCGCGTTCCCGGCGGCACTCGCCTGCGCAAACGTGCGCGGACCGCCCCACAGGCGCGGCTCGATCTCGATCACGGGCGTGCCGTGCGTATCGTTGCCAGCGATCACGCCGCGGATTCCCGCCACACCGACCAGCGCCGCAGCTCCGCGCCACGGCCGGTCCACGGCCACAGACACGTCGCCACGGTGGCCGAGCACGAGCGCGAGCTCGCCGTCAGGAGGCGATGCGGCGGCAACCTTCGCGAGTGCTGCATCGAGAGCCTCCTCGAGCTGCGGGCAGTGTTCGATCCCGATCACGTGGTGCGAGTCCAGCTCGTACAGCCCGACCGCTCCCGCGACGACGTGGAACCGCGCGCGCCGACGCCAGTGCAACGCCGGCGCCGGTGCAGCGATCGGATGAACGACGAGCCCGTCCAGCTTGCGCAGCGCTCCGGCCACGCTCGCTTGCTTCGCTGCGAGCTGCATGTCGCGCGTCACGTGCTGCCACTGGCACCCACCGCAGCCACGCGCGAAGTGTCCACACGGTGGCGCGACGCGATCCGGTGACGGTGTCACGATCTCGAGGAGCGTCGCCCGCGCGAACGACGACGTCGCCTGCCCCACCTGCGCGCGCACGACGTCACCAGGCACCGTGCGCGGGATGAACGTCACGCGACCGTTCGCGTCGCGCGCGATCCCATCGCCGCCCGATGCCAGGGCCGTGACGGTCACCTCGATCACCGGGCCCGGCGTCCGCACGGCCATCCCGTCGCGCTCGGAGCCGCGCTTGCCGCGTCCGCGTCTCCCGTCAGTCATCGGTACGGCCCCGTCCCGGCGCCTGGGAACACCTGCGCCCCGCGCGCGAGTCCCAGGCGCGTATCCGCCCGCCCATCGCGAACCGCGATCTCGATCGTCGCCGACGAGCCGACGTACGCGAGCAGCTGCCCGGGCGCGACGTCCTCGTAGGTCCCGACGATCGCCAGCGTCTGGCCCCCGACAGTGATGCTGCGCCCTGCCTCGGCGGGTGGAAGATCGCTGATCAAATTCCCGAACTGATCGATATGGACGATCCGGCCGGAGCCGCGCGTCCGCGCGCCCCACGGCAGCGTGCCCTCGAGCTTGACCGAGGCGCCATAGCCACGCGGCGTCGGAGTGGTGCGCCCGCCGTGATCACGCGCGATCATCGCCGCCGCACGCGCGAACACGTCGCGCCCGTGAAACGTCCGGCTCACGTGCTTCGCGCGCATGGCTGCGTCCTCGATCGCCCAGGCGTCCCATTCGGGGCGCATGACGTACGTGAACACTCCGTTGTCGGGCCCGATATACCACTGGCCATCGCCGCGGATGATCACCTCTTCGCGGACGCCACCGACGCCCGGATCGACGACAACGACGTGGATGCTCCCGTACGGGAACTCGTGGGTCGAGCTCGCGATCACCCACGCCGCATGCGCGATGTCACCGCGTGGGATGTCATGCGCGATGTCCACGACCTTGGCATCGGGAGCGATGCTCGCGATCACGCCTTTGAGCGAACCGACGTATCCGTCGCTCGTGCCGTAATCGGTGGTCAACGTGATGATCGGCATCCAGTTCCCAGGTAAGCATACAGCCGATGAACAAGGTCTACCCGGACGCGCAGGCCGCCCTGCACGACGTGACCGACGGTGTGGTGCTCCTGGCCGGCGGCTTTGGCCTGTCCGGGAACCCCGAGAACTGCATCACCGAGCTCGCGCGGCGCAAGGTGAACAACCTGACCATCGTCTCCAACAACTGCGGCACCACCGACAAGGGCCTCGGCGTCCTGCTCGCGCAGGGCCAGGTCCGGAAGATGGTCAGCTCCTACGTCGGTGAGAACAAGGTGTTCGAGAAGCTGTTCCTCTCGGGACAGCTCGAGGTCGAGCTCTGCCCGCAGGGGACGCTCGCCGAGCGTCTCCGCGCAGGTGGCGCCGGGATCGAGGCATTCTACGTCCCGACAGGCTTTGGCACCAAGGTCGCCGAGGGCAAGGAGACCCGCGAGATCGCCGGCACGCACTGCGTGCTCGAGCACGCGATCCGCGGCGACTTCGCGATCGTGAAGGCGTGGAAGGGCGACCGCTGGGGCAACCTGGTCTTCCGCAAGACGTCGCGCAACTTCAACCCACTCTGCGCACAGGCCGGAAAGATCACGATCGCCGAGGTCGAAGAGCTCGTCGACGTCGGGACGATCGAGCCCGATCAGGTCCATTTGCCATCGATCTACGTGCACCGGATCTTCCAGGGCGCTGGCTACGAGAAGCCGATCGAACAGCGGACCACCCGCAAGAGGAGCGCGTGATGGGTCTCGATCGCGATCAGATGGCCCGCCGTGTCGCCGCCGAGCTGCGCGACGGCTTCTACGTGAACCTCGGCATCGGCATGCCGACGCTCGTCGCCAACTTCATCCCCGCCGGGATGGATGTTGTCCTCCAGAGCGAGAACGGGATGCTCGGCATCGGTCCGTTCCCCTACGAGGGCGACGAGGATCCCGACCTGATCAACGCCGGTAAGCAGACGGTGACCACCATCGCCGGCTCGGCATTCTTCGACTCCGCGCAGTCGTTCGCGATGATCCGCGGCGGCAAGGTCGACGTCAGTGTCCTGGGGGCGATGGAGGTCTCGGCACGCGGCGACCTCGCGAACTGGATGATCCCCGGCAAGATGATCAAGGGCATGGGCGGCGCCATGGACCTCGTCGCCGGCAGCCGTCGCGTCATCGTGATGATGGAGCACCGCAGCAAGGACGGCGCGTCGAAGATCCTGCCCGAGTGCACGCTGCCACTCACGGGCGTCGCCTGCGTCCACACGATCGTCACCGACCTGGCCGTCATCGACGTCGTCAACGGCGCCCTGGTGTTGCGTGAGCGCGCTCCGGGCGTCTCCGTCGACGACGTGATCGCGGCGACCGCGGCGCCGCTCGCGGCGGCGGCCGAGGTCCCCGAGATCCGCATCTAGCGGTCACAGGCACAGAGCGGGAACGGGGCGGACCCGGTTCCCAGCCGCTTACTTGCAGACCGGGCGCTCGTCGAGCGGGTTGTACTGCGCCGGCGGCTGGCAGTTCTTCTTCGGCGGCGTGACCGTCGTCGTGCCCGTGTTCTTCTTCGGGTCCGTCGTGCCGGTGTTCTTCTTCGGGTCCGTACCCGTGTTCTTTGTCGTCGTGCCGGTGTTCTTCTTCGAATCCGTGCCCGAATTCTTCTTCGGGTCGGTGCCCGGGTTCTTGACGACTGCCTCTTCGACCTTCTTGAGCTTGAGGTCGCTCGTGAAGTCGTCACCGAGATCGATCTCGGTGGTGACGTCGATGTACCGCGCCTTGTGCAGCGTGATCATCGACAGGCCCTTGCCCTTGGGCCGCTGGACCTTGAGTGGGGTCACGCCGATCACCTTGCCGGCAAGGATCACGTCCGCGCCCGGTGGATCGGACTTGATGTCGAGGGTGACGGAGAGGTCCTCGACGACCGCGTTGCTGCCCGTGTTGTTGGTGGTCGTGGCGGGCGCGTTCGCACTGCCTGCGGCGCTGCCCTTCGGGTCCGGGACCTTGGGGTCATTGGCGGACGGCTTGACGTCGTTGGTGACCGGCTTGATGTCGTTCGTGGTCGGCTTGCCGGTCTCGGGCTTGTCGTCGGAAACGTCGTCCGAGCCCTTGTCGTCCATGATGATCGGCTGCTCCTTGGCATCGTCATCACCGCCACCGAGGGTCATGGCGAGCAGGATGATCAGGCCGACGCCCGCGATACCGAGGCCGATGAACAGCGGCCGTCGGTTCGGCTTCAGCTGCAGATCGTCGTCGTCGTAGTTGCTGCCCGGAGGCGGCTCGTACCGCGGATACGAGACGTCGCCGCGGGTCTGCGCGCCGCTCGTGTAGCCGTGGCGCGTGCTGGGAATCTGCGCGTGCGCCGGCCCCGATCCGGAGCCCGGCCCTGGCGGGAACGCGCCGTGCGGAACCTGCTGCGGCGGCAACTGCGGCAGCGGCTGCTGGCCGTGTGGGGGCTGCTGGACCGAAATCGGCTGGCTGCCGACGGGTGTGGTCGCCGGACCGGACGGCATGTTGTGGTGTAGCTGCTGCGGGGTCTGGCGCGCCTGGCCGCCGGGCGGCGTGTGCGGAACGGCGGGGAGCGACGGCGACGACGTGCGGCCGACCTTCA
>JANOPP010000271.1:0-2227 GCA_031421915.1 Myxococcales bacterium | reverse complement strand
CCGCCGCCTCGGCCTCGCGCTGAATGTCCGCGGCCTGATGAACGTCCAGTACGCGATCAAAAACGACAAGGTCTACGTGATCGAGGTGAACCCGCGCGCCTCGCGCACCACGCCTTTCATCTCCAAGGCCACGGGCGTGCCGATGGCGAAGATCGCCGCGAAGATCGCGGCCGGACGCTCGCTCAAAGACCTCGGGCTCACCGCGGACCTTGAGGTGAAGCGCGTCCACGTCCGCACGGCTGGCGGCCGAAAGCTGGATCAAATCGACCCGGTTGACGTCGCCTTGCCTCAGCCGGATCACCTGGTGCTCTGCATGTCCGCGCGTCTTGAACCAGGCCATACCGTCATCGCTGGAGACGCGGTCGAGACCCCAGACGTCCGTATAGAAGGCGATCTCGGCCTCGGGATCGGTGACACTGTAACCGACATAGCGGATTTCGTTGACGCGGCTCATGGGTCTTGCCTCAAATGGGTTGTGAAATGATTTGGAACATGGCGTGGGTGGCCTTGGCCTGTTCGACCAAGGGGCCTTCGCCGAGTTGGCCGCGGCACAGCGCGAGTGATGAATCGACGATATATTTGCAGCGCTCGTAGCGGCGCTCGCGAAAGGCCCCGAAGGCGGCCTCGGGCGTCACCTGGCGAGAAATTTCCTCAGCAAGGACGATCGCATCCTCGATCGCCATGCCGGCACCTTGGCCAAGGTGCGGCGTGGTCGCATGGACCGCGTCGCCGAGCAGCACAACGCGCCCCTTGTGCCAGTCCCCTTCGACCAACAGCCATTCGAGCGGCTTGTAGACCACACCTTGGTCATCAGTGATCTGCTCGCCCAACTCGCGCATGCGCGGCGCTGCGCCGGCGAGCTTGGCGCGCATTGCCGCGGCCAAACCTTGGACGGGATAGCGCGGATTGCCCGGCTCAGCCGTGGTCATGAACATGTACATCAGGTCGTCGGCCAGCGGGCATAACCCGACACCAACTGGGCCCTCATATGCTTGCAAGCACGTAACATCGCCGGGCCGCTCGAAATTGTAGCGCCATACAGACTGACCAGTGAACGCCGGTCTTGGAGCGTCCGGAAAAATTTGTTCGCGGGTGCGTGAATAAAGTCCGTCAGCCCCAATAACGAGGTCGAAGCGCTCGATCGAGCCGTCTGAGAAAGTTGCGGTCACGCCCCGGCTGTCATCGTCGAGACAATCAACCGTGATCCCGAGCCTGACCTTGGCGCCGGCCGCCTTGGCGCGCGCACCTAGTACTTCATGCAACGCGGTCCGCCTGATGCCGACGTTTGCCGCGAGCCCCTCCACCAATCGGGGCGAAGGGATGCGGGCGACCAACTCGCCACTGGGTATAAAGACCTCGACTTCATCAAAACCAAAACCCGCTGCAAGGTAGTCATCGATAATGCCCAGTTCGGACATCGCGCGCACAACATTGGCCTGCTGGATGATGCCAACGCCATAGACTGCCCAGTTCGGGTCTTTCTCGACGATAGTGAGCCGGTGGTCAGCCTTGCCCAGTGCGATCGCAGCGGTAAGTCCGCCGATGCCTCCACCGATGATCAGGATGTTTTGCTTGTTCACGGTCGTCCTCTCGGAATCCGTGGTACCACTCCTGGAAAAATCTCCAAAAATGATTGTATTTATCACATACCATTAATTTGATGTATACGTCGCGGCCGCGTGGAGTTGGCTAACAATCCAGCGAAGCCCTGGATCATCTCTGCGCGTGCAGTTATATTGAATCATCTCGCACATCACCGGGAAATCAAATGGCAGCGGCTGCCAGACAATTGGAAGGCGGCTCGACAAGGTGCGGGCTAACCGTTCGTGCATGATCGCTAACCGGTCGCTGCCCACTAGCAATTCAGGAACCAATGAGAAAGAGGAAGCGATGATCTCGGTTTTTCGCTTCCGGCCACGGGCGCGCAAATGTAGTTCTGCAAACGAGATACGTGAGAGTCGCCCCATCTCAACCGCCACATGGCCAGCATCGTAGAAGGCGTCTTCAGACAAGGGGACGGACATATTCGGATTTTCCCGCCAACCGGCTACCACGTGACGTTCCTCGAACAGAAGTTCTGTCGGGTGTCCTGGCACGCAGTGCTGAACGGGCGTAAGGACGAGATCAAGCTCACCGCGCTCGAGCATTATAGCCATTTCATCGGACGGAGACTGAAGGTCAAGCCGGATTGATGGTGCCTGTTCACGGAGAGCAGGAATGAGAGTGC
>JANOPP010000270.1:0-2306 GCA_031421915.1 Myxococcales bacterium | reverse complement strand
TGGGCAACGCGGGCAATTTTGGCACACGCTTTGTGTCTCGCCCAATTGTCGTCCCCGAACTCGATCGCTGGTACTGTTACGAATTCATGGTCAAGGCGAACACGCCCGGTCGACGTGATGGCCGCATGGCGTGTTGGTTGGACGGCAAACTGATCGCTGACTTCCCCAACCTGCGACTGCGCGACGTCGCAACCCTCAAGATCGAACGCATCGGCCTTGGTCTGTACATGGCCAGCAACGCGCTCCGCGAGAACCGCAAGTGGTACGACGACGTGGTCGCGGCGACCGCGTACATCGGGCCGCATTCGCCGACACCGTCGCTCAAGAAGTAGCGCTCAAGAAGTGGCGTCAGAGCACGCTCGGGCAGTGAAGCAGGAGGAGAGGCGCGTCAGTGCTACGCAGCGGCCAAAGTCCCAGTGATTTGGCCGGATTCTTCGAATCGCACCGTGA
The DNA here is from genome assembly GCA_031421915.1 of Myxococcales bacterium. GTDB lineage: Bacteria > Myxococcota_A > Polyangia > Haliangiales > Haliangiaceae > JABFXX01. The sequence continues at coordinate 1,856 of JANOPP010000270.1, read as the reverse complement.
ATCCATCCAACCAGGAACGCCGTTGTCCCAAAAAGAAAGGGTATTGTCCGGAATTATGCGAGGGCACGGCGCATTACTGATTCAAGAATACGGCTGGCCGGGTGTCGTCGTCGCACAGAATAGGAGATTCGCCGTGAACATTATGCGACTGGTTACCGCGTTGGTCGTCGCCACGACGTTGTCCGTGCTCCTCGTCGGGCGTCCGGCAGTGGCCGCAGAGAAGCAGTCCATCCCCGATTTCACCCTGGGCGAAAAAAAGCCCGACACCCATGACTGGACGCTGGGAGCAACCGGCGCGCGCGGTTGGATCTATGCGACAAAGGGCAAGTCCATCGACGCCCGTCAAATCCTGGTGACCGCGGTGGCCAAAGGTTCGCCTGCCGAGGCGGTGCTGAACAACGGCGATGTTATTCTGGGCGTTGGGGACAAGCCTTTTGCCGAAGATGCCCGCATAACGTTCGCCCGTGCCATCACCACCGCTGAGCAAAAGCAAAGCGCTGGCGTGCTGCGGTTGATCCGCTGGCGCGCAGGTAAGACCGAGAACGTCTCGCTGAAGCTCCCCGTCATGGACACCTACAGCAATACGGCTCCCTATGATTGTCCCAAATCGAAGCTGATCTTTGAAAACGGCTGCCAAGTCATCGCGAAAAGAGGATTGAGCGAGGTCTCGATTGCGAACAACCTCAACGCCCTGGCTCTGTTGGCGTCTGGGAAGAAAGAATACGGGCCCATGCTGGCCGAATACGCGAAAAAAGTGGCAGACTTCCGTTCTGAAGGATTCGCCACGTGGTTCTATGGCTACGCGAATATGTTTCTGGCTGAGTATGCGTTGGCCACCGGCGATAAATCAGTGCTCCCAGGGGTCAAGCGTATTGCGATGGAATGCGTGATCGGTCAGAGCGCGGTCGGCACATGGGGGCACAGCTTTGCTCTTCCTGACGGAAATCTTGGGGGTTATGGCTCGATGAATCTTCCTGGGTTGTGCCTGACCGTATCCATGGTCCTCGCGCGTCAGACCGGAATAAATGATCCAGGCTTGGACCGTGCGATCGCCAAATCTGCGGGTTTCCTGCGCTGGTATGTCAACAAGGGCGCCATTCCTTATGGCGATCACGAACCGTGGCCTGGGCATGAAGACAATGGCAAATGCTCCATCGCTGCCGTGCTGTACGATCTGCTGGGCGATGCCGAGGCGACGACGTTTTATGCCAAGATGAGCGCGGCGGGCCACGATGAACGTGAGCGCGGCCACACCGGAAATTTCTTTAATATCATGTGGGCGTTACCCGGCGTTGCTCGCGGTGGTCCGCAGGTCACCGGCGCCTATTGGAAAGAACAGTCGTGGTATTACGACCTGGCTCGTGGCCCAGACGGCAGCTTCGGCTACCAGGGCTCGCCGGATGGGGAAGAAGAACATAACAAATATACGAAATGGGACTGTACCGGTTCCTATTTACTCGCGTATGCACTGCCGTTGAAAAGCCTCTACCTGACGGGTAAGCGCCCAAGTTCGGCTCCGGCGTTGACGGCCAAGGAGGCGGAGGGGCTGATTCTCGACGGGCGTGGCTACCGCAACAATTTTTATGAGACGCTCACCAGTGATGACATCATGCGCCGTCTTGGCAGCTGGTCGCCGATCGTTCGCTTGCGGGCTGCAACGGAACTCGTGCGACGCAAAGATGCTCCGATGGCCGCGTTAACCAAGATGCTCGAATCGCCCAATCTTGATGAGCGTTACGGCGCCTGCATCGCCATCGCGAAATTGAGGGGGGCTGCCAGCTCGACCGCTCCGGCCCTGAAGAAGGCCCTTCAGCATCAAGATCTGTGGCTGCGTATCGAGGCCGCCAAGGCGCTGG
>JANOPP010000269.1:0-41099 GCA_031421915.1 Myxococcales bacterium | reverse complement strand
CAAGGCGCAGGCCGCTGCGTCCGAGAACAAGCTGACCGAGTACGAGGACGCCGCCAAGATCCACACCGGCACGATCTCGCCCAAGGTCCCGTTCCTCAAGTTCGAGGTCAGCGGACCAGAGGCCGAGGTCCGCATCGATGGCGAGCGAATCGACGCGACGAGCTACGGCCGGGTCGAGGTGGATCCAGGCGCCCACGACATCATCGGCCGCGCACCCGGCAAGCGGTCGGTCAAGAAGACGGTCGAGATCAAGGAAGCCGAGTCTGTGGTGGTGCAGATCGCCGTTACCGAGGATGCCGTGCCGGTGTTCGTCGATCGTGGGACGAATCGCCGCCGCCTCGCCTATGTAGTTACCGGCGTCGGACTCGCCACGATAGGGATCAGCGCACTGTCCGCGAACCACTTTCAAAACAAAGCCCTCAAACTTCCCGAAGGCAGCGAGCCCTACAAGACGGCGGAGGGACACCTCAAGGTCACGAGCACGATCATCTTCGTCGGAGGGTGTGCGGCGGTGGCGACCGGCGTGATTCTCTACCTCACGGCGCCACAGCGCGAGCAGATCTCCGACGGCACCGCGTTCGCGCCCGTGGTCACGAACGATCAGCTCGGCTTCGCCGTCAGCGGCAGCTTCTAGTCAGCGAGCGGTCCGGATCCACACGCTCTCGTCGGGGATGAGCTTGGCGATCTCCGTGCGATGGGAGGCCGCTGCGGTCTCCTCGCTGATCCGCGCGAGATAGAAGTGAGCGAGCGCGCGGCTCGCGCCACCGGCGTGGATGTCGTCGAGCACGGCCTGCAGCAAGGCCCGCGCCTCGGCGCCGTTACCCTCGGTCGCAGCGATCCGGCCCGCGGCGAGCGAGCGCAGGAGCTTCGAGCTGCGATCGACGCGCGGATCGAGCGCCGCGGCCGCCGGTTCGACCTCGGTCTCGAGGACACGCTTCGCGTCGGCGATCCGGTCGGTCTCGACGAGCGCGCCGATCCGCACGGTCGACGCGACGATCGTCCAGCTCGGCCGCAGCCGGTCGGGGATGCCGCGGAGATCGACCTCGTCGAGCGCCGCGAGCACACCGGCCCAGTCGCCGCGGAGCTCGAGCGCCTGTGCTCGCGCGACGAGGAGTGGTGCCCGAGCAGCCGGACTCTTCTTGCGCGGGAGCTGCTCGTCGACGAGCTCGAGCGTGCGCCGAGCGTCGCCAACGGCGACCGATCGGCTGAGCGAGGCGACCGCGGTCAGCGTCCGGAACAGCCACCACACGACGAGCACCATCGCGAGCCCGATCGCCATCCACGCCTTGCCAGTGTTGTCGGTCTCCGAGGACCACATCAGGACGCCATAGACACCGGTCATCATGACCGGCACGCCCCAGCTCTGGAGAAACCGGATCACGTCGAGCCGCGAAGATGGCCGGCGATCCGCATCGCGACCTCGAGAGCCTGCTCGTAGTTGAGGCGCGGATCGACGCGACTCTTGTATGCGCGGTCGAGATCGATCTCGGCGAGCCCGCGCGAGCCACCGATGCACTCCGTCACGTCCTCGCCGGTCAGCTCGATGTGAACGCCGCCGAGTCGCGAGCCAAGCTGGGTGTGCAGCGAGAAGCTCTGCTCGAGCTCGTTGACGATGTTGTCGAACCGGCGCGTCTTGACACCGTTCGGCGTGGTCTCGGTGTTGCCGTGCATCGGATCGCAGACCCACAGCACGGTGCGACCGGTCTTGCGAACGGCCTCGACGAGCGTCGGCAGCTTGTCCTGGACGTTCTTGGCGCCCATCCGGTGGATCAGCGTGATCCGTCCCGGCGTGCGATCACCATCGAGGGCGTCGAGCAGCTCGGTCAGCCACTCGGTCGTCATCGCCGGACCGATCTTGATCCCGAGCGGGTTGTTGATCCCGCGGTGGAACTCGACGTGTGCGCCGTCGAGCTGCGCCGTGCGCATCCCGATCCACGGGAAGTGCGTCGACAGGTTGTACCAGCCAGCGCGGCGCGGGACCTGTCGCGTCTGGGCCTGCTCGTACGGCAGCGCGAGGGCTTCGTGGCTCGTGTAGACGTCGACGCGACGTAGCGCCTCCGCCTCGACTCCGGTGATCGCGGAGACGAAGTTCAGCGACTCGCGGATCGAGCTGACGATCTGCTCGTACCGCTCGCGCGTCGCGCCCTGCGCGAACGACACGTCCCAGTACTCCGGATGGTGGAGATCGGCGAAGCCGCCGTCGGTCAGGGCGCGGATGAAGTTCAGCGTCAGGCCGGCCCGCTCGTACGCTCGCAGCATCAGCACGGGATCGGGCTCGCGATCCTCGGCGGTGAAGCCATCGCGGTTGATGATGTCGCCGCGATACGCAGGCAGCGTGACATCGCCTCGCGTCTCGACATCCGCCGACCGAGGCTTCGCGTACTGGCCCGCGATCCGGCCGATGCGAACGACGCGCTTTCGCGTGCCGTGCACGAGCACGAGGCTCATCTGGAGCAGGATCTTCAGCTTCGCGGCGATCGGCTCGGAGCGGCAGTCATCGAAGCTCTCCGCGCAGTCGCCGCCCTGGAGCACGAACGCTTCGCCGCGCGCCGCGCTCGCGAGCTCGGCCTTGAGTTGCTCGATTTCCCACGACGTGACCAGCGGTGGAAGCCGTCCCATCTCCGCGACCACACGGGCGAGCGCGTCGGGATCGCCGTACGAGACCTGCTGCGTCGCGGCTTTCTGCTTCCAGCTCGTCGGTGACCAGCTCATTCCGGGACTTCCTCTTCGGTCGGGGCCGTCTGCTTCGGCGCGCACTCGACGGGCCTATTGCCCTCGTAGTCCATGCGCTTCACCGTCGCCGAATAGAGCTTGGCGGGATCGATCGAGCCCTTCTGCTTGCGCAGGTACGCCGCGAACGCGTCGCGGATGATCACGTCGGTGACCTTCACGGCGCCAGCGGGCAACTTGAGTCGGCCGATCAGGCCATCCCCGCCCGACGCGAGGAAGTCGCTCGTGACGAGCCTGTACGCCGTGGTGTCGCCGAGCGCCTTGCCGGCAACCTTGATCTCGAGATCGAGCTTGCCCGCCTTGCAGCGCGCCTTCGCGGTGAGGCCGCCCCACGACAGGATCGCGCCACCGCGCTGCAGGTTCGACGACACGAGCTTGCGCAGGTGCGAGCCCTTCACGTCGACGAGCGCGTAGCGGTTGTCGAACGGCATCGCCTCGAACAGCTGGCCGTACGTCAGTGCACCCGCCGGCATGTCTGCGCGCAGCCCACCGCCGTTGGTCACCGCGACGTGCGTGCCCGGCTGGGTCGCGAGCATGAGATCGGTGAACCAGTTGCCCTCAGCGGACTCGGTTCCATACGACTTCGAGATCGTCGCAGAGAGCGTCACACCGAGCTTCTCCTTGCGCCGGACCTCGGCCTTCGACAGCGATGCGTCGACGATCTCCTGCACCGCGGCGACCGCCGCGACGGGCTTGCCCTCGTAGTCGCCGGTCTTGCACTGCGCGACAGGGATCGCGTTGCCGTCCCCCTCCCCTTCACACAGCATCCGCGGCTTGTGGATCTTGACCGACGTGACGTGGCCATCCGGGCTGACCCGTAGATCGACGCGACCAAACGCACGGCCCGACGAGTACGACTCGATCACCGCGATGTCGTTGATCCGGTGTGCGATCGCTGCGTGCGTGTGTCCGCCGATGATGACGTCCACCGTGTTCTTCGGAAGGTCTTCGATCAGCTTGTACAGCTCCTCGTTGCGCTCGCACGACGACGGATCGTTCGGCTGATCGAGACTCTTGCACTTGGTGCCGATGTGCGCGGTCACGACGATCAGCTGCGCGCCCTTGTCGCGCAGCAGCTTCGCTTCGTCGGTGATCGCGATCGCCGGTGGCGGCTTCATCACGAGGCCGGCGAAGTTCGCGGGCATCGTGGTGAACGGCGTCGACTCGGTAGTCGCACCGATGACGCCGATCTTGATGCCCGACACCTCGACGAGGATCGACGGCGGCATGTTGGGCCACTTGATCCGCGCACCGCTCGTGACGTCGGAGATGTTCGCGACCAGAAACGGGAACGTTGCTTCCTTCGCGCGCGCCTTGAGCGCACCGCGAGCATCGTCCTCGATCGAGGCCGGCGTCGCCGCCGGACCCTCGGGACCGAAGTCGAACTCGTGGTTGCCGACCGCCGCCGCCGAGTAGCCGATCTCGTTGTATGCACGGACGACGTCGGCACCCTCGTTGATGTTCGACTCGAGCGTGCCCTGGAACATGTCGCCGCCGTCGAGCAGGACGACGCCACCACCGTCGGCCGCGCGCGCCGCACGGAGGTTGGCCATGTAGCCGGCGAACACCGGAAGCCTCTCGAGGGCACCGTGCAGATCGTTCGTGCCGATGATCGAGATCGTGAGCGCGCCGGCTTTCTTCTGAGGCGGCGGTCGCGGTCCGCTATCCAGCTTCTTCGACGGGGGCTGCGAGCACGCGAGCGCGAGACTCGCGGCGGCGAAGAAGGCCAATCTCATGGCGCGGAGTCTATCGCGGGTCGTTCGTCCTCGCCCGTCTCTGCGGCGCTATCGAGGACCTTCGACGCTCGCGACAGCTCGGTGTCGCGCGCCGGCGTGACGAGCTCACTGCGCGCATTCGCCGACGCGGCATCGAGTACGATCTCGACCGACGTCGAGCCGTCCGCGCGAACGGTGACGAAGCCCTTGCCGCCGCGCGCGAGCCAGCACTCGATCCGGTCGCCCGCACGGATCCGGCGAACCCGCGGGGCACAGCGCACCTCCTGCGGAGCACCGAGCTCGGCGACCTCGGTACGCAGATAGGACTCCAGCTCGTCCGAGGTCACGACCAGTCCGACCGTGCGCCACTCGACGTCCGCTCCGCGCCGGATCACCGCGATCGGCAGCGAGCTGCCATCCGGGAGCTTGACCTCGCAGGCCGGCGCGAAGTCGAAGCATCGCGCGACGACGGGCGTCGCGAGCCGAGCCCCCAGCGTGTCCTCGATCGCGCGCTCGAGCGGAGATCGCCCTGGACGGGTCTCGGCGCTCCCGCACGCGGCGGCGAGGACGAGCAAGAGCGCGTGTGTGACCCGTTCACCCACCACCAGAGTCGTAACATGGCGCGAGGACGAGTGTTCTTCGGGCGACCCGATCGGACTTCTCGTGAATAATCCGAGGTAAATTTCGTCGCACCGTACGTCTCTCACCCGGAGGATCGATGCGCTCGAGACTATTTCGCCTGTTACTCACCACTGGCCTCGGCGCCGCGACCCTCGCGGGCACGGTCGAGATCGCGGATGCACAGCCCGACGTTCGGGACCACCGCAAGGACAAGCGTGATGATCGCCGCGACGACCGTCGCGACCGTCGCGACGATCGCCGTGATGATCGCGGTCCCCGCGAGGCTCCGCCGTCGCCGAAGGAAGAGCGTCAGGCAGCACGCCGCGGCTTTGTCTGGGCCAGCGGCGAGTGGGACTGGAAGGGTGGCAAGTGGGAATGGACCCCGGGTCACTGGGAGCGCGAGCGCCGCGGCAAGCGCTGGCGCGCCACGCGCTGGGAGCTGAACAACGGCGTCTACGTCCGCGTGAACAGCGACTGGGAGGACTTCGATGATCGCCCGCGGCAGGCACCGCCCCCGCCGCGCGAGGAGCGTCCCGATCGCCCGCGCCGCAACCACGTCTGGGTGACCGGACACTGGGACTGGCAGAACGGCGCCTACGTCTGGGCCTCCGGTCGCTGGGAGCGTGAGCGCCAGGGTCGGCGCTGGCGCGATGCGCGCTGGGAGCTGAGCAACGGCGTCTACGTCCGGATCGACGGTGACTGGGACGAAGCGCCCGCGTATCCGACGGCAGCACCGCCATCCCCACGCGACGAGCGCCGCGATCCGGCGCGCCCTGGTTACGTCTGGGTCGCCGGTTACTGGGACTGGCAGAACGGCAACTGGGACTGGAGCCCAGGTCGCTGGGAGCGCGAGAAGGCGAACAGCCGCTGGCGTGATTATCGCTGGGAGCAGCGCGATGGTCGCTGGACCCGCGTCGACGGTGGATGGGATGCGGTCCCGGCGTACCCGACCGCCGCACCGCCTGCCCCACGCAACGAGCAGCGCGATCCGTCGCGTCCTGGCTACGTGTGGATCGCCGGCTACTGGGACTGGAAGAACGGCAACTGGGACTGGAGCGCCGGTCGCTGGGAGCGCGAGCGTTCCAATCGCCGCTGGCGTGACTACCGATGGGAGCAGCGCGATGGTCGCTGGACCCGCGTCGACGGTGACTGGGAGAACTACACGCCCCCGTCTCCACATCCGACGAGCGCGCCGCCGGCTAACAAGGTGGAGTCGCAGAACCCGCGCGACGGGCACGCGTGGGCCACTGGTTACTGGGAGTGGAAGGATGGCAAGTGGGGGAACTGGATCCCTGGACACTGGGAGCGCATCCCCGCTGGCAAGCGATGGAGTGATGGTCGTTGGACACAGCGCGACGGCAAGTGGGAGTACGTGCAGGGATGGTGGAAGGATGGTGGTCCGACACCGCCGCCGCCGCCCGTGACCAACCCTCCGCCGGCGAACAATCCACCGCCACCGCCGCCGCCAGCGGTGAACGGTCCGACGCAAGCGCCGCCTGCGCCGCGTGAGGAGCGCTTCGATCCTCGCCCGAACTACGTGTTCCAGCGCGGTCAGTACGAGTGGAAGAACGGCGCGTACGAGTGGGTGCCGGGTCACTGGGAGCGCGCGCGCGCGAACCTGACCTGGTACGATGGCCGCTGGGAGCAGCGCGGTAACGTCTGGGTGTTCGTCCAGGGCGGCTGGCGCTAGCCAGATCCTCGACGATGGCGGCAGGCGCTGCGGGAGACCGCGGCGCCTGTTGTCGTTTCGGGGCTAGAACTGGCGCCTGATGAACGGGATGACGAGCGCGACTCCGCGATCGCCGCGGTACTCGGTGTGCGTCACCTCGAGGTCGCGGAGCTCGACATGGAGGACGCGCTCGCCGAGCCCGATGTCGAGCTTGAGCGTCGTGCGCGCGCGGCCCTGCGTGAAGTGAACGTCGCCCACGAGCTTGAACGTGATCATGCGATCCGGATCGTCGGCGAGCCCGATCCGGAACTGCGCGCGCCGCTTGCGACCATCGAACCCGAGCAAGAGGGCATCGTTTGAGAGCGCGTTGACGTGATGGCCGAGCGTGTTGCCAAGCTCCGTGAGCTCGTCTGTGATCTGCTGTGACATCGAGAGCCGCGTGCTGCTCGGCGCGCCGGGCCACATCCGCTCGTAGAGATGCTCGCAGCCCTCGTGGAACTCGGCAGTGTCGGCGGCTGCGCCTTCGGCGAGCACGCACAACAACAGCAACGACCCCCAGCCGCGTCCCATCACCCCTATCGTGACACGAACCGGGGGCCCACGTTCTGTGAGCGACGCTACGATCCCGTGCTAAAGCACGACGATGAAGCGCGCCCTGTTCGTGACCTTCGCCGCGGCACTCGGGATCGTCGCCTGCAAGAAGTCGACGCCGGCGACCGACCCGACACCGCCGCCAGCCACCGACAAGGTCCAGGCGAAGGAGCCTACTTCCCCCCCTACGCCGTCGAAGGGGAGTGGGAGCGCGGTAACCGCCGCGGATCCGTGGTCCAAGCCCGCACCGAAGAAGGATCCGCTCGCTCGGCCGCTGTTCTGGTCGATCGAGAAGGACGGCATCACGAGCTACGCGCTCGGCACGATCCACGTTGGCGTCGACGCCGAAGCGCGACTGCCCGAGATCGTGTGGAGCAAGCTCGACGCCGCGAAGTCGTTCGCGATGGAGACCGACCTGACGGATCCGGCGTTGCAGAAGATCCTCGTGTGCACCGGCTGCTCGCTCAAGAAGGATCTCGGCGACAAGCACTGGGCCAAGCTCGAGGAGGTCCTCGGCAAGGACGTCGCGGCGCGGATCGAGACGATGAAGCCGATGGTCGCCGCGACGATGATGTCGCTCCGCGGCCTGCCGTCGACCACGCAGATGGACACGCTCCTGCTCGCCCGCGCACAGCGAGCAAACAAGTCCATCGTCTACCTCGAGCTCGCCGAGCACGAAGCAGCGGTGCTCGAGAAGGTGATGAACGTGAAGGCGCTCAAGGCGATGCTCGACGACGTCGAGGGCGGCCTCGAGAACACCAAGAAGATGCTCGACGCCTACGTGTCCGGGGACGAGGTCGCGATGGTCAAGATGTCCGATGCCGAGCGAACCCATGCGCTCGCGCACGGGTACACGGCCGCCGAGTACGACGAGTCGATGAAGGTGGTCCTGTATGACCGCAACGCGGCGTGGATCGCGCCGATCGAGAAGCTGCATGCAGCCGGCGGCGGCTTCATCGCCGTCGGTGCGATGCACCTGGTCGGCCCCAAGAACGTCCTCGAGCTCCTCACCGCCAAGGGCTACAAAGTGACCCGCGTCGCTCCCTGAAAAGGTGCTGTCTATTTCCCAGGGACCTGGCAATACTCCCCCCGAAGAGGGGGTCTCTGATGCGCCGTATTGTCCTCGTTGGCTCACTATGCATGTTGTTCGGATGCAAAGGTGGAGAGGCCACACCGGACGGGCCGCCACCCGATGTGCCCGATCTGATCGGTGAGCGCTACGCGCTGACCTACGGCCCCGTCGCGATCCAGCCCGGCCAGGAGGGCACCAAGTGCATCTGGCTCCGGCTCGCGAACACGGAGCCGATCAAGGTCCGCCAGATGCACAACGTGCTGAGCTCGAGCTCGCACCACCTGATCGTCTACAAAGACGACATGGACACGACCGAGCAGCTGACGCCGGTCGACTGCCAGCCGTTCACCGGTGCGCTCAACACGACCGGTTCGATCGCGCCGATCATGATCACGCAGAAGGCGGACGACGCCCTGACCTTGCCCGACGGCGTCGCATACACGCTCGCTGCGCATCAGATGATCAAGATCGAGATGCACTACGTCAACGCCGCAGACACCGCCGAGGACGCGAGCGCCATGGTCGAGTTCTATCGAACCGACGCGAGCGAGATCCAGCACGAGGCGAACATCCTGTTCATCGGCTCGCCCGACATCGACATCCCCGCCGGAGCGTCGATGACCCTCAAGCAGTTCTGGACCGTCCCGGATTACCTCGACCTCAGCGCGTCGAAGATCTTCGCGATCACGGGACACACGCACCACTACGGCACGGACATGCAGGTCCGCGTCGCGCCGAGCAAGATGGGGCCGATGCGCTCCGTGTACAAGCCGACGCCGTTCTCGTGGAGCGAGCCCATCACCACGACGCACGTCCCCGAGTTCGGCGTCCCGCGCGACGGCGGCTTCGAGTTCGAGTGCAGTTACACGAACACGGGCACGCAGCAGGTCGGATTCGGTGAGTCGGCGAACGACGAGATGTGCTTCTTCTGGGCGTACTACTACCCGTCGCAGGGCTCGAAGGTGTGCGTCCACACCGAGCAGTACGGCGGCGTCGACGGGCTGAACGTGTGCTGTCCCGGTGACAGCCTGTGCAGCCTGATCGAAGACATGTTCTAGACGCGAGCGCGCACGAGCTTCGCCACCGCCGCGAGCACGGGCGGTGGAATCTCGTGGCCGCCGGCGAACGATTGCCAGTCGACGACCGCACCGGCCGACACGAGCTTGTCGCGAAGGATCTCGGCCATCGAGTACGGCAGCAGCATGTCGTGCTGACCGTGGGACTGCATGACGGGGACACCCGCGAGCGTCGGCATCCGTGGCCCCCACTCGCTCTCGGCGAGCAGCGTTCCAGACATCAGGATGAGGCCGGCCGGCGGAGCCTTGCGATGCAGGGCCACGTCGAGCGACAGCATCGCGCCCTGCGAGAAGCCGCCGAGCACGAGCTGGTTGTCCGCGATCGATAGCTTGGTCTGCAGCTCGTCGAGAAACCGCAGCACCTGCGTACGCACTTCGAGCAGGCCCTCGGGGACCTCGTCGCGGCGGTCTCGGATCGCGCCGCTACGGAGCTCCGCCTCGAGCTTCGCGAGATCGAGGCGCCACCACGCTCGCGAGTCCCCGTACAGACCACCGAGCTCGATCGGAGCCTCGGGGAACACGAAGCGCGCGGGGACGCGGAGATAGCTCGCGAGGGAGACGAGGTCATCCCCCGGTGCTCCGAAGCCGTGGAGCAGGACGACGGTGGTGGTCGCGTCGGCGGGGCCGACGATGCGCGTGGTGAGGCCGGCGAGATCGAGAGTCGAGGTCACGCGAGCAGCCTACGCGATCACCGCCGCGTCTACATCCCGGCAGGACCACCCGAGCCGCGATCGGCGACCGGAGTGTCATCGTTGTCACCGGCGCGGTGCGGCGCATAGAGATCGCTGTCGTCGATGACCGAGTCGAGCGACTGCTCGGGTCGCGGACCGTTCTCGGCGGCGCTGGTATTGAGCGCCTCGATCCAGTTCTGGCCATCGTCGAGATCGCCGCTGTCCGGTGCGTCGTTCTCACCGCTCGTCGTCAGGTACGTCTGGGTTTCGACGTCGACATCGCGATCGAGCATGCTCATCGCGTCGACGTCGAGGTCGTCGAGAGGGTCGACCGCGTCGACCACGTCCGGGTCCTGGACCGGGTCCGCCGGATCCACGGAGAAATCGTCGGACTTGGGCGCGCGGCGCTTGCCGAACATGAGGGCTGCAATGCCGGTCCCGACGCCGAGCCACATCAACTTCGAGAGAATCTGGGTGCGCATACCGACATACGGAGCACACCGCGTGCCGCGGATGACTCGGTGCAGATCCGTAAGCGAACCTCGTAGCTGATACGCTGATGGAGATGTCGCGGCGATCGGGTCGATTCACCGAGCTGACCCGGCGCGAATGGGCGCGCTGGATCGCGGCGACGAGCGCTGGTGCCGCGTTGGGATGCGGCGACAACAAGGGTGCGTCCGAGCTCGTGGCAGCGATCTTCGACCCGACGCCGACCGCGTTGCTCGTCGCGATCTGGAGCCCCGACGCGAGCGAGGTCGACATCGAGGTAACGCAGGGCGAGACGATCGTAGCGGCCGATACCGTCGAGCTCGGCAAGGGGGGCGTGGGCGCACTCGACGTCACCGGCCTGCTCCCCGATCACGCCTACGAGATCGCCTTCTCGTGCGGCGGAACCCAGTTCGGACCGTGTCGTGCGCGCACGGCGCCCGCCGACGATGCGAGCGGATTGGTGCGGATCGCGATCTCGGCGGACTTCGATCCGAGCCCCGAGTTCGACAGCGATCTGATCGAGCACGTGCTCGCGGCGGAGCCGCAGCTGTACATCTCCCTCGGGGATTTTCCATACACCGACAACGGACCGATCGCGCAGACCGTCAGCGAGTACCGCTCGCGCCACGCCGACCTGCGCACGGCACCCGCCGCGCGCAGGCTTCTCGAGGGCGTTGGCATCCGCGCGATCTACGACGACCACGAGTTCCGCAACGACTGGGACACCGCGCGGGCGGCCACCGAAGCCGAACGCTACGCAGCCGCGATGCACGTGTGGGACGAGTTCTTCCCGGTGCGCGGTGCAGTCGACGACATCCGTTACCGGAGCTGGCGGTGGGGACGAAACCTCGAGTGCTTCCTGCTCGACTGCCGTCGGTTCCGCAGCTCGAATGCCGCCATCGACGACGCGGCGAAGACGATGCTCGGTGCCACACAGCTCGCCTGGCTGATCGACTCCGTGCGCCGGAGCACCGCGACGTTCAAGCTCGTGCTGACCAGCGTGCCGCTCGACTTCGGTGAGGGCCTCGATCATTGGTCGGGGTTCACCACGGAGCGGACCCGGCTGCTCGACGCGATGGTCGGCGTCCCCGGCGTCCTGTTCATCGCCGCGGATCAGCACTACTTCGCGTCGCATCGGCACGCGCACGGGGTCCGCGAGTTCCAGGTCGGGCCGCTCGCACGCGGCGTGTTCGCGCCGGGCAGGGTCGCGCCGGGCGTGCTGTTCCGCAGCCACCAGTACAACGCCGGGCTCGTCGACGTGATGTCGGATCGCCTCGTCATCCGGGGCATCGGCCCCGATGGGATGCGGTTCTACGAGGAAGAGCTGACCGTCGAGGATTTGACTCCCCGCTAGCGCTGATAGGATCACGCGCATGAGCGCGGGCAGGACCTATCTCGCCGCGTTCGCCGGTCTCCATCAGATCGACGACGTGGACGAGCGGCGGCGGGTGACCCGGCAGGGCCTCGCCATGCTCGCGCAGATCGCCGAGCGCGAGCCAGCACCGCTCGAGGGCCTGCCCGCCGCCGATCTGCTGCTCTCCGTGCGCACGGCGCTCGGCGACGGGCTGCTCGCAGATCTCGACTGGCTGTCGCCCGCTGCGGGCGCGATCGCGATCTTCGAGCTCGCGCAGGCACTGCCGTCGGGATCGGAACGCCGCGAGCTCGGCCGCCGCGTACTGACACGCCTGCGCGACGCCGATCGCGACACGTTCGTGCGTCTGCTCATCGCGCTCGCACGCTCGTCGCCCAAGCTGCTCTTGAGCGAGGGGCTGCGCGCCCGCGCCGAGGTCGTGCTGTCCGCACCGCTGACCGCGCCGTCGTCGACCGCCAGAGGCCGAGGCCGCGATTCCGTGCCGCCGCTCGGCCCGGCATCGAGGGGTCGGGACTCCGTCCCGCCAATCGGCCCCGGATCGAGGGGCCGGGATGCAGCGTCGGGGACGATCGGCGAGCTCGCGCTCGGCCTCCTCGCACAGCCCATGCTCGCGACGAGCTGGATCGAGGAGCCCGCGATGGGCTCGCTTCCCGCACGTCGTCTCGCCGCACGGATCCTCGCTCACGGCGCGCGCGAGGCGGTTCGGCGCTACGACGCTGGCGATCGCGGCGGTGTCCACGTGCTCGCGCGCAGCGGCGTCCGCGCGGCACTCGAACGCCTGCTCGGCGATCGCGAAGCCCTCGTCTGGCGGTTCGCCGGCATCGCACGCGGGATCCTCGCGCACGTCGATCCGGACCTCGCGGCCGCGATCGATCGCGAGCTGCGCCCGACCGCATCGTCGACGGATCTCCGGCGCGGTGCCGTGTCCGCAGCGGCGGCGCTCGAGCGCGGTGGAGCGGCCGCGCGCTGGGAGGGCGTACTCGCAGAGCGCGCCGCAAAGGATCCGGGCGTCGCACGCGGCACGATCCTCGGTCTCGCGGGGCTCGCGATCAGCCGGCCGGATCAAGCGGATCGACTCGCGACGATCCTCGTCGAACGTGCGCCGCTCGACAGCGTCGAAGCGCTGACGGATCTGCGCCGCGAGGAAGGAGTAGACCTGCTGCGGGACGCATCCGCATCGGCGCTCGTGTGGATCCGGACGCAGATGGCTGCCCCCGAGGCCGCGGACGACGGGCGCTGGGCGCTGCTGCACGCACTCGAGGCCGAGCTCGCTGGAACCGCGAGCAACGACACGCTCGCGAGCTGCCTGCGCGAGGCCCGGACCGCGCTCGACGCCGGCGACGTGACCACCGCGCTGCGTGCCGGGAGGCTCGCCGTCGACGAGGTCGTCGAGGCGGCGGACTGGCTCGAGCAGGCGACTGATGACGACCCCGTCGATCGCCGGCACTCGATGCGCCTCTTGCGCGAGCTGGACCGCGAGCTGCTCTCCGACAACACGCTGACCGCCGTGCTCACACTCGCACCGGATCGAGATCCCGCACGGGCCCTGTACTCGCGCGCGCTCGCCGGGATCGAGAACGCTCTGCTCGCGAGCGAGGCACGGCCCGAGGGCGGCACCGTCGCGCACGGTGGTCTGCGCGTCGCTCGTCTGCGCGCTCTCGTCCGCATCCTCGACGGTGTACGCCGGGTCGGTGACGGCAGCGCCGACGCAGAGCTCGGTCCACGGCTCGCGGCAGTTGCCCTGCTCATGGCGCGCGCCGCCAACGATCACTCGTCGCTGCGTCGCGCGGTGTGGGCCGCGCTGACCCGTGCGGGCGACGCGCTCCTGCGCGACGACCACGCGGAGGTCACGGACCTCTTGCTGGTGTGGACCGTCGCGTTCCCCGACGACGACTTCGCGATCGTCCGCGAGGCGTCGATGATCCCGGAGGTCGGTGCGGTGTTCGAGGCCTATGCCCGCCTGCACCAGGCGACGTGGGCCGCCGCCGATCCTGACGATGACGAGGCGATCAAGCTGGTCGTCGAGCGTGCGAGCGAGCTCGCGGACGCGCTGCTTCCAGAGCAGTCTCCCCGCGTCGAGTCGGTCCGCCTCGCGCTCGCGCGCATCGGCAACCAGCTCCGCCGGATCACCACGGCGGCGAGCCACGCCACGATCCCCGCCGGCGCTCTCGACGCGCTCGGCCTCGAGCTCGCTGGCCTCACGCGCCGCGTGTTCGGTGCGCACCAGCGGCTCGGGCTCCCCGCCGAGGATCGCGCCCACGAGGTCGAGGTCGCGTTCCACGGGATCGCGTCGGGCCTCGGTCGCGATGCGCGTGCCCTCGACGAGGCGATCGCTGTCGCGATCGACACCTGCCGAGCGGCGTTGCCTCCGGCGATCGCGGGCGGCGTCGAACGCGTGCTCCTGTGGCTCGCGCATCGCCCGCACGCCGACGAGGCCGCGAGCAGCGGCGTCAGCCTCGAAGTGATGCTGCCCAGCTGGGTCCCGCTGTCGCGAATGCTCGGCGGATTCCACGTCGTCCGTCCGATCGGACGCGGCGCTGGAGGCTCGGTCCTGCTCGCGGTGCGCGCCGAGGAGCGCAACCGGCCCGATCGCGAGCTGGTCGCGCTCAAGGTCCCCGACTACTCTGGCGGAGCCGCCCGCAACCTGTCCGAGCAGGAGTTCGAGCAGCTGTTCCGCGAGGAGGCCGGCGCCCTGCTCGCGCTCCCCGCACACAAGAACCTGGCCGGCTTCATCACGTTCGATGCGAGCGCGCAGCCCAAACCACTGCTCGCGATGGAGTTCGTCCGCGGCACGAACCTCGAGCAGACACTGCAGCAGACCAACCTCGAGATGGATCGCGCCCTTCGAATCGTCGACGACCTGCTCGCCGGGATCGATGCGATGCACAAGGTCCAGATCGCCCACCTTGACGTCAAGCCGGCGAACGTCGTGCTCCGCGAGGGGAGCGGCGATGCGGTGCTCGTCGACTTCGGCCTCGCCGGTCGCCGCCTGCGCGCCGGCTGCGGCAGCCCGCACTACGGCGCAGCCGAGGTGTGGGATGAGAGCTCGACGGACGAGCCGTTCGGCGCCGACGTCTACGCCGCTGCGTGCGTCGCGTTCGAGGTGTTGACCGACACCGCCCTCGTCCGCGGCGACACGCTCCAGGAAGTGATCGACGAGCACTTTTCGAAGCAACCCGCAGGCACCGTGCTGTCAGCGCTCGAGCGCATCCCTGGCCTGGGTCCTCTCGCAGAGCTCCTGCGCGCGGCGGTCGCGCGCGAGTCGAAGCGCCGTCCGAGTGCCGCGCGGCTCCGCGCGGGCCTCGCGGCGATCGCTCCCGACCTGCGCAAGCTCACCTGGCCGATCAAGCTCTAGCGACGAGCACTCCTCGTTCGCTACCGTTTCGTCGCAGTTCAGGTGCTACCCTCGAACCATGCGGTGGTTCGCCTGGCTCGTCGCGCTCTGCCTGCTGGTAGCAGGTGGCGCACGGCCGGACGCACCGCGCCTCCTCGATCGCCACGACGCTACCATCGAAGATGCGTCGGACTTCGCGACCCTCGTTCCGCGGCGCCCGTCGACGGTGGCCCCGGACAAGCGCAGCGATCGCCAGCTCGACCTCGACGGCTCGTCCCCGGCCCCGCCCGCCTGCCCTGCGGTGCGCCACTCGCTCGCGGCCTTCGTGGCGTGCGAGCCGAGCGCCTCCGCCATCCACGCGTTCTGTCACTCCTCGCGCGGTCCATCGGTCGACCGAGCGGCGTCGTCACATCGAACCTCCTCGTGACCCGTTTCCTCGCACCTCGTGCGAGGTGAGGACCTCCGTCTCATGGCCAATCCGTTCGTGATCGCCGCGGCGCTGCGCCGTGGCACTGCCACCATCACCTGCCCGCACTGTGGTCTGAAGAAAGTCGTCGCTCGGACTCCCGCGCATCACCGCGTGTGCGCCCGCTGCAAGAAGCAGTTTCCCGATCCGTTGACCGCCAAGGCGCGCATCAAGAAATGACGGGTTCGCACGTCCTGCTCGAGCTGGTGGTCGTCCTCGGCACAGCTGCGGTCGTCACGGTCGTGTTCCAGGCACTGCACCTCCCGGTCGTGCTCGGCTACGTCCTCGCCGGTCTGCTCATCGGTCCTCACGTCCCGGTTCCGCTCGTCGCGAACCCGGGGCTGATCCACATCCTCTCCGAGCTCGGCGTGATCCTCCTGATGTTCACCGTCGGGACCGAGCTGCGGCTGTCGTCGATCGCGCGCGTCGGCTTACCAGCCGCCCTGACCGCCGTGTTCGAGGTCGCGCTCGCGATCGTCGCAGGTACGCTGGTCGCCACCGCGATGGGATGGGCTCCGGTCGAGGCGCTGTTCGCGGGCGCGTGCCTCGGTATCTCGAGCACCATGCTCGTCGCCAAGGCCTTCGAGGATCACAACTGGAAGGGTGGCTTCACCGAGATCGTGTTCGGCATCCTCGTGTTCGAGGACCTGATCGCGATCGTGCTGCTCGCGATCCTCGCTGGCGTCTCGTCCGGATCCGGACTCGACGCACCCGATGTCGTGCGCCTGATCGCGCGCCTCGGCGGGTTCCTCTTGCTGCTGCTCGTCGGCGGTCTGCTCGTCATCCCGCGGTTCGTGCGCTGGGTCGCGCAGCGAGCCCGCCGCGAGACCCTGCTGATCGTCTCGCTCGCGGTGTGCTTCGGCGCCTCGGCGCTCGCTCACCACGCGGGCTACTCGGTCGCGCTCGGCGCGTTCATCGCTGGCGTACTGATCGCCGAGTCGAGCCACGGCGAGACCGTGTTCCACCTCGTGATGCCGATCCGGGACGTGTTCGCGATGGTGTTCTTCGTGTCCGTCGGGATGACGATCGATCCCGCGGTCCTGGCATCGGCCGCACCGATCATCGGCATGTTCACGCTCGTCGTGATCCTCACCAAGCCGCTCGGCGTCGTGGTCGGCGTCTTCCTCGGCGGCCACGGTGTGCGGCCCGCCGTGCGCGCGGGCCTCAGCCTGTCCCAGATCGGCGAGCTGTCGTTCGTGATCGCCGGCATCGGCGTGACGACTGGCGTCGCACGACCTGAACTGCTCGCGATCGCCGTCGGCGTGTGCTGCGTCACCACCGTGACGTCCGGCGTGCTGATCACGAAGTCCGACGGGATCGCGGGCTGGGTCGCCGGCCGGCTACCGAAGCGCATCGGTCTGTTCGTCAGCTTCTACGAGAGCTGGCTAGGTCGCCTCCGCAACCGCAACGTCAAGACGCCATGGCGCCGCCTGCGCCGCCCGATCCTCGTGTTGCTCGTCGACACCGCGATCCTGATCGCGATCGTGATCGGCGCGGCCACGTTCTCACCACGGATCGCCGAGGAGCTCGGCCTCGCCGGGACCGCCGCGCAGGTCACGATCGCCGGCATCGCCGCCGCGATCGCGACGCCGTTCGTCGTCAGCCTCGTGAGCCGGGTCGTCGTGATCGCCCGCCTGCTCGCTCTCGAGGTGATTCCCGCGGGCAAGGACGGCATGGATCTCGGACGGGCCCCGCGCCGCGTCCTGATGATCATGTTCGAGCTCGGCCTCGGTCTCGTCGTCGGCGTGCCACTCGTCGCGATCACGCAGCCGTTCGTGCCCGGCGGCTGGCTCGTCGTGCTCCTGGTGGTGCTCGGCCTGGTCGTCGTCGCGCAGCGCTCGCTCCGCGACTTCGACGGTCACGTCCGCGCGGGCAGCGAGCTCCTGCTCGAGCTGCTGTCGCATCCGCAGGCGCAGCGCACCGAGGAGCTCGGCGAGGTCGAGAAGGTTCTTCCGGGCTTTGGTGGCATCGCGTCGATCACGCTGGGCCCCGCGTCACCGGCGGTGGGGCGCTCGCTCGCGGAGCTCGACCTGCGTGCGAAGACCGGCGCGACCGTGCTGGCGATCTCGCGCGGCGATGGCGGCATGGCGACACCGTCGGCGGTCGAGCCGCTGCGCCCGGGCGACGTCCTTGCGATGGCCGGCTCCGACGAGGCGATCACGGCGGCGCGGGCACTGTTCGAAGCCCCGCCGCCGCCCGTCGCCTAGGGTCAATTCATCAGCGCGCCGACGATCGAGAGGACCTGGCCCTCGGCGACGTTCGCCTTGACCACGACCTCGGTGCTCGCGTTCTTGATCGTCACCGACTCGAGAACCGGCTTGAGCGCCGGCGCGAGGCCGGGCTCGTTGATCTTCCCGGTGAGCTCGGCGGACGCCTTGTCGGCGAGGGTCTTCGCATCGGCGGCCGACGGAAGGAGGAGGTGCAGATCGATCGCGAGGTTGCCCTTCGCCGAGGTGAGCCCGCCGTAGCCACCCTTCATCTTCATCTTCGTGCCCTCGATCTCGCGACCGACGGCGGTCGCGGCAAAGATCGTCGCCTTCGTGTCGATCTTCGCGGCGAGCAGACCCGCGGGAGACTTAGCGAACGCCTTCTTGCCGCCGATCCACGCCTGGAGCTGCGTCTTGTCGGACTCGAGGCTGACCACGACCACGTCCTTGGTCACCCACGTCAGGAAGACCTTGTCCTTGCCGACCGTGATCTCCGTGATCCCGGCATCGACCGTGACGCTCACCGTGGAGCCCGTGCTCTTCGCGATCGCCTGGACGCACGAGGTCAGCGCCTTGTCGTCGATGCCTTTGACCTGGAGGTAGAGCGCGCCCTCTTTTTGCGCTTCGTCGGTGCCGGCAACGAGCCC
Organism: Myxococcales bacterium; assembly: GCA_031421915.1. Lineage (GTDB taxonomy): Bacteria > Myxococcota_A > Polyangia > Haliangiales > Haliangiaceae > JABFXX01. The sequence goes on along the minus strand of JANOPP010000269.1, from coordinate 22,439 downwards.
TTCGACGGTCGCGAGCACGTCGATCTTGCACGTCGTCTTGATGACCTCGAGCGTTGCCTTGACGTCGGGCTTCTGCGAGAGGAGCAGCGGGAACGCCATCTTGAACAGCGACAGCTTCGTCAGCGCCGCAACGTCCATCCCGACGACGAAGTTGGTCTTCGCGGGCAGCCCAGCCTTCGCGGCGGCCCACGCCTTGGCGCTGTCAGCGCGCGCGGTGACGGGGAGGAGACAGAGGGCAACACCGACGGCAACAGCGCGAGCAAAGCTCATCGCCGGAGTCTAGCTCACGGGCAATGCAGCGCACGCAGCGAGAGCGTGTCGAAGTAGAACGACGTCGGACGGAAGAAGTCGTTCGTCGACGTCATGCGCACGCGGATCGTCTGACCCGCGAGGTTCGGCGCGAACGTGTGCGTCACCATCGTCCACCCGGTGGTGGGCGTCAGGTTCGACAGCGCGCGTACGGTCACGATCGGCGTCCCATTCGTCTGGGTGACATCGATCGCTGCAGAGTCATAGACGGTGGTCTCGCCCGGATCTTCACCGGTGCGAACGTCGTACTGGGCCGTGAGAACGAGCTGGGTGGTGTTCGCGGGGACCACGACGTCCTGGTAGAGGACATCCGTCACAGTTGCCGGGAAGCCACTCGACTCGAGGCCACCGAGCCACGCCTTGTAGGGCGCGGAGTGCTCCACGATGTTTCCATCGCCGGTGATCAGCGGAAACATCGGATCGATCAGCGTCTGCTGCCAGCCCATACCGATCGGAGCGAGATCGAGCGCCGGGTTCGCGAGCAGCTCTGCGTCGAGCGGGACGCACGCATCGATCATGACGGGAGCATCGATCATGATCGGGGCATCGATCGCAGCGTCGATCATGATCGGGGCATCGATCGCAGCGTCGATCATGATCGGACCATCGATCACGACCGGAGAATCGATCGCCACGGCGGCATCGATCTTGGCCGCATCGACCACCGCGGCATCCTGTGAGAGCGAGCTCGTCCCCGACGCACAACCGGCGACGGTGACGATCAGGGCGACAGCTCGCTGCATGTCGGGACAGTCGCGCGAGGCCACCCCCAGATCAATGGCGAACTGGGGGTGGCCAGGGCCTGCATCACACGCAGGTGCCCGTCATCTGCCGGCGGGCCGCTGCCGCCGCGGGGCGCCAGCCACCCCGCTGCACGCGCAGCCAGAACAGCACCGCACCGACGACGATCTCGATCGCCAGGCCGAGCCAGCCACCGACCGCGCCCAGCCCGGCGTAGACGCCGAGCAGCCACGCGAGCGGTGGTGTGGTCAGCCACGAGGTCGCGATCCCGACCACCGCGGCGTAGCGCACGTCACTCGCACCGCGGAGGATGCCGCGGGCGATCACGTTCGACGCGTCGGCGACCAGGAACAAGAGGCCGATGTGGATCAAGGTCGTCGCCCTGTCGCCGAGCGCGACATCGCCCGACGCCATCGCGTGTGCGATCGTGCCGCCCAGCACCGCGTAGATCACGCAGCATGCGGTGGCATACGCCGCACCGAGGATGAACGCACGACGCGCCACGAGCGGAACGAGGTTGTCCTTGTTCGCACCGACCGCCTGACCGACGAGCACTGCCGCGGCCTCCGCGAGAGCGTGCGCCGGCAAGAACGACACGTTCACGAGGTGGAGCACCATCTGGTGAGCTGCGCCGTCGACAGCCGACGCCCGCGCGATCACGACCGTGAGGATCAGGAACGCGCCGACCTCCATGATGAACTGGAGACCGTTCGGCACGCCCTGACGCCACACCTCGCGCACGGCGTTGGGCACCCACGTCACGCGACGCAGCTGCGCTCTCATCGGCCATGCCAGCACGCCGACCTCGGTGAGGTTGCCGAAGATCGTCGCGATCGCCGCGCCCTGAACGCCCCAGCCGAGGCCGAGGATCAGCACGCAGTCGAGACCGATGTTGACGGCATTGCCCGCCAGCGACGCGCGCATCGGAGTGCGTGTATCGCCGACGCCGTAGCTCGCCTCGCGCAGCGCTGCGTAGAGGAGCACGAGCGGTGCACCGAGCGACCGGATCGCGAGGTACTCGGCTGCAAACCCTCCGGCGCGCGGTGACGCCGACAGTGATGCGAGCAGCGGCGCGAGCAGCTGACCGATCAGGGTGGCGAGCACGCCGAGGCCGATCGCGGTGCCGATCGCAGCGCCGACGAGCTCGGGGATCTTGTCGAGCCGACCTGCACCGACGGCCTGCGAGACCAGGGTCTTCGCGCCGCGGAGGAGGCCGATGCCGAAACACACGAGGGCGAAGCCGACGACGCCGGCGAGGCCAACGCCCGCGAGCTCGTCGGAGCCGATGGAAGCGACGAACGCGGTCGACACCAGCGTCATCGCGGAGAACGAGAGCATCGAGACCGTGATCGGCCAGGCGAGGCGCAGCAGCGCGCGACCCGGTCGGTCGGTCCAGCTCAGAATGGGAGTCGCAGAATCCAGGACGACGGAAGACATGACGCGGCCCTCACGACGCGCGCGGCGTCGCAGCAAGAGGACAGAGGTTTTGCGAGGGGGCCTTCGGGTTGTCGAAACGCCGAAAACAAAAACGGCCCCAGCCGAAATTAGATCGGTGGAGCCCGCGGGTCGGAGGGAGAAATCTCGGGGACTAGTCCGAGCCTCGCGCTCCGCGGGCCATGTCTCGATCGACGATGAACGTCGAGAGCGAGCACATGATTGCGGTGGGCTGGTTCATTGGACTGATTCCTTGAGAGTGACTCTACGCGTGCGCGATCGTAGAAGGCAAGCATCGTAATCGCAGCGCGACAAAACAGTGCGAGACGCTACGTGCGCGGACGGTACGTGATCGTCGCCTGCTCGCAGGTTCGCAGGGTTACCGGTCCGGGCGTCGCTTCGAACTGCCAGGTCTTCGCATCCGCCACGACGGATTCGTCGAACGTCGCGAAGCTCGAGCTCCGCGTGATCGCGATCGACTGGACCCGACCGCCGGGGGCGACGCACAGCTTGACGTCGACCGAGGCCGAGTCACCAAGCTCGTAGCGGATCGAGCTCGCGAGGCGGTCCGCCGTCGGGAGGTGAGCGGCGATCACGGCGGGGAACGTTCGGGTCGCATCGGCGTGGGGTACGAGGTCGAGGCGGACCGAGCCACCAGCCGAGTCCTCGCGATCGAGCGCCGTGGTGGAGGTGGTGGCGCATGCGCCGAGGACTGCGGACAGGATCAGAGCGGACTTCATGGCTTCGCCGAGTCCACGTGGCGTGCCAGTGCACTCTGCCCGCTGCGCCGTTCAAGGCTTTGGAATCGCTAGGTTAGGACGCGTCGTGCGACATCCCATGCGTCAGGTCGCGAGCTGTCGCGCGACCGGGAATTGCGAATCGGCTGGAGTGGTTGACAGGCCGCGCGCGGGGAGGTTTCCTGCGCGTCCCCGAGAATCACATATGTCTGATCGCCTCACCGAAGACGTCACCAAGTTCCAGAGTCGCTTCAACCCTCTCAAGGCCGAGGTCGGCAACGTCCAGGGCGGCCAGGACGAGATGCTGCACCGCCTGCTCCTCGGCATGCTCGCGGGCGGTCACGTCCTGCTCGAGGGCGTGCCCGGTCTCGCCAAGACGCTCGTCATCAAGACGCTCGCCGATGCGCTCGACGGAACCTTCTCGCGGATCCAGTTCACACCGGACATGCTGCCCGGCGACGTCGTCGGCACGCAGATCTTCAACCCCCGCGAGGGCATCTACACGGTGAAGAAGGGGCCGGTGTTCGGCAACTTCATCCTCGCCGACGAGATCAACCGCGCACCCGCGAAGGTCCAGTCCGCGCTACTCGAGGCGATGCAGGAGCGCCAGGTCACGCTCGGTGATCAGACGTTCAAGCTCGCCGATCCGTTCCTCGTCCTCGCGACGCAGAACCCGATCGAGCAGGAGGGCACGTACCCGCTCCCCGAGGCGCAGCTCGATCGGTTCATGCTGAAGGTCAAGGTCGGCTATCCGACCAAGGACGACGAGGTTCGCATCATCGATCGGATGGCGGGCTCTGGCGCCGAGCCGAGCGCGAGCAAGATCATGACGTGCGACGAGATCCTCGCGGCGCGCGACGTCGTTCGCCAGATCTTCGTCGACGACAAGGTCAAGCGCTACGCGGTCGACCTCGTCGCGTCGACGCGCGATCCCAAGGCGGCCGACATGCCGCAGCTCGCGCCCCTGATCGACAACGGCGCCTCGCCGCGTGCCTCGATCGCCCTGATCAAGGTCGCGAAGGCGCAGGCCCTGCTCTCGGGTCGCAGCTACATCTCACCGCACGACGTGAAGACGATCGCTCACGACGTGCTCCGCCACCGCGTCCTCGTCAGCTACGAGGCCGAGGCCCAGGGCAAGACCACCGATCACGTGATCGCGCAGATCCTCGAGAACGTCCCCGTTCCCTGAGCCCCAGGCATGTTGCCCGCGGAAATTGCGCAAGCGGTCAAGCGCATCCAGTTCGTCACCGGTCGTCACGTCTCGGATGTGATGGCCGGCGCGTACCTGTCCGTGTTCAAGGGACGCGGCATGGAGTTCGACGAGGTGCGCCCCTACACACCCGGGGACGACGTCCGGACCATCGACTGGAACGTCACGGCGCGCACGGGCGAGCCGCACATCAAGCGGTTCGTCGAAGAGCGCGAGCTCACCGTGATGCTGCTCGTCGACGTCAGCGCTTCGCAGGACTTCGGCTCGGGTCGGCGCAGCAAGCTCGAGGCCGCCGTCGAGCTCTCCGCGCTCCTCGCGATGAGCGCCGTCGAGAACGGCGACAAGGTCGGGATGCTGCTGTTCCACGGCGGCGCCGACCTCTACATCCCGCCGCGCAAGGGCGGCAAGCACGCGCTACGGATCGTCCGCGAGGTGTTGTCGCGTGGCCAGGCGACACCGGCGGGTCTTACCGCTCGCTCCTTCCTCGATCTCCCGTCGACGGTGCGCCGGTGGTGGAAGAAGTTCCAGGATCGTCGCGCCGCGGTCGCCGGTACTGCACCCCTCGCCGAGCCGCGCCGCGCTACCAGCATCAGCGCCGCGCTCGAGTTCTGTCGCCAGGTACTGCCACGCCGCTCGGTGCTGTTCCTGATCTCCGACTTCCTCGACGACGGCTACCTCCAGGTGCTGCGCCACGCGAACCGCAAGCACGACATCGTCGCGTCGCTGATCACCGACCCGCGCGAGGCGGACATGCCGCCCGCCGGCCTCGTCACCCTCGAGGATGCCGAGTCCGGCAAGACGCGCCTCGTCGACACCCGCAGCGCGGCGTTCCGGCGTGAGCTGAGCAAGCGTGCGACCACGCGCCAGAAGGATCTCAAGGATCAGCTCCGCTCGACGGGCATGGACCTGATCGTCTTCGATGCGTCGGCGTCGATGGTCGACCCTCTCTTGAAGTTCTTCCGCGAGCGCGAGCGTCGGCTACGTCGGTAATCGTCAACAACGCACCAGAACCTCGGAGAAGAGAATTTGAACCGCAGAGGCGCAGAGGCCGCAGAGCAGAAGGATTTCGGGCAGCCGCAGGGCGTGTGCCGCGAGATCCCCGTGCGCCGTGGTGCGTCGCGAAGCGACCTGTTCCCTCTGCTCTGCGGCCTCTGCGCCTCTGCGGTTATCGTTTTCGGGGCGGCGTCCTGCGGCGGCCGCGACGAGACGGAGACGACCGAGCCGGCTGCCATCACGCCGAGCAAGGATGCCGTCAGCAAGACCGTCGAGAACGGTCCCGTCAAGGCCACGGTCAAGGTGTGGCCCGCGAAGCCCGCACTCGGCGACTCGATCTATCTCCGGCTCGAGGTCGACGCCCCCGCGGGCGTCAGCATCGATGCGCCGTATCAGGAGGCCGGTGATCAGCGGCTCGGTCGGTTCCGCGTCGTGGGGTTCGTGCGCGATACACGGCGCAAACCCGATGGCGGTCAGATCCAGGAGCAGACGTACACGCTCGAAGCACCTTCGAGCGGTCGCCACCGGATCCCACCGCTGCGCCTCGAGATGATCGACGGGCGCGCGACCACCGGCGCCAACGCGAAGAAGTCACAAGAGATCCTGACCGATGAGGTCCCGCTCGACGTGCTGCCGGTCCCCGCCGAGCAGGCGACGGCGCAGCTCAAGCCGGCGCTCGGCGAGCTCGATCCCGACGTCGGCAAGACGAGCTGGGTCTTGATCCTCGGCATCGCGAGCATCGCGATCGTGCTGGTGTCAGGAACGATCCTTGGCATCCGGGGGCTGCGCGCGCGGCGCCGGATCGAGAAGCAGCGCTCGGCGTACGACGAGGCCGTGGCGCACCTGCGGGCACTCGAGGATCGCGGCGCCCCCGACGATGGCGGTGCGGACGCGTGGTTCGTCGAGCTGTCCATGATCGTGCGGCGCTACCTCGAACATCGCTACGAGATCCGCGCCCCCGAGCTGACCACCGAAGAGTTCCTCAAGATCGCGACGGCACGGCCCGAGCTGACGGAGGAGCACCGCGGACTGTTGACGTCGTTCCTCGAGCGTTGTGACCGCGTGAAGTTCGCCGGCTACCGGCCGGATGCCGAGGAGTCGATCGCGACGCTCGCTGCGGCGCGCGGCTTCGTCGAGGACACGCGTCTTCGCGAGGCTCTCCCGACGGCGGTGGCCGCATGATGGCGCTGTTCGGCATCGAGCTCGCAGAGCCGTGGTTCCTGCTCGCCGCGCTGCTCGCTCCGTTCGCGGTGTGGGCCTCGTTGCGGAGCGCGGGCCGCGTCGTGTTCTCGTCGCTGCGCGCCCTGCCCCACGGCGGCGAGACCTGGCGTACGCGCTTTGCGTGGTTGCCTGATGTGCTCGTGGGCCTGTCCGTCGTTGCACTGGCCATCGCCCTCGCGGGTCCACGCGCTGGCGATAAGAGCTCGCGCGTTCGCCGGGACGGCATCGCGATCATGATGGCGGTCGACGTGTCGGGCTCGATGAAGGCGCTCGACCTGTCGGCAAAGAACCGCGAGCTGACGCGGCTCGATGCGGTCAAAGAAGTGTTCGAGAAGTTCGTGCTCGGCGGTCGCGGCCTCGACGGCCGCCCCGACGACGCGATCGGCCTGGTCGCCTTCGCGCGCTATGCCGACACGCGCAGCCCGCTGACGCTCGACCACGGCAACCTCGCGACCGCGGCGCGTCAGCTCGACTTCGCCAGCGAAGGCGAGGACGGCACGGCGATCGGCGCGGGCCTCGAGCTCGCGGTGACGCGGCTCGCCGAGTTCAAGGCGCAGGACAAGACCGTCGGCCGCATCGTGATCTTGTTGACCGATGGCGAGTCGAACTTCCACGACATCGACGAGGACACCGCGATCGAGGATGCGGTGAAGGCAGGCGTCAAGGTCTACACGATCGGCGCCGGCACGAACGGTATCGCACCGGTGCGCAGCCCCCGCGGTGACCTGATGCAGATGCAGGTCTCGATCGACGAGACCACGCTGCGCAAGATCGCCGACAAGACCGGCGGCCAGTACTTTCGCGCGACCGACAACGCGAGCCTCGGCAAGATCTACGGCCAGATCGCCAAGCTCGAGACCACGACGATCGAACAGGAGCAGTTCACCGAGTACCGCCAGTACTACGACCTGTTCGTCGTGATCGCGATGCTGCTCGCGATCGGCGGCTTCGTCCTGCGGGGGACGATCCTGCGGAGGCTGCCGTGAGCTTCCTCGACTGGACATTCGTGCACGTCGGCCGGATTCACCTCGTGTGGGTCGCGCTCGGCATCACGGTCTTGCTCGGCGTGCTCGACCTCCGCTCGCGCGGCGCGATGTCTGCGTTCCTGTCGCCCGTGATGCAGCGCCGCCTGACCGCGCAAGCGAGCACGAGCCGCATGATCCTCCGCCTCGTGTTCCTGATGCTCGCGATGCTGTGCGCCGTCGGTGCACTGATGAGGCCGCAGGCACGCGGCGTGACCGAGACGGTGAGCACGTCGTCGGCTGCGGCCGATGTCGTGTTCGTGCTCGACGCTTCGCGGTCGATGCTCGCCGAGGATGCGGCACCGAACCGGCTCGCCCGCGCGAAGGCGGAGATCGCCCAGCTCGTGTCTCGCCTCGAGGGTCACCGCGTCGGGCTCGTCGCGTTCGCCGGCCGCGCGGTCCAGGTCTGCCCGCTGACGCCCGATCACTCGTTCTTCACGACGGTGCTGCCCACGATCGACACGATGAGCACGGGTAAGGGCGGCACCAAGATCGGCGAGGGCATCAAGACCGCGCTGCGCGGCTTCCCCGCCGGCGGCGGCGTGAAGCTGATCGTGCTGATCACGGACGGCGACGATCAAGATCCCTACTCGGAGGAGGCCGCGAAGGCGGCGCGCGACGCCGGCGTCAAGATCGTCGCGGTCGGCCTCGGCAGCGAGGAGGGTAGCGAGATCACGCTGACCGATCCGCAGACCGGTGCGCGTCAACCCCTGATGCACGACGGCAAGCCAGTGATCAGCAAGCTCAACGGCGAGCAGCTGCGCAAGGTCGCGCTCGTCACCGAGGGCGTCTACATCCCCGCCGGTACATCGGCGATCGATCTCGACTCGATCATGGAGAGCCACGTGGCGCCGATCGTGCGCGCGGCGTCGGATGCGGCGATCCGGCGAATCCCGGCAGAGCGATTCCAGTGGCTCGTGCTCGGCTGCCTGATCTTCTTGCTCGGAGCGCTGTGGATCGCCGCGGGCGCTGGCGATCGGAGGGCCAGGTGATTCGCGCATTGATCGTGATGTTGATCGTGGCGAGCTGCGGTGGCGAACACCGCGTCGCGCGCGACACCTACAACGAGGGTGTCGGCAAGCTCGCGGCGGGCGAGTACGAGGCAGCTCAGAAGTTGCTGCTCGAGGCGCGCAGCCAGGCCGGCGTCGATCCCGAGTTGCGGTTCCACGCAGCATACGATCTCGGTATCAGCTACGCGGCGCACGCCGATCAGCTGCGCACCGCGAAGGAGCCGGACCTCGCCAAGGCGCTCGATCAGGCGCAGCAGGCTCTGTCGTGGTTCAACGATGCGTCCCGCTTGCGGAAGGATGATCCGAATACGCTCGCGAACCTCGCGATCGTGCGCGCCCGCGTCCAGGCGATCAGTGACGAGCTTCGCAAGGGCGAGGGCTCGCTCGAGGCGCGGCTCGACCGGTTGATCACGGATCAGCGCACGCTCCTCGATGACGCGCGCGGAGCATGGGTGTCGATCAAGCAAGCCGGCGGCACCGACCCGCTCGCGCAACAGGGAACCCTGACCCACCTCGCGGATCGCGAGCGCGGCATCGTTGCGGAGGCAGGCGTGATCGTCGATCTCGCCTCCGACGAGATCGATGCGATCGGCAAGAAGGCCGAGGACAAGCGCACCGACGAGGAGCGCGTCCGCGTGGTCCAGCTCAAGAACCTCGACCTCTACCTGCTCGACGGTCGCAACCGGATCGCGGAAGCGCGCCGCAAGCTCCAGGAGCTCGCTGCCGAGGAAGGTGTCGTCAAGGCGGAGGCGGCGCTGACCGCTCTCAAGCGCGCGCGCGAGCAATTGCTCGATCCGATCACGGTGCTGCGCGGCGTCGCACAGGACGAGGTCGTGATCCTCCAGGAGACGACGTATGCCGCCGCCGCGGCCGGCACGCTCGAGCTCGGTCCGGATCAGAAGCCTCCGACGGAGGTACCCGCGTGGCTCGCATCGCCGCTGATCGGCGAGCGGCAAGGTGGCGTACGCGATCGCCTCGAGGAAGTTCGCGCGCGCCTCGCGGCCGCCGTCGATCCCGCGAACCCGCCTCCCGCGACGCCGCCGGATCCCAAGCAGGCGAAGCTCCTCGAGCGCGTGAAGGCGGCGCTCCCGTCGGTGATCGAAGCGAGCCGCGCGATGGACCGCGCACGCGAGGCCCTCGGCGGCACGAAGCTGCAGCCCGCAGTCGAGCACGAGCGCGCTGCGCTGGTCGCGCTCGCCGCAGCGATCGAGCAGTTCTCGGATCTCAAGCAGACCGTGGAGCTCGCGTACGGCGATCACCACCAGCTCGTCACGATGCTCGGGCCCGAGGCCGCCAAGCAGATGAAGCCCGAGGAGCGTGCGAAGGAGACCCGCGATGCGCTGGCGCGTAACCTCGCCCGCATGCCGCGCCTCGAGGAGCTGATCGCCGACGAGGTGGCCGGTCTCGCCGCCAAGGAGGCGCAGGCCGCCCAGCAGCCGCCTGCCGGTGGCGGTGCCCCCGACCCCACGCAGGCCGAGCAAGCGAAGCAGGCGATCGAGCAAGAGCGGCAGATGCTCGCGCGGGCCGAGGAGCTGCGCGGCCAGGCGCAGACCGCGCTCGATCAGCTCAGCCAGGCCTTCGCCAAGAACTCCGATCCGCTGCCGCCCGCAAACGATGCCGACGCAAAGCTCACCGAGCTCCGCAAGCTCCTGTTCTCCGTGATCGAGCACCTGCAGCAGCTCCTTCGCGATCAGGGCGAGACCCGGGATCAGACGTCCGCGGCCCATACCGAGGATCCGCTGTCGCGCGAACCCAAGATCCCCGGCCTCGTAGGCCGCCAGACCGGTCATGGGGAGATGGCGAAGGCGATCACCGATGCGCTCGCGGCACAGGCCGATGCCGCCGGCAAGGCGCCGCAGCAGCCGCAGCAGGGCGGCCCGGATCCCAAGGCACTCTCGGCCGCGGCCGCCGAGGTCCGGCTCGCGCAGAGCGAGATGGGCGACGCGAACCGCACGCTATCCAAGGCACGTGACTCCAAGACGACGAGCGAGAGCCTCGAGCCCGCGGTGAAGAGCCAGGCCAAAGCGATCGAGCACCTCGAGGCCGCGCTCAAGCTGCTGCAGCCGCCGCAGGACAAGAAGCAGGATCAGGACAAGAAGCAGGACGGCAAGCCGCAGGAGCAGAAGGATCAGCAGCAGGAGCAGAAGCCCGGCGGCGCGAGTCAGCGTGCGCGTGACGAGGATGCTCGGCGCCAGAAGGAGCGCCGCAAGCAGGAGTCACAGGGCGACCCGGCCGAGAAGGACTGGTAATGCGTCACTGGCTGAACACGCTGTTCGTCGTCGCGATCCTCGCAGCCCTCGCGGGGAACGCCGCCGCGGAGGACGCGCGGGCGCAGTTCCGCCTCGATGGTGGGCGCCCGCACGTCGATGTTCCGTTCCAGCTCGACCTCGTGATCGAGGGCTTCGACGAGAGCCCCGCGCCCGATCTGCCCAAGCTCGAGCTGCCGAACGCGACGGTGACTCCCCTCGGCGCAACGCCGAACGTGTCGCGCTCGATCCAGATCATCAACGGCCAACGCAGCGACGCGGTGCGTGTGACGTGGCAGCTGCGCTGGCGCATCGAGGTCCACAAGGCCGGCACGCTCCGCGTTCCCGCAACGACCGCCGTCCAGGGCACGAAGCGCGCGACCGCGCAGGCAGGAGATGTCGAGGTCGAGACCATCCCGGTCACGAGCGACATGAAGATCGCGCTCGAGCTGCCGAATCGCCCCGTGTTCGTCGGCGAGACCGTACCCGTAACGATGACGTGGCTGTTCAAGAGCCAGCCACAGGAGCAGACGTTCACGGTGCCGATGCTGTCGAGTGACGCATTCCTAGCGAGCGCGCCGCCGGTGACCGGTCAGCGCCGCGCACTGCCGATCGTGGCCGGCGCCAAGGAGCTGCAGCTTCCGTTCAACGTCGACCAGGTCCAGGTCGGAGGCGTTGCCTTCAACCGGCTGACCGCGACGTTCTTCATCGCGCCGAAGAAGGCCGGAAAGATCGACATCGCACCGACGTCCGTGGTCGCCGCACTCCCCGTCGGCCGCGCGGACTTCTTCGGCAACGCTCCGTCGAAGATGTTCCGTACCAGCGACACACCGCGCTCACTGGAAGTGCGGGCGCTTCCCGAGACCGATCGGCCGGCGACGTTCGCGGGCGCTGTCGGTGATCAGTTCTCGATCGAGGTGAGCACCAGCCGCTCCGTCGTCTCGCTCGGCGAGCCGGTCGAGCTCAGCGTCAAGGTGAAGAGCAACCAGCTCCTCGACACGCTGTCGCTCGGCAAGCTCGACGGGGATGGTCGCTTGCCCAAGGATCGCTTCACCGTACCGGCAGAGCCGCCGACCGGCGAGCTCTCCGACGAGGGCAAGACCAAGACGTTCAAGATCACGGCACAGGTCACCGGTCCGACGACCGAGATCCCCGCCCTCGCCTTCTCGTACTTCGATCCGACGAAGACGACGTACCAGACGATCCACTCCCAGCCGATCGCACTGTCGGTCAAGGGAGGAAGCCTCGTCGGCGCCGGCGACGTCGTGTCCGCCGCTCCGACCAAGCGCTCCACGGTCGCGCCGATCGATGACACCAGCTCACTCGTCAACGCGGATCTCGCACTGTCGGGTCTGTCCGCCGTCGACGATCGTCCACTCGGAGGGACGTTCCTGTGGGTCCTCGTCGGCCTCCTCTACGCGATCCCGCTCGCGATGCTGCTCGCGCGCAGCTACCAGCTCCGCACGCGCGGTCAGCGCGAGGAGGCGGCCGAAGTTCGTGCGGCCCGCAGGAAGGTCGAGACCTTGCTCGACCGAGCTGCGACCGCGCCCGCCCGCGACGTCGCCGGATCACTCGGCGGCGCGCTGCGCGAGCTCGCGCGCGTGCTCGGCATCGAGATCGCGACGACCGGCAGCGAGCGCGAGCTGTTCGCGAAGCTCGAGACCGAGAGCTTCGCGCCGAGCGCGTCGTCGATTCCGCTATCGAGCGACGTGCGCTCCGACGCCGCTGGACTGCTCCGCCGCTGGCTCGGCGAGGCTCGTCGGGGAGGCACGACGAAGAAGGCCTCTGCGATCGGCGTCCTGCTCGTCATGCTCGCGGCGCCGCGCGTCGACGCCAGCGCGCTCGAGGAGGGCCGCGTCGCGTACCAGCAGGCGATGGAGATGAGCACCGACGCCACGGCGCGCAAGGCCGCCTTCGCACGCGCCGCGATCGCGCTCGGTGATGCAGCGCGCGGACTCCCCGATCGCCCCGAGCTCCTCACCGACTGGGGCAACGCCGCCCTCGGTGCCGGCGATGTCGCCACCGCGACGCTCGCCTACCGGCGCGCTCTCGCCCTCGATGGCGGCAATGCGCGCGCACGCCACAACCTGTCGTGGCTGCGCAGCCGCCAGTCCGACACGTTCCGCCCGGCCGCGAGCAGCGCGACCGACACGCTCCTGTTCTTCCACACCTGGCCGCGCGCGCGAAAGTTGATCGTCGGCGCGGCTGCGTTCGCGCTCGCGATCCTGCTCGTGATCCCGTGGGGCGGACGTCGCCGCCGCGGCCTGACCGGAATCGCGGTGCTGCCGTTCGCCGTTTGGAGCGCCATGATCATGTCGGTCGTACTCGAGGCCGATCACGGTGATGACGGCGTGGTGATGGATGATGTCGTGATCCGCGCGGCGGACAGCGCCGGCGCTCCCGCCGCCCTCAGCCAGCCGCTACCGCGCGGGGTCGAAGTAACAGTGCTCGAGCGGCGCGATGCCTGGACCCGGATCCGGATCGCGAACGGAACGACGGGCTGGGTGCCCGGCGGCGCCGTCGAGCGCGTGGCACACTGATCTGCGATGGAGCTCCGGGTCATCACCGACGCCGAGGTAACGGCGTTTCGCGAGACGTTGTTGAACACGTTCGGGAACGACCTCGACGGCGATCCCGACGGTGATGCGCGGTTCCGCGCCCTGATCGCACCCGGACAAGCATGGGGCGCGTTCGACGGCGCAACGATGGTCGGCACGACCGCGACGTTCGCGCTGCAGCTCGGCGTCCCCGGCGGCGCGTCGCTACCCACCGCCGGACTGACGATGGTCTCCGTGCGGCCGAGCCATCGCCGGCGCGGCATCGTCCGCTCGCTGATGGACCTCCACCTCGCCGACGCCCGCGAGCGCGGCTACCCTGCAAGCGCGCTGTGGGCATCGGAGGCTGCGATCTATGGCCGGTTCGGCTACGGCATCTCCGCCTACAGCGACGCGATGCGAATCGAGAAGGCTGGATCGATCGAGGTGGCCGAGGGCCGCGCGCTCGACGCGCTGGAGTGGATCGACGAGAAGCGAGCCCGCGAGGTCCTCCCCACGATCTACGAGCAGGCGACCGCCATGCGGCCCGGAGCCCTGCGCCGCTCCGCACTGTGGTGGAGCGAGCGTCGGTTCCTCGAGGCACCGTACATGCGCGCGGGTGCCAGTCGCCGTCGCCACGTCCTCGCCCGCCGCGGTGACCAGCTCGTCGGCTATGTCGTGTACAGGCAGCGAGGCGGGTTCCACGACGATCTGCCGTCAGGCAAGACCGAGATCAACGAGCTGATCGCGATCGATCCGCAGGCCGAGGCCACGCTGTGGCGGTTCGTCCTCGGGATCGATCTCCATCCGAGCGTCACCTGGTGGAACACTCCGACCGACGACACGCTGTCGTGGCTCGTCACGGATCCGCGCAAGATCTATCGGCATCGCGTCGATACGCTGTGGCTGCGGATCGAGGATGTCCCCGGTGCACTCGCAGCCCGCCGCTACCCCGTCGACGGCGCGCTGCGCTTCGCGATCGACGACGCGGCCTGGGAGCTCACCGTCGAGAACGGACACGGCCGCTGCGTCGCAACGACGAAGAACCCGGAGCTCCGGTTCGCGCGAACCACCCTCGGCGCGCTCTACCTCGGCGCGACGACCGCGACCCAGCTCGCACGCGCCGACCTGGTGCGCGGCGACGCGGCTGCGATCTCGAGGGCCGACGGCCTGTTCGCGTCGCCGGTTGCCGCGTGGTGCCCCGAAATTTTCTAGTCGATGGTCCCGTCCAGACCTGAGACAGCTTCGCGCGGCTGTACTGCCTTGGGATCGATCGCGCCGCGTTCTAGATCTCGGCGGCGCCGGGACGTGAAACGATGGCGCGGTGCTGCGCCTCGCGCCCGTCCTGACTCTCCTGGTGCTCGCCGCGTGCCCGCGGCCTGCACCTCCTGTCGGTCCCACTCCACCGACGGGCGAGCTCCCGCCGCGGCCAACGCCCGACGGTGGAGAGCCATCGCCCGACGCAGCGAAGGTGAGCTGGAAGAAGGTCGAGACCGCGAAGGACCTCCCCACCGCCCCCGCCGCCGGCACGTTCCAGATTCACATGATCGATGTCGGCACCGGTCTATCGATCCTCGTGCGCGGGTCCGACTTCGCGATGCTGTTCGATGGGGGCACCAACGATCCGGGGGAAAAGCCGCTGCGTGTCGTCGCCTACCTCGCGGCCACGCTCGGCCCGTCAGGTGACGAGCTGTGCGTCGAGCCCGGCGCCGAGAAGCCCACCGAGCGCAGGAAGATCGATCACCTCGTGCTCTCGCATCCGCACCTCGATCACGGCTCGGCCCTCGACCTCGTCCTCCACTGCTACGACGTCACCCACGTCTGGGACTCGGGGCGGATCAACGACACCGTGTTCTATCGCGAGTTTCTCGCAGCAGTGTCGACGAGCCCGGCGAGCTATCACACGGCGGCGTCGGTGCCCGAGAAGCATGACGTCACGGTCAAGGGCCTCACGATCGTGATCCCGAACTGGCAGCGGTTCAGCGAGGGAGACCTGGTGAACCTCGGCGAGCGCGCGAAGTTCACGATCCTCCATGCCGAGGCCAAGGCGAGTGGCAGCCCGAACGAGAACTCGATCGTGCTCGCCGTCGAGCTCGCCGACAAGCGGATGCTTCTCGTCGGCGACGCCGAGTCCGGCAAGCGAATGGATCCGAGCTATCCCCCGGGAGACATCGAGGAGTTCCTGATCGAGCACCACAAGGACGCGATCCGCTCCGACATCCTCCAGGTCGGGCATCACGGCTCGAAGACCTCCAGCCGACGCGACTTTCTCGAGGCCGTGAAACCCGGCCTCGCGCTGGTGTCCACGGGGCCGAAGAAGTACGGCACCGTGGTCCTCCCCGACGTGGAAGTGCTCGACGAGCTGAAGCGCGTCGGCGCGACGATCCTGCGCACCGACGAGCGCGATGCGAGCTGCCCGATCTCGGGCCGGATCGGCGGCGACAAGGGACCCGGCGGTTGCGACGCCTGGGTCATCACGATCGGTCCGTGATAAGCCTTCGTCGATGACCCGCCGCCTGTATCAAGAGGATGCGACCGCTCGCCGCTTCGAGGCAGAGGTCGCAGCGATCACGACGTGGAACGGACAGCCGGCGGTCGTCCTCGATCGCACCGCGTTCTATCCCGAGGCCGGTGGTCAGCTCGGCGATCGAGGCACGCTCGGTGGCGCGACCGTGATCGACACCCAGGAGGCCGACGACGGGACGATCCTCCACGTGATCACCGGCAACGCACCCGCGGTCGGCGCGCAGGTCGCAGGAGAGCTCGACTGGTTGCGCCGCCGCCAGCACATGGCCCAGCACACCGCGCAGCACCTGTTGTCGGGCGCCCTGCTCGACCGCGCCGCGGCTCCGACCTCGTCGGCCCGGCTCGGCGAGACCGCACTGACCATCGATGTCGCGCGTGATCGGATCCCCGAGGCCGAGCTCGCTGCCGCGGAGGACCTCGCGAACGATCTCGTCGATGACGACCTCGCGATCCGCGCGTGGTTCCCGACGTCCGACGAGCTCGCCGCCTTGAAGCTCCGCCGCGATCCCAAGGTCGATGCCGATATCCGCGTGATCGCGATCGGCGACTTCGACTTCTCGCCCTGCGGCGGCACCCACTGCTCGCGCACGTCGCAGCTCGGATCGATCCGGATCACCGGTGCGGAGCGCTACAAGGGAATGACGCGGGTGACGTTCACGGCTGCGCGCCGCGCGCGTGCGGAGCTGTTCGCCCGCGATGCCGTGCTGCGCACGCTGGCGACGCGGTTCTCGTGCGGCCCCGCCGAGGTCCCCGCCGCGATCGACAAGATGGCGCGCGATGCCGAGGCTGCGAGTACGGAGCTCACGGCGCTGCGCGGCCGGCTCGCGTCGATGATCGTGTCGTCGTTCCCGGGCACGGGGCCCGTGGTCGCCGCCGTTCCCGCCGAGGCCGAGATCCTGCGCAGCGTCGCCGCGAAGCTGGTCGGCGCTGGGCGCGACGCGATCCTGTGCGGTCCCGAGGCGACCGGAGCCACGGTCGTTCTGTTCCGCGCGGCTGGATCGACGCTCGACTGCGGCGCGCTGTGGAAGAGCCTGGCCGCGAAGGTCGGTGGGCGCGGCGGTGGTCGGGCCGACCGCGCCGAGGGCCGGCTGACCGCGCCAGTCGCGGACTGGCCCGCGCTGATCGCAGAGCTGTCGCCGGAGAGATAGCTAGCTGGTCTTGAACGTCACGGAGACCTGCTTCTCGTCCCTGTCCTTCGGGAACGCGGCCGCGGACAGGACGTTCTTGATGCAGGTGCCGAGCGGGGTGCCATTGAGGCCGACCGGCTCGAGAGAGATGGTCTTCGCGCGGCCGTCGGTCGCGACGACGATCACGACCTTGACGCCCGACGGCGGTGCGCCGTGTTCCTGTGCGCACTTGTTGATGCCCGGGCGATGGGCCTGGAGCACTGCCGTGTACGGATTGCCGCGCGGCGGCGGTGGCGGCGTCTTGCCCTTGTCTGGTTTGACGCCCGGCTTGGCCGGCTCGTCGGGCGGCGGCGGAATTGCCTCGCCGCTTCCGGGTCCTGTCGCGACGACCTCGGGGGGCGGCGTCGGCGTCTCGTCCGATCCATCACCGGCCGCGGACGACGTGATGTTGACGACCGCCGGAGCCTGCTGCTGCTGCATCTGCTTCCAGACCAGGAACAGCGCACCACCGGCGACACCGACCATCGCGATCGCGAGCAGCGGCCACACGATGCTGCGCGACGCCCTCTGCGGGATCATCTGCGCCTGGGGCATCGATAGCGAGGGCAACGGCTGGATCGCGACGCCGCTCGTGCTCGACTCGTTGCCGAACGGCGGCGGCGTCACCTGGTTGGTGTTACCGGAGAACTCCTTGCCGTCCTGCGGTGCGCGCGTCGCGCGGAACGCGACGGGAGCATCGTTGACCGTCGAGTCGACCGCCGGAAACTCGTCGTCGTCGTCGTCGTCGATCTGGGTCTGCTGGCCGTCGTCATGCGCGATCAGCGGCATCGTCGCGCGCACACCGGAGGCGGTACGCGCGACCGCCGTCTGCACCTGCTGGTTGCGCTTGAGGATGTCGTCTGCGAACGCCTTGCGGATGAAGTCGCTGATCTCGCCCTGCGACCACGGTCGTCCGTGCGAGCCCAGCGCATCGAGGATGGCCGTTCCGTACTGCCGTGCGCTCTCGAACCGGTTGTTCGGATCGCGATCGAGCGCGCGGGCCAGGACCGCGGCGAGCGCCTCGGGAACATCCGGGCGATAACGGCGCACGTCCGGAATCGGTTGCTCCATCACCGCGCGGAACGTCAGGTAGTCCGTCTTGCGCTGGAACAGCCGGCGCAGCGCGATCATCTCGAACGACACGATGCCGAGCGCGAACACGTCGGCGCGGCGATCGAGCCCGGCTCCGCGCAGCTGCTCCGGGGCCATGTACGCGTACTTGCCCTTGACCGTTCCGGTCTGCGTGTTCGCCGACGCATCCTTGACCTTCGCGATGCCGAAGTCGAGGACCTTGGCGACTCCTGCCTCGGTGATGAAGATGTTCGACGGCGTGACGTCACGATGCACGATGCCGAGGTACTCGCCGGTACGCGGCTCCTTGAGCTCGTGCGCGTAGTGCAGAGCATCGGTGGCCTGCTGGAGGATGCCGCCGACGAACCCGAAGTCGAGCGGTGCCGCTTCCTTCGAAGCCTTGCGCAAGAGCGGCAAGATCGTGATGCCGTCGAGATACTCCATCACGATGTAGAGCTGGCCATCGGTCTCGCCGAGCTCGTAGACCTGACAGATGTTCGCGTGCGAGAGCCTCGAGGCAAGCCGCGCCTCGGCGATCAGCATCTGGCGGAACCGCTGATCATCCGCGAGGTGCGGGAGGATCCGCTTGACGACGAACAGCTTCTCGAAGCCGGCGGCACCCTCGAGCCGGGCGAGAAAGATCTCGCCCATGCCGCCTGTCGCAAGACGCGCCAGCAGCTCGTAGCGACCGAGCCGTGTCGGCGCCTGGACCCCAGGAATGCCCATCCGAGACAAATTCTAGCAGAGGCACGAGCTTCGTACGCCGCCTACATCGCCCTACCGATCCGCGCGGTATAGAAGCGCATGCGCTTCGAGCTGCACTGCCACTCGACCTGCTCCGACGGCACCGAGGCGCCTTCCCTGGTCGCCGCGCGGGCCGCCGAGCGCAAGGTCGAGATCTTCGCCCTCACGGATCACGACACCTGCGCAGGATCTGCGGTCGAGGTCCCCGGGGCGAAGACGATCCGCGCGGTCGAGATGTCATGCGACGACAACGGCCGGACGATCCACGTCCTCGCCTACGATCGCGGTGGCGACTGGCACCTGCTGGAGGATCGCCTCGCCGCGGTCCGCACCGCGCGCGTCAATCGGCTGCGCGTGATGGCCGCGCGCCTGCTCCATCGCGGCGTCGTGATCGACATCGACGCGATGCTCGCACAGGCCGGTCATCGCGCGGTCGGTCGTCCGGATCTCGCGCGCGCGATGGTCGCCGCCGGCGTCGTGACCTCCATGAAGGAGGCGTTCTCGCGTCACCTCTACGATGGCGGCCCGGTCGACGTCCCGCATGCCGCATTGCCGATCACCGAAGCGCTCGAGCTCGGCCGCGCTGCGAATGCAGCGATGGCGCTCGCGCACCCGCACCTCTACGATCACCGCAGCTTTCAGCTCGTGCGCACGCACCACACGGCGGGCCTCACCGGGATCGAGGCGTTCAACGGCGCGTACGATCCGCGCGAGCGCTCGCGCTGGACCTCGCTTGCCGATGACCTCGGCCTCGTGTGCACCGGCGGATCGGACTGGCACGGTCCCGAAGACGCGACGAGCCAGCCGGGCGTCGATCTACCGGCGGACCGCAGCGACGCGCTTGTTCGCTGGCTTGCCGCGTGACGGCTTCGTCCCCTTCTTCGGCTTCGCGTTCGCCCTCGACTTCGCCTTCTGCTTGCTGGCCTTACTCTGCGTCTTCGCCGGGCCCCGCTTCTGCGGCGCGACGGTCGTGCGGGCGATCTTCTCCGGCTCCGGGGGCGGAGCGATCTGACCGAGCTCGACGATCCGTTGGTACTCGTGCTCGCGCACCGGCTGCACGCTGAGCCGCATCCCACGCTTGAGCACCATCATCTCGGCGAGCGCAGGCTCTGCGCGCAACCGATCCATCGCGACGAAGTGTGGGAACGTCGCGACGTACTCGACGTCGACGCAGTCCCAGATCGGCGCCTCGCGGGTCGCCTTGGGCTCGTAGTACTTTCCATCGGGATCGAACTGCGTCTCGTCGACAACACCGATCCGCACGACCTTTGCGATGCCGGCGACGCCCGGCGGATCGACGCTCGAGTGATGGAACAGCACCTGATCGCCGACCGACATCGCGCGCATGTGAATCCGCGCGAAGTAGCTGCGCACGCCGCTCCACGGTTCCACCTTGACCCGCTCCAGATCCGCGATCGAGAACGTATCGGGCTCGGACTTCATGAGCCACTGCTTCGGCATGGCGCGACCATACGGCATCTCGGTGCACAACTCGCGCAATCGACCACGGTCGAAGATCATCGGGCGCGATGCGTCGTTGATACGGGCCATGAAGAACCTAGCGCCTCTCCTCCTCGCCTCGCTTCTCGCCCTCGCGCCCTCCACCGCCGCCGCGTACTGCGCCTCGGTCACCGGACTGGCTCCTGGAATAGCCAGTCCCTCGGGCATCGAGCTGCCAAAGGACGGCGGCATCGTCGTCGGAGCCTTCGGCGAGGACGTCCCGCTACCGATTGGTGACCCCGCGGTCCAACCCAACTGGCGGATGAAGAGCGGCGACGTCCGAGCCAGGCCGAAGATCGTCACGCTCGCGCCCGGGCTCGTCGTCTACCAGTCAACCGCGCGATCGGGGCGTATCGATCTCGAGAACGACAGCAAGGAATCTATCGCGTGGGTCAACGCGACGAACCGCGCGCGCCCCGTGCTCGATGCACCCGAGGCCAGGACCGCGGAGGTGTTCGCAGCCTCCGGCTTCACGCACATCGACGTCGAGCTAGTGGCCGAGGCGCCGAAAGATGCGATCGCGATCGTGCTCACCGACAAGGACGGAACGCCACGCTCGTGGGGCCTCGTGCGCCGGAAGATGAAGACGCAGCAAGCGTTCGCGCACAACCGCTGCCAGGTCGTGCCGAACGGCTCGACGCTCTCGCAGTCCGGCGAGCAGATCCGGTTCTTCTGGGTCGACAATGCGGGCCGCCCGTCGAAGCTCAGCAAGGTAGTTTCGCTTCGCGGCAAGCCGAACGTGCCCGGCCTTCCCTGACTAGCTGCCGACCGGCACTCCGACCTCGAGCGTGTGCAACGGGATGCTCGCCGACGCCGCGCGAACCTCGTCGGCAAACCCGGTGAGGTTCACGTTGAACGAGAACTTCGTCGTGCCCCCGAGGGGACGGAAGAAGTCGTCGTAGTGGGTCGGGATGATCAGCTTCGGATCGAGCGCCTTGACGATCCTCTCGACGTAGCGCGGCGTGAATCGCCGCCCGGACGCGCCACACAGGAACAGATCGACGCCGCGATCCTTGATCTCGTCGTCGAGAAGATCGGCCGAGCCCTGGTGATAGAGCGTGAATCCGGCGACCTCGATGAACACACCGAACACCTGACCGCACTTGTACTGCTGCGGCGTCAGCTCATCGAGGTGCTCGCAGGTCAGCTCGCCCGAGTACGGGATGCCCAGCCCGAGTTGCAGCCGCGAGTGAACACTCGGGACGAAGTGAAACCGGAACGGTCCCATCTCGTAGTCGCGATGCGGCTCGATCACGACCGTCCGATCCGCGAGACCGTGCAACCCCATCAGGTGCTCGAGCGACGCCGACCCGTAGACCGGGCACCCGAACCGCCGCGAGATCGCCGGAACATCGAGCGCGTGGTCGAAGTGGGTATGCCCCACGAGCACTGCGTCCGCCCGATCGATCCACGTGGCGACCGCGTCCTCCGAGGGCGGAATCACCCGGCGTCGCACCAGCTCACCGAGCCGCAGCCGGGTCACGTACGGATCGATCCAGATCACCGTGCCTTCGTAGGCGAGCCGGAACCCCGCGGTCCCGAACCACGTCAGGGACAGACCGCGCGGTAGCACCGACCCCGGCATCGCCCATGCGAGCTGCCGAGCCGTTAGCTGATCGCTCGTATGTTGGCGGCGGGCCGTCGCCAGATATGCGAGACCAGCGCCGATGTGACCGAGGGGCCCGAACACCCGCTCACTTTACCCCGCTCCCGACTCCCCTGCGACGCGGGGCAGAGCTACAACCACGACCATGGCATTCACACTTCCCCCGCTTCCCTGGGCCAACGACGCTCTTTCGCCGACGATCACGGCGGAGACCATCGAGTACCACTACGGCAAGCACCACAAGACCTACGTCGACAACCTCAACAAGTTCGCCCCCGGAACGAAGTACGAGAACATGTCGCTCGAAGAGGTCGTGAAGGCCTCCCACGCGGCCGGCGACAAGAAGATCTTCAACAACTCGGCGCAGGT
>JANOPP010000268.1:0-7481 GCA_031421915.1 Myxococcales bacterium | reverse complement strand
GACCACACCGCCGCCTCGCGCAGTGGGACCGCGCCATCGTGCGCCTCGCCGGTCGCCGTGCCGTCCTTCGTGACGACCGCGCGGATCATCGGGCTCGGGCGGAGGATTGGCCCGGCCTTGGCTCCGTCTAGCTTGCGCTTCTCGAGCAGGTGGTCGAGATACATCACGACGCAGCCGAGGAGGATGCCGGTGATGAGGTACCCGAACAGCGTTCCGAGCGCAGCTCCAAGGAATGCGATGGCATGCAGCCGGTTCGCGCGAAGTGCGTCGATGAAGTACTGCACCTTGATCAGGCGCCACGCGATCGTGACGAGCAGCCCGGCGAGCGCGGCCAGCGGGATCACACCGAGGGAGTCCCCGAAAAAGTAGGCTGCTCCGCCGAGGAACAGGCCATGGAACATCGCCGCCAGACGCGTCCGCGCACCGGCACCGAAGTTCACCGTGGTCCGCACGATCACGCCCGCGAGCGGCATCCCGGCGAAGAACCCGACCACCAGGTTGCCCATGCCCTGACCGAACAGCTCTGCGTTCGGGCTGTACCCGGACTTACCGCCCGACATCTCGTCGATCGACTTCGCGGAGATCAGCGACTCCGCACCGGACAGCAGCGCGAGCGGCAACGCCGCGAGGATCAAGCTGACCCAGGTCTTGCCGTCCGAGAGCACGGGTAGCGCGAACGAGAGGTCCTTGAGGTCGACCTCACCGACGCGTGCGATGCCCCAGTCGAGCTCGTAGGCGACGAACGTCGCGATGATGATCCCGAGCAGCGCCGACGGGAAGCTCTTGAGGTGCGCCAGCCCGACGGCGATCCAGGCGACCGTGATGCCGCAGACGACGGCCAGCCAGTCGATCTCCCGTAACCACGCCATCTCGGCGAAGTGCGTGACCATGTGCCACACCGCGAGATCATCTTTGACGCCGAGCAAAACCGGGAGTTGTTGATCGAAGATCTTGAGGCCGACGCCCGTCGTGAAGCCGGCGAGCACGATCTTCGGGAGGTGATTCGACAGCTTCCCGTAGCCGAGCACCGCGATCAGGACGGACAACAAGCCGGTCACGAGCGCGGCAGCCGCAGCCCCGCCCGGCCCGAACTCCGCGACCAGGCCGAACACGAGCACGTTGAGTGCCGCGGCCGGGCCCGAGACCTGGAAGTTCGAACCGCCGAACGCGGCAGCGACGAGTCCGCCGATGCCTCCGGCGATCAGGCCAGCGCTTGGCGACAGCCCGGCGGAGATCGAGAGGGCGACGTTGAGGGGGATCGCGACGGTCGCGACCGTGAGTCCGGCGAGCACGTCGTGGAAGGAGATGCCATTGGCACCGATCTCACCCCAGCGTTCGCGGAGCGTCCCCACGATATCGGCCACGCCTGATGCGCGAGACGGTGTCGTTTTGATGCGTCGATTGGTCTTGAGCGAGCTGAGCCGGTTACGGGCGTGAACAGACTCACGCTGCGCACCGCGGAGAGACGGACGTGTCTCCCCGCGGCCATTGTGTTGCCGCATGAATATCCTCGAGACGAGAGACGAGAGTTGAAGGATGGGTGGACGACGGCCCGAGCGGCCGCGTCTTCAACTCATCTCAATCGTCGTATCGAGAACTGTGCCGGATGCGGAACGGGGGCGACCGACGCGACGACGATCGAAGGCTCGCGATGCGCGGCCACGATGCGCGTGCCTGTGGCCCGCGCGGAGGCCCCACGCGGCGGCGGCGGGGGCCGGTTGCCTCGCGTCTCGACTTCCTGCTCGCCGTGACCCTCGTGCTCCTCGCGCTCCTCGTTGGAGTTCGCATTCGAGGGACCCGGGAGGTTCAGCGCCTGTGCCTGCGCCTGCGCGCCGTACCAGCACCACGGCAAGACCACGACGAGGAACACCGCAACGATCGCGGCGAGCCAGGTGTTCGAGTTCTTGGAATGCATGCGCGTACAGCGTGCGGTAGCGACGTGGTCGGGAAGCTTGATGCCGGTCGCGACCGATTTCAAGGGGCAAGAATCCATTCACGCTAGAATTCTTTCGGACCGGCGTCGACGAAGCACAGCATCGCGACCATGAACGACCAGAAGTACAGCGTGCGGCCTCTCCGCACGCATCGCGCCAGAGCCCGTGATGAACGCACCGATGCCCATGGCGACGGCGATCGCCGCCACCCTAGACGACGCGCGCGCATGGACGATCGTTCCGCGCCGCGCCTACCACTTGTCCTCGAGATCGCTCAGTCCGAGTGGTCGGGCTCGATGAAGCTCCACTTGACCTCGGGGACGCGCGCTTCGAGCTTGCGCTCGAAGGCATTGATCGCGTCGACCAGCTGGCTGGTCTCGAGTCCTGCGCGGAACTTGAGCTTCATGGCGACCAGGATCTCGCCCGGCCCCTGCTGCACGGTGAGGATGCGCACGACCTTGTCGACGTTCGCGTCCTCGGCCGCCAGCTCCTCGGTGACCTTGATCAGCGCCGGGTCGGCCGCCTCGCCGACGAGCAGGCCCTTGATCTCGCGCGCGAGGAACACCGCGACCCCGACGAGCACGGCGCCGATCGCGAGCGAGCCGATCGCGTCCCAGCGGCCATCACCCGTCGCCTTCGCCATCAGCAGTGCGCCGAGCGCGAGCACGAGGCCGAGCACGGCCGCGCTGTTCTCGCCGAACACGACGACGAGATCCGAGTCCTTGGTGTCCTTGAGGTAGCGGAAGAACGGCGTCGTCCCGCGGCGCTGGTTCATCACCTTGATGTTGCCGAGCGTTGCCCAGCCCTCGAGCCCGATCGCGAGGATCAGGATCACGATCGCGATCATGATGTCGCCGACCACCTCCGGGTGCTGCAGCTTGTGCACGCCCTCGTAGATCGAGAACATGCCGCCGCCGGAGAACAGCAGCAGCGCGACGATGAACGAGTAGAAGTACATGTTGCGGCCGTAGCCGAGCGGGTGCTTGGCGTCCGGCGGCTTCTGGCTCTGGTTGATGCCGAACAGGAGCAGCAGCTGGTTGCCGCAGTCGGCAGCCGAGTGCAGCGTCTCCGCGAGCATCGCGCCCGAGCCGGTGATCCCGGCGGCGACACCTTTGGCGGCAGCGATGATCGAGTTGACGATCAGGGACTTGAGGACTTCGCCTTTGGAGCCAGCCATTACTTGATCATCTTCGAAAGGGTCTTGAATTCATCGGTGCCCGCCTGCCCCAGCAGATCGAACACCACGGTCTCGGTCGACGTCACGAGCGCACCGACATCGCGCGCGAGCTCGAGGCCCATCCGCCAGTTCGCCTTGGTGCGGCTCGCCACCGCATCGGCCACGACATGCACGGCGCATGCGGGTCCGACCAGATCACGCACCGTCTGATACACGCAGACGTGGGTCTCCATGCCGCAGACGATCCACTGCTCGCGGGCCATCAGCGCTCCGGTCTTCTCGGCGGGCGGCAACGTCGCGAAGGCCGGCGCAGCAGCGGCAGAGAACTCGACCTTGTCGAATCGGTACACGGCCGCGCCGTCCTCGGACTCCGCGGTGGCGAGCGCGGCCGCGAGCTCGGGCACGGTCTGGCCGAGGCCCTTCGGGTACTGCTGGCTGACGACGATCGGGCAGCCGAGCCGCGCCGCCGCAGCGACGAGGATCGTCGAGTTCTTGATCACCTGCGCCCCGACCTCGGGCGGCATCGCCGGCACCAGGCGCTCCTGGATATCGATGACGAGCAGCACCGCTCTCGCCCGCAGGAGCCGTTCGCGGCGGCGCAGGTTCTCCGTCTGCAGCCACTCGCTCATTTCCTGGACGCCTTGTCGAGCGTGTCGAGGGCGTCGTTCAGCCGCTGGAGCCGCGACTTCTCCTCGGTGAGACGGGCGCGCTGCTCCGCGACCACATCCTCGGGGGCACGCGCGAGGAAGTCGGCGTTGCCGAGCTTCTTCTCGAGTCCGCCGATCTCCTTCTCGGTCTTGGCGACGTCCTTGGTGATGCGCGCCTTCTCGGCGGCGAAGTCGATCTCGCCGAGCGGCATCAGGATCTCGACCTCGGAGTTGATCACCTCCTTGCCCGCAACTCCGGTGAGCTCGTCGATCCCGGCGCCCGGCCCTGCCTCGTCGCGTGCCGTCAGCTCGTCGGCGTTGCCGGAGAACGCGCTGCCGAACACGGCCTTGACGCGCGCGGTGCGCTCGATCGCATCCTTGTACCGCTTGAGCGTCTCGCGCTTGTCTCCCGCGACGCGGATTCCGACCGCCGCCTGCTGCGCCGGCGCGAGGCCGAACGTCGCCTTCAACATGCGGCACCCGACCGCGACGTCCTGCACGAGCTTCATCTCGGCCTCGGCAGCCGGGTCGACGAACGACGCATCGCCGCGCGGGAACACCGTGATCATCAGCGAGCCCGGCAGCTGCGGCGGCTTGGGGAGCTTCTGCCAGATCTCCTCGGTCACGTAGGGAGCGAACGGATGGAGCAGCCGCATCGTGGTCTCGAGTGCCGTCGCGAGCACCCCCTGGACGACATGGCGGCGTGCACTCTTCGCCGCGTCCTGCTCGAGCTCCTCGCTCTGGTGCAGGTGTGGCTTGGCGAGCTCGATGTACCAGTCACACAGCTCGTGCCACACGAACGAGTAGATCGCGTTCGCCGCGTCGCTGAACCGGAAGTTCTCGAGTGCAGTGTCGACCTCGCCCGCGACGGCCTGGAGCCGCGACAGGAGCCAGCGCTCGGGCATCCCCAGCGACGCGCGCCCCGCCGGTGTCGACAGCTGGGCTTCGAACCGCTCGGGGTCGTAGCCATCGAGGTTCATCAGGGCGAACCGCGACGCGTTCCACAGCTTGTTGATGAAGTTGCGATAGCCCTCGACACGCTCCGCCGAGAGCCGGATGTAGCGACCGCTCGTGTTGAGTGCGGCGAGCGAGAACCGCAGCGCATCGGCGCCCATCGCCGGGATGCCCTTGGCGTAGCTCTTCTTGATCGTCTTGACCGCCGCGTCGGGGGTGTTGTCCGCCTCTGCGCGCTTGAGCAGCGCGTCCAGCGAGGCGCCGTACACGATGTCGAGCGGATCGATCACGTTGCCCTTCATCTTGGACATCTTGTCGCCGTTCTCGTCGGTGACGATCGATGTCAGGTACACGGTGCGGAACGGCACCTTCCCCATGAAGTGGATGCCGAACATCATCATCCGCGCGACCCAGAAGAAGATGATATCGGGGCCGGTGACGAGCACGTTGTTCGGATAGAAGGTCGACAGTGCGCGGGTCTTCTCGGGCCAGCCGAGCGTCGAGAACGGCCACAGCGCCGACGAGAACCAGGTGTCGAGGACGTCCTCGTCCTGCTTGATGTCGGTGCGGCCGCACGAGCCGCACTCCTTCGGCGCCTCGCGCGCGACCATCGTCGTGCCGCACGCGCAGTAGTACGCGGGGATCCGGTGGCCCCACCACAGCTGTCGCGAGATGCACCAGTCGCGGATGTTGGTCATCCAGTGCATGTACGTCTTGGTCCACAGCTCGGGGACGAACTTCGTCTTGCCGGTCTCGACGGCCGCGGCCGCCTTCTCGGCGAGCGGCGCCGCGCGCACCCACCACTGATCCATCAGCATCGGCTCGATCACCGCGCCGGAGCGCTGGCTGCGACCGCGCGGGACCTTGTGCGGCTTGATCTCGCCGAGGTGTCCCCCTGCCTCGAGGTCGGCGACGATCGCCTTGCGTGCCTCGTCGACGGTCATCCCGACGTACTTCGCGGGCGCCGGATCGCAGATCCGGCCCTTGGGATCGATCACCTGGATGATCTCGAGGCCAGCGCGCTGGCCGATCTCGAAGTCGTTCGGGTCATGCGCGGGCGTCACCTTGACGGCGCCGGAGCCGAACTCGGGATCCGGCCAGGTGTCCGCCACGATCGGAATCTGGCGCCCGGTCAGCGGCAGGTGCACCAGCTTGCCGACCACCGCCTTGTAGCGCTCGTCATCGGGGTGCACGGCCACCGCGGTGTCGCCGAGCATCGTCTCGGGGCGCGTCGTCGCGACGATGATCTCACCCGTGCCGTCGACGAATGGATATTTGATCTCCCACAGCGAGCCGTTCTCCTCGACCGTGTCGACCTCGAGGTCCGAGACCACGGTCTCGCTCGACGGATCCCAGTTGATCATCCGCTTCGCGCGGAAGATCAGCCCTTCCTCGTACAGCCGGACGAACGCTTCGAGGACGGCCGCGTTCGAGCGATCGTCCATGGTGAACCGCTCGCGCGCCCAGTCGAGCGAGAAGCCCATCAGCTTCTCCTGCTCGCCGATGCGGTTGCCGCTCTTCTCTTTCCACGCCCAGGCGCGCTTCAGGAAGTCCTCGCGGCCGAGGTCGAACCGGGTCTTGTCCTCGCGACGCTTGAGGTCCTTCTCGAGGAGCACGTGCACGGCGATCGATGCGTGATCGATGCCCGGCATCCACATCGCGTTGAACCCCTGCATCCGCTTCCAGCGGATCAGGATGTCCTGCATCGTCGAGCCGAGCGCGTGGCCGATGTGCAGCGAGCCGGTCACGTTCGGCGGCGGCAACGTGATCGAATACGGCACGGTCGGACTGGCTTCATCCGCGTGGAAGAAGTCGTTCTCGAGCCAGAACCGGAGCCAGCGAGGCTCGACTTCCGACGGATCGTACTGCTTTGGAAGCGCCGACGACGTTGTCACGGCGCGACGCTAGCACACGGTCGGGGTTGGTCTATCCCGGGCCCGGGAATGAATCCCGGTCCCTCCGCCTTGGGCTCGGGCCCGGGAATGAATCCCGGGTCTCTCCAACTCCGGCCCGAGCGGAGCCGCTTGCTACGAGCTGCCGCGGCGCGCGGTCAGGTCTTTCAAGTTCTCGCGGATGATCGACTCTGCGAGATCCGGAACGACCTCCCACACGACGCGCTCGACCACTTCGGCCGACAGCTTCAGGAGTGCGAGGAGCTCCGGGCTACCCTCGGCGAGCCCCGTGGCTTCGGAGAGTCGTGCGGACATCTTCGCGAGAGTCTGCTCGACGAGCTTGGAGCGCTTGGTCGGGTTACCGCTGACCATGGGTGCACGATTTCCTGCGAGGGAGGGATTGAACGCGGGTGCAGAAGCGGCGACGGCTGCAGCTGCCGGGGCCGGGGCGGGGGCGGGAGGTGCGGGCGCGCGCAGCGCGGGGGCCGCAGCCGCCGCGGGTGCACGGTTCATCGTGCCGTCAGACGACACGGGCGGAACGGCCATGACAGTCGTCCGACTCGGGGCCGGCGTGGCGATCGGGGTCGCAACGGGCGCGACACCCGCCGGCATCTTGATCGTGGGCATGCCCATGATCGTCGCGGAGCGCGGGGGCTGAGCGCCCGCCGCAACGGCCGGAGCAGCTGCCTTCGCAGCCGCCGCAGCAGCGACCGCCGGCGCAGCCGCCGCAGCAGCAGCCGGGGAGGCAGTGGCCGCCGCACCCTGACCGGGCTTTGCGACGCCGCTGCTCGCCTTGGTCACGATCTCTGTGACCTTCTCGAGCATCGTCTGCGTGTCCCACGGCTTGGGCAGGTTCGCATCCGCGCCGACCTGAACG
>JANOPP010000267.1:0-4224 GCA_031421915.1 Myxococcales bacterium | reverse complement strand
GCGAGGGCGCGAACGTTGGCGCCGAGGCCAGCGTGGCCGTTGTAGACGATGAAGTCAGCGCGGGTCGACGCGTCCTCGTAGCGCGTGCGGAACGCGGGCTGCGAGAGGCCGGTCTGGACGTTGTCGGAGAGGAGAACGGTGACCTTGATCTTCTTGCCGCCAGCCATCGTCGCGGTCATCTCGATGTCGGGCGTGCCGACACCGGGCGAGGCGGGAATGGTCGCGGGAACCGTCACGAGGCTGAGAGCGCCGAGCTCGGCCTTCATGTCCTTGACGAACTCGTTGTAGGCGGCGATGCCGGCGTCCGATGCCGTGGTCGCGCCGTCCTCGTACTTGCCGAAGATGGCGACGACGTTGAGCGAGCCGTCCTCCCAGATCTTGTTGTACTCGGGGAACTTTCCGGTGGTCTGGATCGGGCTCGGAGAGACGACCGCATCGACCGTCAGGAGGTCGGCCGCAGCGAGGTTGCAGTCGCGCGCTTCGGGACGGTAGTAGTAGAACATCGAGCCGGCATCGACATCGTGCGCGCCGGCGTCGACACAGGTGTGGCTGTACTTCTCGGCGAACACGCGCTGACCCTCGTACGAGATGTCGGCGGGCAGCTTGAACGTGTACGTGTTGGGAACGTTGGCGCGCTGGCCCCAGGCGACCGGGAGGGTGACCTCGTAGTCGATCTTGGTCTTGCCGCCGACCGTGGTCTTGGTCGCGCTCTTCAGCACCATCTTGTCGATGCGCGCGAGCGAGTTGTTCTCGTTGAGGTGCCCGACCGTGTAGAGGAGCTGGTCCTGAATGGTCTTGGCGTTGTCGAAGCTCGAATCCGTGAGGAGCGAGCCCTTGAAGTCCATGTTGACGAACACCGCGAGGGCGCTCGAGTCGGCCTTGCCGTCCTCGGACTTGATGGCCTCGCCGTCGTAGACGTCTTCCTCGGCTACGCAGGCGGGAGCGGCGAGGGCGGTGACGGCAAGGAGGCTGGCGAGTCGCTTCATACCCCCCGTACGAGCAAGGGCAGTGCCGCCGATAATTCGAGCCAACCCTGCGAGATCAGTGCCTTGGATCAGGAAGCCCGAGTGGCCACCGGCAAGTTGATCCGCCTACGCCCAGGCGATCTTCATCTCCTCGTCGTCGCCGATGGCCTTCTCCAGCAGGGCCAGGAGCTCGGGGTCCGCGCCGTTGTCCGAGAGGAGCTCCAGGGTCTCCCGGTCGATGAAGTAGTCCGGGTCCTCCTCGGGGTCTTCCTCGAGCTGGTCGACGAGGAACGCGACCTGCTTGTCGCTGATGGTCCCGATCTCGCTATCCGTGTCGATCCGGATCAGGCGGGGCATGGCGGCAAGTCTGCCATGACTCTGCGTGCTACAAGGCGCGGGTGCGCGAGCTGCCGCCACAGATCGACGTCGCGATCATCGGCGGCGGCTTCGCCGGATGCGCGACCGCGTGGACACTCGCGCGCCGCGGCGTACGTGCCGTGGTGCTCGAGCGCGAGACCGAGCTCGGCAGGTTCGCGAGCGGTCGTGGTGCAGGTCTTGGCCGCCAGCTCGCGGAGGATGATCCGACCACCGCACTGACGATCCGCGGGGCGGCCGTCCTTCGCACGGAGCTCTCCGCCGCGTGGACGGCGAGCGGTGGCATCCTCACGTTCGATACGTCCGCGCGCGTCGATGCGTACCTCGCGCGCGCCGAGCGCCATGGTCTCGGCGTCGAGGTGAGGACGCGCAAGAGCGTGCTCGGCATCTGGCCCGAGCTCGAGGGGCTGCCGATCGTTGCCGCGATCGCCATCGCTACCGATGGCGTGATCGACACGCGCGCACTGCTCGGATTGTACGCCGCGCAAGCGACCCTCGTGCTCGGCGCAGGCGTCGAGCGGATCGAGCCGACGGAGCGCGGAGCGCGCGTGCTGACCGCGCGCGGACTGATCGAAGCGCGGATCGTCGTCGATGCGAGCGGTGCATGGGCCGGACAGGCGACAGGCGATCCACCGCTCGACGCGTTCAAGCGCCACCTGTTTGTCCTCGACGCACAGCCGCGCGCGGATGCGCCGTTCTTGTGGCACCTCGGCACCGAGGAGCTCTACGTCCGTGCCGAGGGCGAGCGGATCCTCGTGTCCGCATGCGACGCGACGGTGGGGCCCGCGTGCGATGCCGCGACGGATCCCGACGGCGAGCGCGGCTTGCGCGAGGTGCTCGCGAACACCGCGCCGGATCTCGCACGCGCCTCGATCACACGGCAGTGGGCGTGTCAGCGAAGCTTCACGCCGGATCGTCAGATGCGGCTCGGTCGCGATCCGCGCCGGCCGTGGCTCGTGTGGGCGGCGGGCCTTGGCGGCCACGGTGCGACCGCATCGCCCGCGGTGGGCGAGGTCGTCGCGGATGCGGCAATCGCCGCGCTCGCTCGAATCGGGTGACGGTTACTTCTGCTCGTCGCACTTGGCGACGGCATCGAGATCGGTCGCAGCGAGCGCGCACTCGATACGGCTCTTGGCGGTCTTGTTGACGCAGACGTCGACGAACTCGACCGACTTCGCGGCGGCCACGGCCTGCTTCTGCTTCGCGATCTCGGCCTTCATCGTGTCGTTCGCGCCCGCGGCGCCGGCCTTCTTGAACTCGAGGTCGACCAGGTGGTCGAGCAACTGCTTGCACTGTTCCTCGGACGGAGCCTTCTTGCAGCCGACGAGGAGCACAGCCACGAGCATCGCGCGCTTCATGGGGTAAATCGTATCACCGAGGCGCGGGCAAGGTGGCACGCACGGCGTCGATCCGGCGCTGCACGGCCGGGGACGGGCGGAGCGTGATGGCACGGTCGAGGAGGGTGGTGGCGGTCCGGGGCGCACCGTCGGCGATCCACGCGGCCGCCAGATGCACGAGGATCTCCGGCTCGTTCGGCGCGAAGCGCGAGGCCCGGTCGAGCGCGCGGATCGCGCCACGCGCATCGCCCTTGCGCAGGAGTAGCCAGCCCCAGCTATCGAGGACGGCCGGGTCACCGGGAGACAGGTCGCGGGCCTTGCGCAGCCACCGCTCGGCGTCGAGCAGCCGACGATTCGCATCGGCGAGCAGATAGCCGGCGAGGTTGAGCGCCGTCGTCGACTCCGGGTGCTCCTTGATCACGGGCTCGAGGATCGCGAGCGCCGCGACCGGATCGCCGAGGTGATCCGCGAGCCGCGCGCGTGCGAGGGATGGACCGAGACCGGGACCGAGCGCGACCAGCTGCTTCCTGGCGCCGTCGCGATCGCCGGCATCCGCGCGCGCACGCGCCGCGATGAGCTGGACGTCGAGGTCCTTTGGCGCGCTCTCGCGGACGGGAGCGATCGCCGCCCCGGCAGCCGCGGGATCACCGGCGAGCAGCAGCGCCTCCGCGGCGATCCGGCGTGCGTCCGCGAACCGAACCGACTCCGGTGGGATCGCCATGAGCTTCTTCGCCGCGGCGGAGGGATCGATCGCGACGGCGAGCTCGGCATGGAGCACCGCGCCGGCATCCGCATCGGCAGTGACGATTCGTGCCGCGATCGCGTGTGCGGCGGGCAGGAGGCCGAGGCCGCGATGGAGGCGAGCGACCGCGGAGAGGGCATCGACATCGCTGCGATCGTCGTCGAGCAGCGTCAGTAGATCGATCGCCGCGGTCCGGTCGTCCGACTCGACGAGCAGCCAGTACAGCTCCTCGGCGATGTCGAGCGCCTGGCCCGATCGATCGAACGCGCTGCGCGTCTGTTCGACGGCGTGCACCACGTCTCCCGTGCGACGCAAGGCCCGCGCGCGGTCGAGCCGCGCGTCGAGATGATCGGGATCGAGCTCGAGCACGTGACGAAGCGATCGAATGGCGGCCGTGTCCTGCTTCCTCTCGGCAAGACGCACCGCGAGGCGATAGTGCCCGTCGACAGACGTGGGAATCTTCTCGACGAGAGCGCGCAGCGTGCGCTCGGCAGCGGCGGGATCTTCCAGCTTGGCGAGTCCGAGATAGGCCGCTTCGTCGCCAGGCGATAGATCGATCGCACGCCGATACGCCGTGATCGCTTCGGCCTTCGCGCCCGGTTGCTTGCTCGTGGCCGCGAGATCACCCGACGCGCGCCACACCTGAGAATGCTCGGGCCACTTCTTGCGTGCGACGGCGAGTGTCTGGACCGCATCGGCGTCGCGCTTGCTCTTGGAGAGCGCACGTGCGAGCTCGACGGCGATCATCGGTTGATCGGGGGCCGCCGCTGCCGCGCGCTGGAGGGCGGCGATCGCCGCCGGCCAT
>JANOPP010000266.1:0-22586 GCA_031421915.1 Myxococcales bacterium | reverse complement strand
CTGCCAGCCGAAGCGCGCGGCCGGGCGGAGGCGAACGACAAGTGCTGGTCGGCATCCGACAACTAGCTCTCGAGGCGGGCGTCAGATGCGGGCGTCGTGCTCGCGCCACTCTCCCACCGCAGCGCGCGGCCGGGCGGAGGCGAACGACAAGTGCTGGTCGGCATCCGACAACTAGCTCTCGAGGCGAACGACAAGTGCTGGTCGGCATCCGACAACTAGCTCCCGATGCGGGCGTCAGATGCGGGCGTCAGATGCGGGCGTCAGATGCGGGCGTCAGATGCGGGCGTCAGATGCGGGCGTCAGATGCGGGCGTCGTGCTCGCGCCACCCGCCCAGCGTAGAGCGCGAACGGGCGGAGGCTCCCGACAGGCGAACCAGTGGTTCGCTGGGGTCACGCTGCCGATCGACGCTGCCGATCGACGCTGCCGATCGACGCTGCCGATCGACGCTGCGGTCACGCTGCCGATCGACGCTGCCGATCGACGCTGCCGAACGACGCTGCCGATCGACGCTACCGATCGACGCTACGGTCACGCTGCCGATCGACGCTGCGGTCACGCTGCCGATCGACGCTGCCGATCGACGCTGCGGTCACGCCGCCGATCGACGCTGCCGAACGACGCTGCCGATCGACGCTGCCGATCGACGCTGCCGATCGACGCTGCGGTCACGCTGCCGATCGACTGTTGATGGACCGACATCGCCGCGTCGCTCGCAGATACGCGTTCTCCGACGAGGAATCGACCGTGGAGGCAAGATTGAGCTTGACGAGAGATTCTCGCGCACGCGAACCGCATCGAGCGAACGACGTTCGAACGTCTCGCGAGAGCTCACCTGCTCGCGCCTGCGTGCGGTTCTCGCTTGTGATGGAACGAGTGTCGACTCGGTCGGCGTTCGTCGCGGCGAGCGCAGATCAGAGCGCCAAATATCGCGTGGTACTGAAGAGAGTGCGCGTGATGGGTGCGCGCGGTGAGGAGATGGCGATGTTCGATCAGACGAGTGTCGAGAGTTTCGTTGGCGGCGAGCAGGTTCCAGCGTGGGTGCGGCTGCACGGCGAGATGAAGGCGGCGACGCGGCGGCGCTGTGCATGGGACGCCGAGAACGCACGGCATCTGCGCGAGGCCGAGGCGCTGCAGCTATGGAACCACTTCGGCTATATCTCGATCCTGGAGTATCTGGAGCGGGAGCACGGCATCGAGCCGCGGGCCGCAAGCGATCGGCTGCGGGTCTCGCTCGCGCTGGCCGAGCTGCCGATGCTCGAGGCGGAGCTCGAGGACGGGACGTTCCAGTACTCGCACGTCAAGGAGCTGACCCGCGTCGCGACGCCCGAGACCGAGGAGGAGTGGATCGCCGCCGCGAAGGGCAGGACGTGCGGCGAGGTACAAGCGATGGTGTCGGGCCGCCACAAGGGCGACGGGCCGGACGACCCCGATGATCCGGATCTGCGGTTGCGTCGGTTCAGCATCGACCTGCCCCCGCAGACGATCGTGATCTACCGCGAGCTGAGGGCAGCGATCGAGGCGGAGATGGGGCACCGGATCGAGGAGGCGGAGTTTTTCCGGATCATGCTCGAGCGGGCGCGGGTGTCGCCCGAGGGAACGAGTACGCCGGCACAGATCTCGATCTGCTCGCACTGCGAGCGCGGATGGCAGAGCGGACCGGGCGGACGCGCCGAGGTCGAGCCTGCCGAGATCGAGCGGGCGCTGTGCGATGCCGAGCACCTCGGTTCGGTCGATGGCGAGCCCGGGCGCAAGACGGTGACGCTGACGCCGAAGAAGCGCGCGCGGATCATGGCGCGCGACCATCACCGGTGCACCGTGCCGGGGTGCCGCAGCAAGCGGAACCTCGATGCGCATCACATCGTTCACCAGGAGGATGGCGGAGGGCACGAGGACTGGAACATCACCTGCCTGTGCTGGGGTCACCACGCGCAGCATCACGCGGGGCGACTCGCGATCGAGGGCCGCGCACCCGATGGACTTCAGTTCGCGTTCCGACGAGAGGATGATGCCCACGCGGGCACGAACGAGCGTCATGCCCCTGTGGGCACGAACGTCACTCAACACGACAACGATGGTGGTCCTAGGACGTTGCCGCCCGTCGCGATGAGAATCCAGGCACGTGACGCTCTCGTCGGGCTGGGATGGAAGGGCTCGATCGCGGGCGCGGCCGTCGAGGACGCCGTTGCCCGCGTGGGCAGCGACGTGACGATCGAGGTGTTGATCCGCGAGGCGCTGCGACGGTGTCCGCGACCGCTCGGGTGATGCTCACCGACGCACGTCGCGTACAGACAGTTGCTCTACTGCCTGCTCCGCACGTCGCGCGGGTGCGGGATCGCCGGCATCCGAGGCCTCACCGCGACCGGTGACTACCTCGAGCCGAGCAGCGGTGTTCATCGCGCATAGCGTGACCGTCGCGAGCCAGTGGTTTGCCCGTCGGGAGCCTCTGCCCGTTCGCGCTCTTCGCCGGGTGAGTGGCGCGAGCGCGACGCCCGCATCTGGGCGACGTATCGTGAGCTGGTTTCTGGATCCGACCGAGACCAGCTGACCCGCACTCCGTCCGGAGACTCTGCCCGCGCTGCCTTGCCAGCCACCTTGCTCTGAGTGGCGGCGGATCGGCATCGGATCTTCCGCGCCCCGCGCCCGACCCGTCATACTGCTCCCATGCTCGAGATTCGCCCCAGCTGCGAATGCTGCGACCGCGACCTCGCTCCTGATTCCACCGACGTCCTGATCTGCACCTACGAATGCACGTGGTGCCGTGACTGCGCCGAGAACATCCTCCACGGCACCTGCCCCAACTGTGGTGGCGAGCTCGTTCGACGGCCCGTGCGGCCCGCGGCAAGGCTCGCGAAGGACCCCGTGTCGACGAAGCGCGTGTTCAACCCCGGATGCATCGCAGCTCCGCGGTCGTGATCTGCGGCTACGCCGGCACGCTGGCGAGCACGACCACGAA
Organism: Myxococcales bacterium; assembly: GCA_031421915.1. Lineage (GTDB taxonomy): Bacteria > Myxococcota_A > Polyangia > Haliangiales > Haliangiaceae > JABFXX01. Next base: position 19,632 of record JANOPP010000266.1, on the reverse strand, counting down.
TCCATCGGGATCACGCACCCAGATCTCCCGGTGTCCCGCGCCCTCGTTCGCGAGGACGTCTTCGAGGACGACGGCGTTCAGCGACCGCGCCCGCGCGACCGCCGCATCGAAGTCGGCGACCTGGAACCAGAGGAGCACGCCGTTGCCGACGGGTGCCGCCGGATCGCCGAGGTGCTGGTGATCGTGCACGTCCCAGGCGTGGAGCTGCAGGATGTACTCGTCGCCCACCATGACGCGCTCGTAGCTGGACCCACCGTGCCCGCTCGTCGCTCCGAGCAACGTGCAGTACCAGCGGCTGCTCGCCTCGACATCGCGCACGCAGATCAATGGCTGTGCCTTCATCGGTCCTCTCCCCGCTCGCGCAAGCTCGTCAGCAGGCCACCCCACCACATCCCGAGATCGCGGATGAACACGTCGACCGGCTTGCCGTGCCGCACGGGGTGATTGCTCGGCAGCGCCGCGAAGCCGCGATGCTCGAGCACGACGCGCGTGCCCTCGCCGCTCGTGACGAACGAGACGTCCACGGTCGTCACCTCGCCAGGAGCGAAGTTGATGCCGCGCCACGTGAACGCGAACCGTGTCGGCGGCTCCCAGATCGTGATCGCGCCGATCTCGTGGAGCGTGCCCTCGCCGTACTCCTCGAAGATCCGGCCGCCGAGCCTGGGCTCGAGGTGGAGCGTGCCCGGGCGCTTGCCGCCCACGCGGTACGCCGGTCCGCGACGCCACCATTGATCGATCTCCACCGTGAAGACCTCGAACGCAGCGGCGATCGGAACCCGCACGAAGGTCTCGACGCGAACCTGGTCGCCGGCGATCACTTCTTCCTCGAGCGCTCGGCGTGCGCCTTGAACGCGGCGAGCTCGAGCGTCCAGAACCTCTCGACGTCGTCGAGCCACGAGCGCAGCTCGCCGAACGGCTCGGGTCGCAGGCGATAGATCTTCGCGCGCGCGTCGGCATCGTCACTCGCCGGCTCGATCAGGCCGGAGGTGCGTAGCACGCGCAGGTGACGGCTCATCGCGGGCCGGGTGAGCCCGAGGTGCTCCGCGATCTCTCCCGCGCGCCGCGGCCGCTTGCGCAGCAGATCGACGACACCGCGCCGGGTCGGATCCGCCAGGGCGCCGAGCGTAGCGTCAACGGTGCTCAACCGCGCACGCGCTCGCAGATCCACCACAGGTGACCCTCGGGGGTCTTGCACTGGTAGCTCTTGTCGGCCCAGTACTCCTCGCCGTAGTCACTGACCGTGGGCTCGATCGTGATCACGCCACCTGCGGCACGGGCACGCTCGCAGTGCGCGGCAGCATCGTCCACGTACAGCATCGCGCTCTGCGTGTTGACGCCGCCGACCGACAGCGGGCTCTGCATCGTGCGGCCCTTGTCCTTCTGGGCGCGCTCGTCGCCGACCATGACGACGGCATCGCCGAAGGTGAGCTCGGAGTGCTCGATCCGGCCGCCCTCGCCCTCGATCTTGAGGCGAACCTCGAAGCCGAGTGCGGTGCACAGGAAGTCGATCTCCTTCGCGGCATCCGTACAGAACACCGCCGTCGACAGGCGCGGCCAGCCCTTGGGCGTTGGTTTCATGTTGGGTTAATAGTTAACCCGTAACGAAACCATCGGCAAGTCACATCACGCGGACGGGTGCGGTGCGGGCGTTGACGAGCGCGGGCTTGTCGGTGCGCTTGCGCAGCTTGCCGATGCGGACCCAGTAGGTCTGGCCGCGCTTGAGCGTCCAGCGCTCGTCGGCCGCGCGCATGTCCTGGCCGCCGTAGCTCGGCCGCTCGCCGGGGAGGTTCATCAGCGCGACCGCCACGTCACCGAGCTCGTTCGCGACGAGCCAGCCGTCGCCATCGTTGAGTGGCGCGGGCCCCACGATCTGGAAGTAGACAGCATCGCCGTCCTTCGCGACGCTGATCGTCCGCGCGCCGCTGGGGAGGTCGCCATTCGCCACGACGTGACTCGGCGCTGGTGGTCGCGGCTCCTTGAGATCGCTGGGTGGCGCCGCCGGCAGTGATGTCACCGAGTCGACGCCCCAGTACCAGCGGCGATCCTCGTCGAGGATCCACGCGCCCTCGATCGCGACGCGGTCGCCCTCCTTCGCCGTCGCCGTACCGAGCTTGATCCGGATCCCGAGGGTGCCGTTGCCCTCGGTGTCATCGACGAGCCAGACATACGGCGAGGCGACGAGACCCGCATCGGCGGGAACACCTGCGTCGACGACGACTACGGGACCCGGCACCATGATCGCCGGCCCGATCCGGCCGTAGACGACGCCGCGCTGCTTGCGACGTGCGAGCAGCTGACTGCGATCGATGACCGCCTGCCACGCGGGAATCGCGTCGAGCTCGGCGATCAGCTTGCCCGGATCGGGGACCTCGGGCTCCTCGACCTTGACGCGTGCGTCCTCGCCCTCGCGCACCGGCGCGGCATCGTCGAGCTTGCCGAAGCCGCCGGCATCCTGACTCTTCAGCGCGCTTCCCGAGCCGGATCCGGTCTTCGGCGGATCGGAGCTCTGGCCCTGGCACGCCGCGAGGAGACAGACGATCGCGAGCGCGCGCGTCACCATGCGAGCGTGCCGAGCAGCTCCACGATCGGAGCGAGGCCCGCGGCGTCGACGTCGTCGAACGCGGCGAGTGCATAGCTGTCGAGATCGAGCACCGCGACCACGGCACCCGCGCGGAGGATCGGGACCACGATCTCGCTGCGCGATCCGGCGTCGCAGGCGATGTGGCCAGGAAACTGCTCGACGTCAGGGACGATCAGCGTCGTGCGCTCGGCGGCAGCGGTGCCGCACACGCCGCGGCCGAGGGCGATCCGCACGCACGCGACCTTGCCCTGGAACGGTCCGAGGACGAGCTCGTCACCCCGGGCGATGTAGAAGCCAATCCACGACGCCGACGTCACGCACTCGCGGAGTGCGGCGCAGGTGTTCGCGAGGTTCGCGATCAGGTCGGGCTCTCCGTCGACGAGCGCCGTCAGCTGCGGCAGGAGCTCGCGATACCGCGCCGCCTTGTCGGCCGCCGTGAGCTCGACGGTCTCCATCGCTCGATCGTCCTCGGGGCTCAGCCGGAGGCGAGCGCTCGCGCCGCGTTGAGGGCGCGCGGGATTCCAAACGGGCTCGCGCGGAGCTGGAGGATCAACATGTCGCCCTCGGTCGAGAGACCCGACACGTTGACGACCGGCGTCAAGGTTCCGAGGATCCCACGGACGCGATCGTTCTCGGCGAACTTCGGGTTCTGCATCAGGTCGAGGACGATGATGTCGTCGTGCGCCTCGACGAGGACAGCCGGACGCTTCGGCATGAACTTGGCGAGGTTGCCGGGCTTGCTGAGGTCGAGCGCGCCGCTCTTGATCAGGCCCGCGACCGGCGTGAACGACTCGCCGAGCACCTTCATCGTCACGTCAGAGATCCGCAGCGTGACCTTGAACTGCGTGTCGTTGACCTCGATCTTCTCGATCCGGATCGAGGCACCCGCGCGAACCGTGGTGCCCATCAAGTCGACCGTCGCGCCGATGCCGATCGCCGGCGGACGCGGAGAGATGGTGACGTCCTGCGGCGCCTTCTTGGACGGTGGCGTGTTCGCGATGAACCAGCGGAGAGCATCGAGCGGAACCGCGATCCGCATCCCGAGCGCGTGCCGGGCCATGCTGAGCATGGCGGTCGGGTTCTTGACCATGAAGCGGCCGGCGGAACGCAGCGCAGCGCGGAGCGGGAGTGCCATTGCTCGATCCTATAGCAGTGCGGTCGGGCGCCGTCGCCACGATCGTTGTTAAAACAGCACGATCCGCAGCGGCGAGGCCAGCACTGTGCCGGCGACCGGCGTGCCATCGACCACCGTCGAGAACGCGACTCCCGTGGGCGCGTCGATCGGGAGCGCGACGCGCCGCAGGGGATCGCCCGTGCGCGGATCGAGGACGATCACCTCGCGACCATCGCCATACGCGACGACGTGCAGGCTTCCCGCCGGACCACGGGCCCGTGCCGGTGCAACCGCGCCCATGATCGCGTAGTCATTGCGGGCCCGTACGGTGCCAGTCAGCTCGTAGAGCGTGTACTGCCAGCTGTCGCCGAGCGGAGGCGGCGGCTGGATCGGCGTCCACAGCCGCGGGTACTCGGGATCCTCGGGCGGGATCGGGCGCCCGACCGCGGTCCTGCGGCGCAGAGGTCGCGGCGCCGGTGGGCGTGGCGGTCCGGGGATCACGCCGCCGAGCGTCGCTCCGGTGACCAGATCGCCACCCGAGTGCCAGGCGAGACCCAGCCCCGCAAAGCCGATGGCCGCACCCGTCTGCGCATCGAGGCGCAGCGCGTCGCCATCCTCGAGTGCGACGAGTACGCCGCCGGCGGTTGCCTCGATGCGGGTGACGACGCCGTCGACCGCGAGAGCCCACGCCGGGACCATCGCGAGGTGCGGGATGCGCGCGATCACGCGACCACGCTCGTACGTGATCACGAGCGTGGTCGGCTCGCCCAGGAACTCCTCGGGACCGAACGCGGGCGCGGTGCCGGTGTCGAGTGGGGGAGCGTCGTCGAGAACGACCACGGCCGCGCGCACGATCGCACCGTCATCACTCGCGAGTCGCGCCCGTGCGCGACCGGTCTCGGCGTCGAGCACGAACAGCCGATCTGCTGCGTGCACGAGCACGGTGTCGCCGGCCGCCTGGACCGCGTCGATCGCATCGCCCTCCCACTCCCACATCGAAGCGCCGTCGCGACTCGTCGCACGCACGCTCGCATTGCCAGGCACCGAGCCGCGCGCACCGCAGACGACGACCTCGCGCGCGATCGCGATCCCGACCGGCGTGCCAGGGCCGCACGCGTCGGAGCGCTGCCACGTCCACGTCTTGGCGCCGAGGTCGACGCGCGCGAGGCCGGCGCTGACCGTGTCGTCCGCGGGCTTCTCGAGAGACACCGCGTAGACCACGGCGGAGTCGTGCGGATCGACGGCGACCTCGGCGATCGAGTGCTTGCCGGTGTCGGGCTTCGCGATCGCAGCCGCGACATCGAGCGGAACGACCGCCGGAAGATCGCGGAGCTCGGCGGGCACCGCGACACCCGCGTGGCGCGGCGGAACGCGCAGCGCGCGCGGATAGCGCGGCGGCAGGCTGTAGCGGCGCACGGTCTCGCCCTGCGAACCGGTCCAGCTCGCGGCGAGAACGGAGTCGTCACCGAGCACCGCACCGAGCGCCGCGAGGCTGATGTACGCACGCACGCCGGTCGCGTCGAGCACGACGGCGGTGAGCGGCGTCGCGCGAACGAGGCGGCGATCACCGCGCTTGTCGAGGAGCTCTCCGAGTGGCGGCAGCACGAGCGCTTCGCTCGTCACCAGATCGCGCGACCACATCGTCACGCCGGTGGAGGTCGCGATCTCGATCCCGGATCCGGTGCGCGCAGGCCACCAGCCCTGCACGCCGTCGACGCGGCCCGTCTCCTTGCCGGTCGCGCGCGCGAGCGAGACGAGCGTCGAGCCCGCGGGACCCGGCGTCTTGACGAGCACGGTGTCGCCCTCGCAGGCATCGACCTCCTCGATGGTCCCGACCGCGGTGGTCCACGTGATGAGCGACTTGCCCTTCACGTCGGCGATCCGCGCGAGCTTGCCGTCGAGTGCGGTCGAGAACAGCTCGCGCCCGACATCCCCGCAGCTCGCGAGCACCGACTCCGCGAGCACTGCCGAAGGGAGCGCGACCCGCGCGAGCTCCTCGCCACTCGCGGCCTCGAGGATCACGGCCTCGCCGGTTGGACCGACGACCACGCGCTCGCCGGTCATCGCGATGAACGGCGCCTCGGAGCGCCACGCCTGCTTGCCCGCGAGCGTGATGCCGCGCGTGCCTCCCGTGTCGGCACACACGATCGCATCGTCGGTGACGCCGACGATGGGGCCCGGGCAGCTCGTCGTGTCGCGCCACACGACGCGACCGGCGTCGATCTCGATCAGCTCGATGGCCGGCTTCTCGCCCTCGAGCCCGTAGATCACCGCGCGCGCGGGACCGTCACCCGGGACCACCCACGGCGTCGGCGCGTGAAGCGGGAACCGCAGGCTCCCCGTGATCCCGGCGTGCGCGGCGGGCTGCGGAGCCTGACTGCGACCGATCCGGCCGCGGAGCTCACCGAGAGGCCACGCCGACGGCGCCGGTGGGTAGACCCACGCCGGCGGTGGAGCTTCCGGTGGCGGCGCGGGCGCCTCGCACCCGACGAGCGCCAGCAGCAGCACGGCCCAGCGGTGCACCGACCGTGCATAGCACGGCGCGGCTACCAGCCGAACCACACGGGCCGCTAGCCGAGCCGCCTTGTCGAACACGCAGATCTTCGCTCCGGTCGTTCGCATTGGGGCTCACGAGCCCTTGGACTTGGACCCATTTCCCTCGCCCCGACAGCTGCATCCCCGTCGAGGTCACCGTCGAACATCGAGCGCCCGGCTCGTCGAGCGAGCGACCGCTCGCCGGCCCCGACCAATGGGCGTAGACTGAGGCTGATCATGAGCCAGTCGGCGCGCCGCTCGGCGACTCTCGACGACTTCTGGGCGATTCCGGAAGCGCGGCGGTTTCACGAGCTGATCGCGGGCGAATTGATCGAGAAGGCAGCACCCAGCGGTGAGCATGGCGATGCTCAGGCAGGCATTGTGGGTGCGCTCCGAACTCCGTTTCATCGCGGTTCGGGGCGTGGCGGTCCTGGCGGCTGGTGGATCGCGACCGAGGTCGAAGTCAGCCTCGCGGGCGTGGAGATCGTCCGACCCGATGTCGTCGGATGGCGGCGAGAAAGCTGCCCGGAACGTCCGACGGGCTTCCCGGTCGCGATCCGCCCCGACTGGATCTGCGAGGTAGTCTCGCCAAGCCATGCGACCGATGACACGGTGAAGAAGCTCCGGCTCTACCATCGCGCCGAGGTCACCCACTACTGGATCGTTGATCCCCGCGAGTCGACGTTGACCGTGATGCGCTGGACTTCCGATGGCTACGTCACGCTCCAACGCTCGGAGCGCGGCGAGGTCGTACGCGCGGAGCCCTTCGAAGCCATCGAGCTCGTCGTTGGGACCCTCTTCGGGGACGATCCACCGAGTACGTGAGCGGTACGCCTCGTCGCTCCGTCGGCACCCCGTGAACGGATGCTGTCCGAGCGCAATCAGTTCTTGGGTTAGCGCCGGCGCCGACGCAGCAGCGCTGCGAAGGCAACAAGAATCAGCGAAGACGAAGAGGGCTTGCTCGAGGCACAGCCGACAGCCGAATCGTCATCGGGATCCGTGTCGGGGGCGAGATCGCACATCAGCTCGATCCCCAGCGGAGCCGCCGAGATCGGTTGCGCGGTCGGGAGCGAGGCCCGAAACGCCACCTGGTGTCCGCCCAGCGACATGCCCTGGTACGAAGCATCGGGGTTGGGGGTGCAGATGCGATACAGCAGATCGCGACCGCGACCTTTCCAGCTCGCGCCCGGGGATGTCGCGACGTTGATGCTCTCCTGGGCGACCCAGCGTTGGTCATCGACGACGGTCTCGAACATCAGCAACGCCATCCACGGTGCGGCCTCGGCGCTGGGCTCGAGCGCGATGCCGAACAACGTGGCGTCGATGGTCGTCGAGCACGAGCCAACCGAGGTGGCGACGTCGATCTCGGCACGATAGCCGTGTGGATCCGTCGAGACCGTTCCGAGCGAGGTCGGCAGCGGCGCACTCGGTCCAGCGGTGAACGTCACGCGCGGTCTGGCGGTCCCGTTGCAGATCGAGAGATCCTCGAGAACGTACGAGGTCCCTTCGACGAGCGGCGCGGCCGGCACGAGCACGTAGTCTCCACCGGGGAGCGAGGTCGCAGTGAATGGAAGCGCGGAGCCGGGCGCCCCGACCGTGGTCAACCTCACCGACGCTGGGCTCGGGGCGCCGGACTCGCCGCTGCCCGGCCGCCAGTACAACCCGGGCGCATTGCTCGGAATCGTCGACGCATCCCCGGGGACGAACGCACCGCCCCAGCACACAGACCGGCTGCACGCGTCGGCGGGGCGAGCCTGCACCAGCAGCGCGGAGAGGATCAGGAGGCACGAAAGTGAACGCATGTACCTCGGGACAGCAAGCTCCGTGCCCCGTGCCACCGACATGACTCCAGGCACTTGGACCGAGAGCTGCGCAACGATCGGACACGTTGGGGCAGCGGAGTCCTGATCGCGTCAGATGCGTTCGATGATCGTCGCGATACCCATGCCGCCGCCGATGCACAGCGTGATCAGGGCGGTGGACTTGTTCGAGCGCTCGAGCTCGTCGAGGGCGGTCCCGAGGAGGATCGCGCCGGTCGCACCCAGCGGGTGGCCGAGAGCGATCGCGCCACCGTTGACGTTGACGCGGTCGAGGTCGATGCCGAGCGCCTTGGCGGTCTGCAGCGGGACCACGGCGAACGCCTCGTTGATCTCCCAGAGGTCGATGTCGGACGCCTTCATGCCGGCCTTCTTGAGGGCCTTGAGCGACGCGGGGGCTGGCGCGGTCAGCATGATGATCGGCTCGGCGCCGGCGGTCGCCATCGCGCGAATGCGGGCGCGCGGCTTGAGGCCGGCCTTGGTGCCCCACTCCTTCGAGCCCATCAAGACGACGGCCGCACCGTCGACGATGCCCGACGAGTTGCCGCCCGTGTGGACGTGATCGATCTTCTTGGTGTCGGGGTAGCGAAGGAGCGCGAGCTGGTCGAGCGTCTCGCCGTTCGGGCCCATCGCCATCGCGCCCATCTGCTCGAATGCGATCTTGAGCGCCGCGAGGCCCTCGAGGGTCGTGTCCGCGCGCGGGTGCTCGTCGCGGTCGAGCGCGACGGAGCCGTCGTCGTTCTTGACGGCGAACAGCGAGCTCGCGAACCGCTTCTCCTCGATCGCGCGCGCGGCCTTCTGCTGGCTCTTGAGCGCGAAGGCGTCGACGTCCGCGCGGGTGTAGCCCTCGCGCGTCGCGATCAGATCGGCGGAGATGCCCTGCGGCACCATGAACAGCCGCTTGCGCAGCTTCATGTTGAGGCCGTCGATCATCGCCTCGTCGGAGCCCATCGGAACGCGCGACATCGACTCGACGCCGCCGCCGATGCCGCCATCGATGAAGCCGGCGCCGATCTTCGCGGCGATCGAGTTCACGGCCTCGAGGCCGGAACCGCAGAACCGGTTGACCGTGAAGCCCGTGACATCCTCCGGCCACTCGGCTGCGATCAGCGCGTTACGCGCGATGCACGAGCCCTGCTCCTTGACCTGCGTGACGCAGCCCATGGAGACGTCCTCGACGAGGTTCTTGTCGAGCTTCTTGCGCTCGGCCATCGTGTTCAGGGTCTGCGCGAGCAGCTCCTGCGGATGGTGGTTGGCGAGCCCGCCCTTGCCGGCCTTGCCGCGGCCACGAGGGGTACGAAGTGCGTCGAAGATGAAGACGTCAGACATGGGGAAACCTCTTCCTTTAGATTCGGGGAGGTTGGCCCAAGATGTCAGGGCATGCAACCAACGTCGACGGTCTGCTGTTGAAGTGCCTGGAGTGACTCGCCGCATGCCGCGGCCATCCGGGCGCGGTCCTGGATCGACAGCCGCGTCGTCGGCAGCGACCAGAAGTCCGCGGTCTCATTGCCAAGTGCGATGCGCTGGGCCGACGCGAGCCCGCGGCACGACATCGTCACGCTCACGGCCTTCACGAACCGATCGCAGTTGAGGATACCAACCTGTAACGCCCCGAGCTTGGTCACGATCGTCGCCAGCTCCTCGGCATCGTCCGCCGAGTTGCCGAGCAAAGTGCCGAGCAACTTCTCGCGCTGGTCTTCGGGCAGGTGCCGCGAGCACGCGGTCAGCTCGTCTTCCTTCATCGCCGCGAAGCACTCGATCGCGGTCGCCGACCAGCGATCCTCGGTGCACCGTGTTTGCATCGGTCCGATCACGTCGGTGTCGGGGACGCGCAGGGTCTTGGTCGATCGCTCGAGGCCGATCGCCGCGTCGGTACACGACCGCGTGTCGATCACCGTCGGAACGGGAGGCGCCGGAGGCGGTGGCACGTGCGGCGGACTGCTCGCGCAACCGACGACGACGATCAGGAGCAACGACCTCACCTCGTCAGTCTAACAAGCGCCCGTGTGCGTGCACGTATCCGAGTTGATGATGATGAGGGTTGAAACGCTCGACTACGCGCACGCTCACGGGCAACCACACGCTCGTGCAGGTGTCGGGCCGCAGCGCTCGTCGCCGTAACTCCGCGAGGAGACGCCGCACGACGCCGAGGTCCCCGGGGCCGCCCCGCCCCGCTGCAACCAACAGATCACATCAGTGCTGCTGCGGGAACGGGCCGCTGGCGTCGACGTTCGCGGGATCGAGGTGCTCGCGGGGGACGATCAACCGGAGCGCGCGCGGCAGGACTTCGATCCGGTAGTGATCTCCGGCGGGTAGCTCCTCGCCGTCGCACTGCGCCGCCGGGAGCGGTGTCGCGCGGACGACGAGATCGAACTTCGCGCCCGTCATCGGGGCGTCGTGCGAGAACCCGAGCAGCGAGAGATCCTCGACGCCGACCGGACTGCGCCGCAAGGTCCCGATCATCTTCGCCCCGAAGTCGCGGCGGCCGGTGACCGGCACGAGCTCGAACAGGCCATCGTCGGACTCGGTGTTCGACGCGAACACCCACTCACCGCCGAAGATCTTCGTGTTCTTGATGATCACGTCGAGCAGGTTGTCGAACGAGTGAACGACGCCGTCGATCACGCACTCGAGGTCGAACTTGATGTCGACGACGTAGCTCTCGGCGAGCCGCTGGAGGATCGCGCCGGCGTAGACGAGCTGATCGCGATAGAACGCGCCGAGCCCGGGAATCCGCCCGACGCGCTCGCGATCGCGATTGCGCGTCTCGAGGCTCGCGGCGCCGAGGCCCACGCTGAACGAATCGAAGAACAGATCGCGATGGACCTCTTTCATCCCGCGCTCGATCACGAGCCGACCGACATAGCAGCCGACGACGTCACCCGCGGCGATCACCCGAACGTTGCGCTCGAGCGAGCCCGGTCCGGAGTCGAGCCCGAACGACTTTCCCTGATCGTTCGCCGTACCGGTCGGGAGCATCCCCATCACGACCTCGCCGGCGTGCTTCGACGCCAGGAGGCCCTTGGCGACCTCCGCGAACGTGCCATCGCCGCCCATGTAGATCAGGACGCGCGCGCCGTCGTTGTCGACCAGCTCGCGTACCCGATCGACGGTCCGGCCCTCGGGCTCGGTCGCGACAAAGCGGTGAGCGACCTCGACCTTGTCGAGGAGCGCCCGCGCCACGCGGATCCAGTCCGCCGCCTTGCCGCTCGCGGCGGTCGGATTCGCGACCAGCACGGCCGGCTGGCCCTGCGTCCATCGATCGATGCCCGGCACGAGCGGAACTGTAACCCAGCCTGGATGATTCACCAGGACAGCGAGCGAGACCGGCCGGCGCGGTGGATGATCCAGGCCCAGCACGATCAAACACGATCTCGTCACGACGGGATCCGAGCACCTGGGTTGCGACCGTGAGGCCGTACAGTATCCTCATGGTAGCCGTGCTCACACCCCACACCACCGACGAGCACGAGCTCCTGCGGCAGACGATGCGGCAGTTCGTACAGAACCGCGTCGAGCCGCAGGCGATGGAGCACGACGAGTCGCAAACGTTCAACGTCAAGCTCGTCAAGGAGCTCGGTGATCTCGGTCTCCTCGGCGTTACGATCCCCGAGGCCGACGGTGGCGCGGGCATGGACGCGACCGCCTCGTGCATCGTCCACGACGAGCTCGCGTATGCGGACCCGGGCTTCGCGCTCGGCTATCTCGCCCACGCGCTCTTGTTCGTCAACAACCTGTACTGGCCCGGCACCCCGGCCCAGCGCAAGAAGTACCTGCCAAAGTGCCTGAGCGGCGAGATGATCGGTGCGATGGGAATGACGGAGCCGGCCGTCGGCACCGACGTACTCGGCATGCAGACGATCGCGCGCAAGGACGGCGACGGCTACGTGATCAACGGTCGCAAGACGTTCATCACCAACGGTCCCGAGGCTGGCGTGTTCTGCGTCTACGCCAAGCTCGATGACCGGATCACGACGTTCATCGTCGAGCGTGGGTTCGCCGGCTTCTCGACGAGCCCGAAGATCCACAAGATGGGTATGCGTGCGTCGACGATGTCGGAGCTGATCTTCGAAGACGTGCGCGTCCCTGCCGGGAATCTGCTCGGGACCGAGGGCGGCGGCGTCACGAACATGATGCGGAACCTCGAGATCGAGCGCCTCGGACTTGCGGCAATGAGCCTCGGCATGGCGCGTCGCTGCCTCGACGTGATGGTCAAGTACGCGACCGACCGCCACAGCTTCGGTAAGCCGCTCGCGGAGCACGGCCAGATCCAGCGCCACATCGGTGAGAGCTACGCCAAGGTCGAGGCGATGCGCGCGTTGATCTACAACGTGGCCGCGACGACCGGCCCGACCTCGCGCAACCGCCTCGGCACCGACGCTGCCAAGCTGTTTTCGGCGACCGCGGCCAAGGAGGTTGCCGATGCGGCGGTCCAGGTCCTGGGTGGCTACGGCTACTGCACCGAGTACCGCGTCGAGCAGTTCCTCCGCGACGCCAAGCTGATCGAGATCGGCGGCGGCACCGTCGAGGCGCACCAGAAGAACATCACGCGCGATCTGACGCGTCGTTAGTTCGCGCTACCGGCCGGAGGCGGCATCGCCGGCGCCGCGCCACCACCGCCATGCGGGGGCGCGCCACCACCACCGCCCATGCCGCCAGGCCCGCCGGTCATGACCTTCATGATGTCCTGCTGCAGGCGCTGCGATTGCTGCTGCGGCAGGCCCTGACGGCAAGCCTTGATGCTCGGCTGATCGGTCGCCGCGCGGAAGCACGCGAGCGCGGACTCCGACCAGCCGTCTGCCTTGCAGCGCTCGGTCATGATCTTCCGCAGCTTGTTGGCGATCTCGATCATCGGCGTCGGCGCCTTCGCGTCCGAGTTGCTCTTCTCGAGCATCTTGTCGACCGCCTGGTTGATCGCCGTCTCGCACGGTTCGCCCGCAGGCGCGCCACCGCCCTTGTCGTCCTTCTTGCTGCAGCCGACGAGCGCGAGCGCGAGCACCAACCAGGTCGTCTTCATGCGTTGACGGTAGCCGAAAATGCCCGAAAATAAGAAGAGGCCCGCACCAGGGTGCGAGCCTCTTCACGTCGTCAGAGTCGGGGGCTGCTTAGTTGCAGGCCGCGGCCGACTGCTTGACGGCGTCCGCCGCCGACTTGCACGCCGTCGCGAGAGCAGCCTTGCCCTCGGCCGGGATGCTCGCCCACGCCGTCGACGTCTGCTCGTACGACTGCTTCAGCGCATCGCGCGTCTGCTGCGGGAGCTTGTCGCACTTCGCGAGGGCCTCGATGGCCGCCTTGTACTCGCCGCACTCGGCCGGGAGATCGCCACCAGCCGCCGCGCCGCCGGCCGCAGCCGGGTCAGCCGCCGCCGCCGAGCCCGTCGCCGGGTCCGCCGCCGCCGCCGAGCCCATCGCCGGGTCCGCCGCCGGCGTCATCGCCTTGGTCATGCACTCGGCGTACTTCTGACCGACTTCGGTCATCTTCTTCATGTCCGCCTCGGACGGCTTCTCGGTCGACTTCTCGCCGCCCTTGGCGGCCATGTCGGTCGACCACTTGGTCATGCCTTCCTGGACCTTGTCAGCGCAAGCCTTGTCCTTGCACTTGCACATGTCATCGGCGAACTCGCCCATCTTCGCCATCGCCTCGCCAGCGCCGCCGCCGCCCTTCTTCTTGCAGGCGCCAACGGTGAGCAGGGAAGCAGCCGCAAGGAACGCGATCGTCAGGTTCTTCATCTTGGTATCAGTCCTCTTGAAAGGTGTGGCGTCTGTTTTAGAACACGCCGCGATCCGTTGAAACAAAACCAAGGTGATCAATGGTCGCCGCGCGTCGCCGAAGAGATCAGCGATCGTGACAAGCGACGACAATTGAATCGGGGCGGCGACAAACCGTCGTTCATGCGGACAGACATCCGCGATGACGGCGGGGTCGGGGTCGTCAGGTGTCGACGAGGAACCGCTCGTACGCGGTGAAGTCGTACTCGCGTCCGAGGAAGTCACGCACGAGCTCGGCCGCATCGCGACTGCCGCCGGGCACGAGGACCTTGTCGCGATACGCGTAGGTCACGTCGGTCGCCATCAGGCTCTTGGTCGTGAACGGCGTCAGGAGGTCCTTCGCGATCACGAGCGACCATTGGTACGTGTAGTACATCGCCGAGTAGCCGACGAGGTGACCGAACGACGCGTGGAACCGCGTCCCCGGCACGAACGGAAACGGCGTGTAGCGCTTCTGAAGTCGCTGCACCTCGGCGAGCTGATCGAGCTTGTCGGGATCGACGCGATGGAAGCCCAGCGAGATCGCCGCGTAGAAGATCTGCTGCACGGTCGCGGTGCCGAGCCCGAACTTGTCGGCGCGCCGCATCTTCTCGACGAGCTCGGGCGGGATGACCTCAAGGGTCTCGTGGTGCCGCGCGAACCGCACGAGCGTCTCGTAGCTCCACGCCCACTCCTCGAACATCTGCGACGGCGCCTCGACGAAGTCCCACTCGGTGGCAACGCCGCTCTGCGTGATCCACCGCTGATGGCCGCCGAGCACGTGATGCATCAGGTGGCCGAACTCGTGGAACATCGTGACCACGTCGTCGTGCTCGAGCAGTGCGGGATCGCCCTTCGTCGGCTTCGGGAAGTTGCAGACGAGCACGCCCTCGGGGAGCTGCACGCCGCGCACGCCGTCCTTCAGCGGGAACTGCGCCGCGTGTTTGTACTTGCCGTCGCGCGGGTGCATGTCGAGGTAGATGCGGCCGAGCTTGGCGCCCGCGCGCATCACGTCGTAGACGAGGACGGTCTTGTGCCAGGGCTGCGCGTCGGTGACTGCCTCGTACGACAGGTCGAAGATCTCCGACGTGATCTCGAGGAGCCCGCCGAGCACGCGGTCGTACGGGAAGTACTGGCGCACCTCGCTCGCATCGACCTCGTAGCGCTCCTTCTTGACGCGGTTCTCGAGCCACGTCTTCTGCCAGTCGGAGACGACGGTCGCCTCGGGGTCCGTCTGCTGCAGCTGGCGGAGAAGCTCCTTGTAGTCCTCCTCGGCGCGCGGAGCGGCGAGCTTCCAGACCTTCTCGATGAACTCGGCCGCGCGCGTGCCGCTCTTGATCATCTTGTCGGCCGTGACGTAGTCGGCCCAGTCGGTGAATCCGAGCAGGGACGCCTTCTCGGCGCGCAGCTTGAGGATGTCGCGCAGCACGTCCTCGTTGTGCTGATCGCCGCGGCTGCGGAAGGCGATGTAGAGCTGCTCGCGGAGCTCGTCGTCCTCCGCGTACGTCATGAACGGGTTGTAGTCGGGGTAGTCCGTCGTGATCCGGATGACGCCCTTGGCGTCGGGCGGATGCGACGCGATGAAGTCGGCGGGGAGACCCGCGAGCCGCTTCGCGTCGGTGATCTCGAGCGCGCGAACGTCCTCGGAGAGGTTCTTCGAGAAGGCCTGGCCGAGCTTGGTCAGCTCCTCGTCGATTTGCTTGAGTCGCGCGCGAACCTCGGGCGACTTGTCGACGCCCGCGCGGCGATAGTCGCGCAGCGTGTGGGCGTGGAACCGAACGGTGTCGGTGTCCGCCTTGGGAACCTTGATCGCGGACAGCACGTCGTACATGTCGCGATCGAGGCCGAGGTCCGAGTAGAACCGCGAGACATCCTGCTCGCATTCGCGCGCGACGTCGCGGATCGACTCCTCGGGGTGAACCTCGGACATCAGGCCGGCGAGCGCATTCGACATGCTCGCTGCCATCAGCAGCTGGTTGTAGGCCTCGAGGGTGGTGATGTTCGAGCGCAACGCGGCAGCGCGCTCGAGACCCTCGAGACACTCGATGCGGAAGCTCGCGGCAGTGCGCTCGACCTTCTTCACGGCGAGAGAAAATGTAACATGCGTGGCGCGATGGATGACGTCCCTGCACTCGGCGATGCGTTGCCGCTGGTCGCGACCGATCCGCGATGGATCGGCATCGCGCTCGGCGACCTCGATGCCGTTCACGCGGATCACCTGCACTGCGAGCGCAAGGCCGCTCAGTCCGCCCTGTCGCTGATCCGCAGCTACCCTCAACACGCGGATCTGGTGACCGCGATGGCGCGGCTCGCGCACGACGAGACGCGCCACGTCGTCCAGGTCAGTCAGCTGATGCAACGACGCGGTCAGCCTGCCGCCTACGACTTCGGCGATGACTACGCCGCGAAGCTGCGGGAGCACATCCGCAAGGGCGAGCCCAAGCTCCTGCTCGATCGGCTGCTCGTGTTCGCGGTGATCGAAGGCCGCTCCGCCGAGCGGCTGCAGCTCCTCGCCGATGCGCTCGAAGATCCGAGGTCTCGCGACCTCTACGCGAGCCTCGCGACCGCGGAGGTCCGTCACCGCGACATCTTCCTCGGGCTCGCTCGCGACGCCGATCCAGCAAACTGGCGCGCGCGGGGGGCGGAGCTCGCGACGATCGAGGCAGACATCTTGGCGAACCGCGCGATCTCCGCGCGCATTCACTGAACACCGCGCGGCCTACCCGTCGTCGGCAGGCTGGAGCTCGGCGAGTGGAGGCATCGCCGCCAGGGCGCGCCACTTGATCGCGACGAGCCCGACCACGATGAACGCGAGCGCTCCGCCGCCGACGATCGCGGGCACCGTGCCGACGAGGCTCGCCGCGAGGCCGGACTCTGCGGCGCCGAGCTCGTTCGACATCCCGATGAACACGTAGTGGACCGCGCCGACTCGGCCGCGGATCGCGTCGGGCACGACCATCTGCTCGAGCGTCATCCGGATCACGACGGAGATGTTGTCGAGCGCACCGCACACGACGAGCAGCGCGATCGTCAGCGGCAACGAGCGCGACAGACCGACGCCGATCGTCGCGAGGCCGAACAGCGCGACGACGATCAAGAGCACACGACCGGGACGGCGATACGCGGGGAGTCGCCCGGCGAGGATCGCCATCGAGACCGCACCCGCGGACTGCGCTGCGCGTAGGATTCCGTAGCCGAAGGCGTCGGTGTGGAGGATATCGGTCGCGATCGCGGGCAGCAGCGCGGTGACACCTGCGAACAGCACCGCGAACATGTCGAGTGTGAGCGCGGGAAGGAGGAGCGGCGAATTCCAGATGAACCGCAGCCCGACGCGCCAGTCCTTGCGCGCGGTCGGCGCAGGTTGCGCGATGACCCGTGGCCTGGGCAGCGAGCGATAGAGGATCCCCGATGCGAGGCCCGTGATCGCCACGAACCCATAGATCCCGTACGGCAGGAACATCGAGAGCGCGAGGCCGGCGAACGCGGGCCCGAGGATCGCGGACAGCTCCTGCAGGGTCGCGCTGATGCGGTTCGCGCGGACGAGATCCTCGCGCGGGATGATCAGTGGGATCAGCGATGCGCTCGCCGGGGCATGGATCGTCGACACGCAGCCGGAGACGACGAGGAGGGCGTAGTAGACCGCGACCGGCGCGTCGGTCGCCGACGCGACGCCGAGCCCGACGCCGATCAGGCCGGTCAGCATTGCGGCGAGCGTGGTCAGCAGACGACGGTCGACGCGATCGACCAGCGTCCCCGCCGGCACGAACAGCACGATGACGGGGATCACCTGCACGAGCCCGACGCCCGCGATCACGAGCTTGGAGCCCGTGCGGATGTAGAGCTCCCATAGCACGGTCGCGCTGATCACCGTCCGGCCGAACGTGTTGAGCGATCGCGCGCCGACGACGCGCAGGATCCGGCTCAGGCTGTCATCGGGCACGCAGCTGGGATGCTAGCGCACGCGGCGCCGTTGCCGAGGGTCAGGACCGAATCGGAGTGCGGGTCAGTTTCCGCAATTCGCGTCGCGCCACGGGTTCGGATCGTCGCTGAACTGCCCGGCGAACGCAGCGCCCGGCTGCGGCCGCAGCTCGCCGCCATTGACCACGAGGTAGTACTCGATGCGAACGATCTGCGAACCGTTGACCGTCGACGGCGTGACCTCGGGGCAATGATACGAGCGCAGCGGATCGAGCGAGCGCCAGCTCGTCGCGTAGCGCGCGTTGTTACCGCTGCGGCGATCGAAGTTGACGTGCATCCGCTGCCACGCGCCGGTCGTCGCGCCGGTGTAGCGGTAGTGGAGCTGGGCGTCGAGCTTCTGCCAGAGGTCCGGATCGTCGTGGTCGGTCAGGCCAGGCTCGTAGACCTGGAAGCACAGGTTCGTGATCGCGGCGCGCTGGCGAGCCCAGGTGTCGAACGCGAACGGCGAGCTCGAGGGAACGCCGCCGTCGCACGAATCGCTGCCACCGCGCGTGATCAGCGAGCGCGCCTCGCCCATCCACTGCGGCGGGACAAGCGCGGCAAAGTAGTAGTTCGCGCCCATGTTCGAGTCCCACATCTGGCAGCCGGGGATCGCGGTGTTCTCGAACCACACCGTCGCGCCCCGGGCGTCGGGCGGAACCGACATCGTCGCGGCGCCGTCGCGCACGCTCGCGCTGCGCAGCTGGTTGCCCGGCGAGAACTTCACGTGCGCCGTGATGTCGTAGAGCGGGTTGCCATTCCTCCAGTTGCGGCACGTCGGAAGGCGCGTCGGAGCGAACACGATCGAGATCTCGCCACCGGGCGCGAGCACGCCTTCGCGGCGCTCCGAGAAGTCCGCATCGAACACGAGGCGCGCGCGCGTCGGACCCGCGGGCGGTGCGCACGCCGTCGGATCGCTCCAGATCGCGAGGTCGGGTGACGTCATCCGATAGTTGTCGAGCTCGTTTGCGTTGCGGTTGTGATCGAACAGGCGACCGCCTTCGGGCAGCGCGAGGAACGGAACGACCTCGATGCGTGCGTTCGACAGCGAGGTCCCGCTCCAGCCCGGGCCCGGCAAGCCCTGCGTGATGCGGACCGTGTAGCGGACGTAGCCGGGGGTGGCGGCGCTGGTCACCGGCGTCGCGGTCACCGACGACCACGAGCCGCTCGGCGCCATGCGGTACATCGCGGACGGGACGAGCCCCTCGGCAGCCGCGGCGTCGGAGATCTCGATCACCCCCTGCCAGACCCACGAGGACCCGGTCGTCTCCCACGTGAAGCCCGTCCAGTTGCGCTCGAGGTCGCGCAGCACGACGTGACAGGTGCGATCGGCCTGGTCGAGGCTGCCGTCGACGCCGAGGAGCGGCGCAGGCTCGGCGGCGTTGTAGTCGCCACCGTCGCCGGCATCGGCGCAGGCGGCCAGGATCACGAGGGCACAGGCGAGGCGCATATCCCAGCCGCGAGAGGCAGGGCTCGTGCCAGGAGTGGGATCAAGCGATCCGAGGGGTTGGGCGGCTCGCACGCGGGGATTGCTGCCGATTGCAACGAGCGCCCGAGCACTGGCTCGTCGGGTAGCTACTCCGGGCTCACTCGCGCTGCTTGAACAGGTCGCCGCCGGGCTCGTCCTTCGGATCCTTCACGACGGGATCCTTCTTCGGGCCCTTCTTGACCACGGGATCCTTCTTCACCGTCTTCACGACCGGGTCCTTCTTCACGACCTTCACGGGATCCTGCTTCACCGTCTTCACGACCGGGTCCTTCTTCACGACGACCGGCTCCTTCGCCACGACCGGGTCCTTCTTCACGACGACCGGATCCTTCGCCACGACCGGGTCCTTCTTCACGACGACCGGATCCTTCGCCACGGCCGGATCCTTCGCC
>JANOPP010000265.1:0-1953 GCA_031421915.1 Myxococcales bacterium | reverse complement strand
AACTGCGATCCCCAGATCTTCACCGGCGACGGCATCTCGCGGATGCACGCCCAGCTCGACGACCTGGTCGGCCGGGCCCGCAAGGCCGCGCTGTCGATCGACAACGACGTCGTGCTGATGGGCATCCTGCCGACGATGCGCAAGGCCGACCTCGACATCGGGGGGATGGTGCCGAGCGCGCGCTACATGCACCTCAACAAGATCATCACCGCGCTCCGCGGCGGGAAGCTCAACTTCTCGATCAAGGGCCTCGACGAGCTGATCATCGATCACGACTCCGTGATGCTCGAGGCGTGTAACTCGAGCTTCCAGGTCCACCTCCAGGTCACGCCGAACGAGTTCGCACGGTTCTACAACATCGCGCAGGTCGTCCTCGGGCCGACGATGGCGATCGCGTGCAACTCGCCGATCCTGTTCGGCCGGCGGCTGTGGGCCGAGACCCGGATCGCGCTGTTCCGCCAGGCCGTCGACGACCGCAACAAGAACCACCAGATCCGCGAGACCGAGGCACGCGTCAGCTTCGGCACGCGCTGGGTCCGCCAGTCGGTCCTCGAGATCTTCCGCGAGGACATCGCCCGCTTCCGCGCGCTCGTCGGTACGGACCTCGACGAGGATCCGATGAAGATGCTCGATCGCGGCGAGATCCCGCAGCTCAAGGCACTGCGCCTGCACAACGGCTCGATCTACCGCTGGAACCGCGCGTGCTTCGGGATCACCGAGGGCAAGCCGCACCTCCGGATCGAGAACCGCGTGCTCCCCGCAGGCCCGAGCACCCTCGACGAGATGGCGAACGCCGCGTTCTGGTGCGGCCTGATGGTCGAGATCGGCGCGCGCGAAGAGGACATCACCAAGCGGATCGACTTCGATCAGGCCGCCGCGAACTTCTACACGGCCGCGCGCGAGGGCGTCGGCTCGACGTTCACCTGGCTCGATGGCGAGGACATTTCGGCTCGCGAGCTCGTGCTCGAGCGCCTGCTTCCGCTCGCGCAGGCCGGCCTCCGTCGCCAGCAGGTCGCCGAAGACGACATCAAGCGCTACCTCACCGTGATCGACGAGCGCGTCCGCACCGGTCGCACGGGTGCACGCTGGCAGCTGTCGTCGTGGAACTCGCTGCGCGATCGCTCGACCCAGGCGGAGCGCGCCACCGCGCTGGTCGCCGCGACCGCGCAGCGCCAGCTCGCCCGCCGCCCGGTCGCGGAGTGGGAGCGCGCCCGGCTCGACGAGGCGAACACGCACAAGGGCAACTACGCGCGCGTCGAGAACTACATGACCACGGACCTGTTCACCGTCCGCGCCGACGATGCGATCGAGATGGTCGCGAATCTGATGATCTGGGAGCGGATCCGCCAGGTCGCCGTCGAGGACCAGGACCATCGCCTCGTCGGCCTCGTGACCCAGCGCGCCGTCCTGCGGTTCGTGCTCGGCGGCGGATCGACGCTGCGCACCCCGGTGTCCGCGATCATGAAGCGCGACGTCGCCACCGTCGGCCCTGATACGCCCACGCTCGATGCGCTCCGCCTGATGCGCGAGCGCAAGGTGGCGAGCCTCCCGGTGGTCCAGGACGAACGCCTCGTCGGCATCGTCACCGACGGTGCCTTCCTCGAGATCGCGTCCAAGCTCCTCGAGCACCAGCTCGCGACCGACGCTGTCCTCGCCGACAAGGCACCGAGCTCGCAGATCGAGCTGCCGATGGAGCCGACGGGCCCGGTGCCGAAGATGCCGGCGGCCCCTGCGCCAACGACTCCGTCCGCGCCGGCCGCACCCCCCGCACCGCCCGCGAAGCCGTGAAACGTGAAAAGGGGTCGGAGTGCTTTAGTGGTCTGACCACAAAAGCACTCGGGACCTTTTCTAGTTACTCGGCGTACATGGTGACGTGGTTCGCGACGATGTCCGCGAGCTTGCACGCCGTCGCCCAGTCGGGGTGACGCAGGATGATGTAGCCGTCGGAGACGA
>JANOPP010000264.1:0-7448 GCA_031421915.1 Myxococcales bacterium | reverse complement strand
TCGGAAGCGGCGTTCTCGTGGGCTGGTTGTCCCAACGCGAATGACAACAGCCAGAACTTTCTCGACAAGGAGCTGCGCGAGGCGATCGGGCTCAAGGCCGCACAGGCCGCGATCGCGCGCGACGGGATCCGGACCATCCCGGTCTACAAGCGGCTCGCCGTGATCGACGAGGTGGCAGCGAGAGTCGGCGTCGCGGGGTTGTTCGACGGCCGCGGCGTGGAGGCGTTCATCGCCGTGTGGAAGCGCACGATGGGCGTCCGCGTGGCCGTGCCCGAGGAGCTGATCGCGGATGCAGACCGCGAGCTCGACGCGCCGATGACGCCGGGCAATGCGCTGAAGTTGATCGCGGCGGGCGGAGACGCACCGGAGCTGACCGTTGACGGAACCTGGGCGCTCGACAAGTCGGGCGATGTGATCCGCGTGAGCAAGGCCGAGCCGCTCGTCGGCCAGAGCAAGCTCGCGGACGATGCCGCGAATGCAGCGTCGATGTTCACCGATCGTGTCCTCCACACGGGGATCATGTACATCCCGTTCCTCTACGCCGAGCTGCCCGTCGGTAACGACCTGCGCGCCAAGGCGGCGCTCGCGCACCAGCTGATCGGGCAGCGCCTCGCGAACCCGGCGCTGTGGTGCACGGGGGGGCAGGCGTATCTCGACGAGGCGGGCGAGAAGGCGATGGATCGCTTGCTCGACGGTCTCGGGGATCCGCTCTCCGGTCTCGACGAGGGGCATCGCGGCATCGTGATGCGCGGTGCGGCGGTGATCCGGGCGAAATCGCGCGCGCAGCTCAAGCTGCAGCCCGCGACGCTCGATGCGAAGGCAGCAACGGTCATCCGACCGCTCGCCGCGCAGATCACGCAGTGGGGCCACTCCGTGTGGCGCTCGCTCGAGTACTTCCGGTCGCCGGGGCTCGCGCAGATCGTCGAGAGGATCAAGGCGACGCCCGTACCTGCCGGTGGCTGGGAGCAGAACCCAGCACTGAGCGTGCCCACGCTCGTCGCGAAGGCGGCCAAGCACCTCGGGGTCAGCGCCGAGGCGGCGACGGTCTATCTGCAATACCTCGTACTGCTCTGGCCGACCGGGAAGAACCTCGCGCAGTGGAACGGCTGGAAGCCGAAGCAGGTCGAAGGTGCACTCGCGGAGCTCGTCGACAAGGAGCTGCTCCTCGAAGCCAAGCGCGAGCGCGCGCAGCGTGCGCACTTCTTGCCCGGTGGCTGGGAAGCGCTCAAGTCGCCGCACCCGCCGATGGAGAGCTGGAAGCTCGCGCTCTACGGCATGCGCAACGCCGAGGGCGATCCTGTGCCGCCTCTTGGCCGATTCCTCGCGCTCGCACCGTTTCACGCGATGTTCGAGGCCGCCTGGGAGCGGGTCACCAGCGGAGATGTCCCGCGTTACGACGAGGTCAAGCGATGAGCAAGAAGAAGCCCGAAGCAGCGGCCATGGCGGCGAGCGCCGCGACCTCGAAGGGCGTGCCTGCTGCGGTCGTGCAGGCCCCACCCCCCGAGGAGATCTGGGCCGAGGAGCTCGCGTTCCTCGCTGCGTACGACACCGGTGCGCGTCCGCCGAGCTGGCGGCTGACGCCGAAAGCGGTCGTGACGTTCATCATCGGCTCACGTGGCGAAGCGCTGCGGCAGGGCACCGGCGGCCCGTCGATGGTCATCAGCGAGAAGTTCGTCGGTGATCGGGCGCTCGTCGAGCGCTGCGTTGTCACGCTCGCCGGAGAGCGTGGACTGTTGCTCGTCGGAGAGCCCGGTACGGCGAAGTCGATGCTATCGGAGCTGCTCGCCGCGGCGATCAGCAACGACTCGTCGCTGACGGTGCAGGGCACCGCAGGCACCGCCGAGGAGCACTTTCGCTACGGCTGGAACTACTCCCTGCTGATCGCGAAGGGACCACACCCCGAGGCCCTCGTGCCGTCGCCGGTGCTGACCGCGATGCGGCGTGGTCATCTCGCGCGCGTCGAGGAGATCACGCGGTGCTTGCCGGAGGTCCAGGACGCGCTGGTGTCGATCATGTCGGATCGCCGGCTCAGCGTCCCGGAGCTCGGGGCGATCGAGCCGGCGCAGCGCGGGTTCAACGTGATCGCCACGGCGAACCTCCGCGACAAGGGCGTCTCCGAGATGTCGGCCGCACTCAAGCGGCGCTTCAACTTCGAGACGATCGCTCCGATCGCCGACCTCGCGCGCGAGACCGAGCTCGTCCGGCGCCGGGCCAAGCAGATCGTCCTCGACGCGGGCGCGCCGCTCGCTGTGGACGATGCGGTCCTCGAAGCGCTGGTGACGGTGTTTCGTGACCTTCGACTCGGCCGCACCGTCGAGGGCTGGTCCGTCGAGAAGCCGACGTCGGTGATGTCGACGGCGGAGGCGGTCGCGGTCGCGTCGTCGATCGGGCTCGCGGCGACGTACTTCCCGAGCGAGCGCGATGTCGCGCGCCTGCTTCCCGAGTACCTGCTCGGCGTGGTGATGAAGGACGAGCCCAAGGATCGTGGCAAGCTGCTCGCGTACTGGGATTCCACGGTCAAGCGGCGCGCCGAGGGGGAAGCGCGCCTGTGGAAGTCGCTGCACGAGCTGCGCCGCGTGCTCGAGGCGTAGCCCTGGACCCTGTGAGCCCCGTGACCCGTCAGCTCGAACCCACCGACGATCCGGTCGCCGCGATCGCGGAGCTCGCGGGCGCACGTGCGCCGTGGCTCTACGGCGTACGTCATCACTCGCCGGCGTGCTCGATCGCGTTGCCCTCGCTGCTCGAGGCGCTCGCTCCGACGGCGATCGCGATCGAGATGCCGGCCGATCTAGCGCAGTGGATCGCGTGGCTCGGGCATCCCGAGGCCGAGGCGCCGCTCGCGCTCGCGGCGGTGTCGGAGCGCGGCGACGACCTGGCGTTCTATCCGTTCGCGGACTTCTCGCCGGAGCTGGTCGCGATCCGGTGGGCACGCGAGCACGGGGTTCCCGTTCACGCGATCGATCTGCCGGCGTCGAGGAGGCCGCCGCGCGAGGGCAGCGGAGACGTGCTCGGCATCGCGGAGCGGCTGCGCGGTACAGCGGATGATTCGTGGGAACACCTGGTCGAGGCACCTGGAACGCTCGGCGATCCCGAGCGCGTGCGACGTGCGGCGCTGCTCTACGGCTGGGCGCTCCGTCTCGATGCGGCGCGCGGCGACGGCGTCGGTACGCTAGACCTCGCGCGCGAGGCGTTCATGCGAAAGACGCTCGCGGCGCTGACCGCAGTGAAGGGTGCGCGGGTCGCGGCGATCGTCGGGTCGTTTCATGCGGCGGCGTTGCTGCCGTCTCCTCGACTCTGGTCGGCGCCTGCGCATTCGTCGATCGAGACGACGGAGCTGGTCTCGTCGCTGATCCCGTATGCGTTCGAGCTTCTCGACGCGCGGTCGGGGTATCCGGCGGGCATCCGCGATCCGATGTGGCAGCAGCGGCTGTGGAAGACGCAGCGCGACGGTGGCAGCGTCGGGACGCTCGTCGCTGCGTGCCTCGTCGAGATCACGCGGGCGGTACGTGCGCGCGGCTTGCCGGCGAGCGTGCCCGATGCGCACGCAGCGGCCGAGGTTGCTGCGTCGCTCGCGGCGCTGCGCGGCCTCGCGGCGCCAGGGAGGCGCGAGCTGATCGAAGCCGTCCAGACCGCGCTGACGCACGGCGAGCTCCTCGGTCGCGGACGCGTGGTCGCGCGCGCGATGGAGTCGGTGCTCGTCGGTCGCCAGCGCGGTCACCTCGCGACGGGGACGCCGCGCTCGGGCCTCGGGCCGCATGTGGCGGCGCTGTTTGCCGAGCTCAAGCTGCCGTTCACGGCGACGCCGGATCCGACCGACCTCCGCCTCGATCCGCTGCGTAGCAAGCTCGACCGGCGGCGCCACGTCGCGCTGTGCCGGCTGCGCGCCTGCGGCGTGCCGTACGGAACGGAGGCCGAATCGAAAGCGGCCGGTGGGCTCGAGAGCCTGACGGTCGGCTGGCGGGTGAACCTGACGCCCGCGACCGAAGCGATGATCGAGCTCGCGGGCCTGCGCGGCGTCACGCTGCGCCAGGCCTCGGCGGGTGCGCTGCGTGCGGAGCGCGTGCGGCTCGAGGCCGACGGCAGGCTGTCGGCGGTGACCCTGGTCGCGCTGACCGATGCGGCGGCCGAGGCGGGCGCGGGCGACCTGGTGTGCGAGTTGCTGGCAGAGCTGACCGGGCCACGGCTCGCCGAGGCCACGCTCGCCGAGTTGATCGCGTTGCTCGCGCTGATCGACCGGATCGTCGCCGGCCACATCGTCGCGCTGCCGGCGTCCGAGGACGACGCGATCGTCGGTGAGATCGATCCGTTCATCGCGTCGCTGATGGATCGCGACGCCGTGCTGTCAGTGGCGGTCGCGTCGGTTCTCGGCCTCGCGGGTTCGGAGTCCCTCGACGATGCGAAGGCGCTCGCGGAGCTGGTGCGCGTCCTCGAGCGTCCCGAGCACGCTACGCTGGGTGACAGCCGCCTGCGCTGGTCGGTCGATCAGCTCGTCGCGAGCGGCTCGCCCGTGATCGTCGGCGCGGCGTCGGTCATTCAAGTCTTGATCGGTACGGTCACCGCCGAGTCGCTCTCGAGCGCGCTCGGCGGCTGGCTCGACGGTGCGGTCGATGCCGATTCCCGGCGGACGCTCGGCAAGCGTCTGCGCGGCGCACTCGCGATCGCCGCGCCGCTGTTCGAGTCCGCACCCGTGTTTCTCGGTGGCTTGATCGAACGCGTCGAGCAGCTCCCCGACGAGGACTTCCTGTCGCGCGTCGCGGCGCTGCGCGAGGGCTTCGAGGTACTGTCGAGCGCGTCGCGCCGGCGGCTGCTCCGCGTCCTCGGCGACCGCCTCGGCGCGACCGATGCGCGGGGCCTCGGTCTAGACGTCGTCACCGAGATCGCGCCAGAGCGACTGATCGCCGCGGCGGAAGCAGATCGGGCAGGGCGCGCCGCGATCGCGGCGATCCCGCGGCCCGCGCTGGTCGCACCACCACCACTCCTCGCTGGCCGACCCGTGTTTCGGCCCGTGCCCGACGGTCACGACGTCCCCGTGCGCGATCGCTGGCGCATGATCCTCGGCCACGAGCGCGAGCAGATGAAGCCGCGCTCGGCGCGCGCGATGCGAGCGCTCGACGAGCTGTACGGCGCCGGTCACGGCGAGGGCTCGCGCGACGAGCTCGGAGGCGGAGGCGGTCAGGAAGCCGGCTTCCCGACGGTACGCGCGTGGCGCGACGAGATCGAGGCGCTGTTCGGCGTGGCGGTCTACGAGGAGGTCGCCGCGCAGGCCGCGATGCACGGCCGCGTCGGCGCCCTGCTCGAGCTCGATCCCGAGCAGGTGACTCCGTCGGTCGAGCTGCTCGAGCAGGTCCTCTCGCTCAAAGGCGGCCTGGGCGAGGCGCACCTCGGTCGCCTCCGGGCGATGATCCGGCGCATCGTCGACGAGCTCGTGAAGGAGCTAGCGGTCCGCGTACGCCCCGCGTTGATCGGTTCGTCCACCCCGCGCGCGACCCGCCGTCCGACCAGCGCGCTCCACCTGGCCCGCACCGTCTCCGCGAACCTCGCGAAGGTCCGTGAGGTCGAGGGCGAGCTGGTGATGGTTCCCGAGCGGCTCTACTTCAAACAGAAGAGCCGGCGTCACATGGACTGGAACATCGTGCTCGTCGTCGACGTCTCGGGCTCGATGGAGCCGAGCGTGATCTACAGCGCGATGATGGCGGCGATCCTCTCGGGCGTGCCGTGGATCTCGGTCAAGTTCATCGCGTTCTCGACGGAGGTCGTCGATCTCTCCGAGCACGCGCACGATCCGCTCGCTCTCTTGCTCGAGGTCTCCGTCGGTGGCGGTACCCACATCGCAAAGGGACTGCGCTATGCGCGCAGCCTGGTCAAGGTTCCGCAGCGCACGCTCGTGATCACCGTGAGCGACTTCGAGGAGGGCTACGCCGTCGAGAGCTTGATCGCCGAGGTCCGTGCGCTCGTCGAGTCGGGCGTCACCTGCCTCGGCCTCGCCGCGCTCGACGATCGCGGGTCCCCCCGGTATGCCGTCCCGATCGCCGAGCAGATCGCGGCCGCCGGGATGCCGATCGCTGCACTGACGCCGCTCGAGCTCGCGCGTTGGGTCGGAGACAAGATCCGATGACGCGCCCGCGGATCGCCCCCGATGTCGCCGCTGCGTTGACCGCGCAGATCCCATCGCGCCTGATCAAGAAGCTCGATGCCGATCCAGATCTCGCCGTCGCCTGGACGTGGACCGCGACGACGATCACCACCGATAAGTGCGAGATCGTGACCCTCGCGCTGATTGATGACGTCGTGCGTGGCGTGACCTGCTCGTGCCTGTTGCAGCCGAAGTGCCTGCACGTCGCGGCCGTCGTCGCGCTGCTCGAGCCGGCGGAGGCCGCTGTCGCTGAAGAAAGCACTCGGACCCCATTTGCCAGTCTGTCAAATGGGGTCCGAGTGCCTTTTCCGGCGGCGACGGTCGCGCTGCGCGTCCTCGGCGACGTGCTCGGGGCCGGTGCCGAGGCAACGGGCGCGTTCGCGCAGGCGGAGCTCCTCCGTTCGATCCACACGTGCCGAACGTTCGGCCTCCATCGGCTCGCCGCCGCGCAGACCCGCGTCCTGCGGTCGGTGCGCGAGCTACGGGCCGATCGCCCCGAGTTCTCGCTGCGCGCGCTGACGGCCGATCTGCGCGAGGCGCTCGCGGTGGCGCATGCACTCGCGGCCGGGGACGCGACCACGGCGCTGCTCGGCACCGCGCGCCGCGACTACGAGACGGTCGGCAGCCTCCGCCTGCGCGGGCTGTTCACCGAGGCCGTCGTCGCGCGCAGCGGCTACGCCGGCGCGATCACGTACCTCACCGACGACAAGGGTGTGCTCTACACGCGCGCGGACGTCGCACCCGGCGATGCCGGTCGGGCCGCGGGTGCGTACGATGCGCCGGCGAACATCGGCGATGCGGTGCTGCCTCATCGCGACCTGTGCCGCACGGGCCTCTTCATCTCCGATGCGACGGCCTCGGCCGACGGCCGCCTCGGTGCGGGCCAGAAGGTGCGCGCCGTGCGCGCGAGCGAACCGTCGACCTGGAGCCACGAAGCGCTCGCGCCGCGCTGGGAGCAGCCTCTCGCCGATCAGCTCGCACGACTCGCAACACACGACGCAGCGCCCGACGAGCTCAAGCCTGCGGGCTGGGACCTCGTGTTCGTCGAAGGTAGGCTCGTTGGCGGTGGGCCCGGTGGCGTCGGCCTTCTCGTCGGCGATCGCCTGCTGCGCCTCACGACGCCGCTCGATCAGCGTGTACTCCCTGCGCGTGACAACCTCGCCGTGCTCGCCAGGTCCGCGGGCCTCGAGGTGCGCGCGATCGGCCGCGCGCGTCTCGGTGCACCGCGACGCCTCGAGCTCCTCGCGATCGGCCCCGCGCCGACGGAGACCCGGTTCACCATGCCCGAGGCGTGGCACGGCCGCGCCAACCTCCA
>JANOPP010000263.1:0-24800 GCA_031421915.1 Myxococcales bacterium | reverse complement strand
CAAGCCGGTGAAGCTCGCGGAGCTCGCACCGGCAGCGGGCTCGGTCCTCGTGCACACGTCCGAAGGTCTAACGCGGGTCCCACTCGACGGAACGCGCGCCACGATCGTCGACACGATTCCGGGCGCGATGACCGCCGATGGCTCGATCCGGATCCACCGGTCCGGTGCTGCCTATCGCGTGCGCACCGACGACAACGATCGCGTGGTTCCGGATCTCGTCGCGACCGACATCGGATTCCTCATGGCGCCCGGTGAGCGCCATGTGGCGACCGCGGCCGAGACCGCAGCCGGGATGCAGCTCGCGATCATCTCGATCGCCGACGCCACCGGACGGACCTACCCGCTGCCGATGGACAAGCTCTGGGCGCATCGCTGGGCGGATGACGGCTCCGCGTTCTTTCACTACGAGCGGGAGACCTGGCAGCGCGTCGATCTCGCGACCGGCGCGATCACCGAGGCGCGGCCACCGATCCGCACCCCGGATCCCGACGGCTCGGTCGTTTGCTCCGAGAAGGGGTTCCGGCTGCGCTTCGACGTCCGCGGCAAGCGGCAGCGGATCGTCCTCGACCCGATCGCGACCGAGGCAAATCCCGAGGTTCTCTCCGGCCTCAAACCCCGGCTCCTGGTCGAGGCGGAGCACCGTCCTTATCACCGGCTGGAAGCCGAGCCCGCCACGCTCGCCCACCTGAAGCTGACGAAACCCTGTGATCACTTCATGTTCGACTTCGGCGGCTGGGTGTATCTGGGCGAGGTCGAATCCGGCCGATTTGCCCCGTTGATTCGCGGGTATGACCCCCGCTAGCGCGCTTGTCTCCGTCGGAGAGCCCGTGCTATCCACCCCGCTCCTCGAAGTTCATCGAGGAACTACTCACCGCATCCGAGAGAACCAGGCGTGGCCCCGACGGGGTTTCTGGCGCTCGATGACGACGCGGGGTGAACCAACGCAAAGGACCGACATGGAAACGATGGCAGAAGCGACGGCGCAGAACCCGATCTCGATGCGGGCTCTCCTCGAGGCAGGCGTTCACTTCGGACACAACACCGGCCGGTGGAACCCGAAGATGAAGCAGTACATCTTCGGAGCCCGCAACGGCATTCACATCATCGACCTCCAGCACACGGTGAAGCTGTTCCGCCAGGCCTTCCAGGCCGTGGTCGACACCACCGCGAAGGGCGAGACCGTGCTGTTCGTCGGCACGAAGAAGCAGGCACAGGAAGTGATGGTCGAGGAGGCCACGCGCTCCGGCCAGCACTACGTGACGCAGCGCTGGCTCGGCGGCACGCTCACCAACTTCAAGACCGTGAAGGGCTCGCTCGAGCGCCTCCGCGGCCTCGAGAAGATGGAAGAGGACGGCACGTTGTTCGCGCTCACGAAGCGCGAGCAGGTGATGATCCGCCGCGACCGCGACAAGCTGATGAAGTCGCTCGGTGGCATCAAGGGTCTCTCGAAGGTCCCCGGCATGCTGTTCGTGATCGATCCCCACAAGGAGCACATCGCGGTCGACGAGGCTCGCAAGCTCGAGATCCCGGTCGTCGCGATCACCGACACCAACTGCGACCCCGATCGCATCGACTACGTCATCCCGGGCAACGACGACGCGATCCGCGCGATCAAGCTGTTCGCCGGCAAGATCGCCGACGCGGCGATCCTCGGTAGCAAGGTCTACAAGGAGACCGCCCGTACCCGCGGCCAGCAGGAGCGCGAGGATCAGACCGAGCGCGTCATCCACGTCTCGTCGGGTGGCGATGGCCCCCGCGTCGAGATGTCGACCGGCGGCAGCATGTTCAACCCCGAGGCGTCGGCGTCGCCCGACGAGCCCCAGAAGTAGAGGAGACCGCCATGGAAGTCACTGCAACTCTCATCAAGGATCTCCGCGAGCGCACCGGCGCCGGGATGTCGGACTGCAAGAAGGCGCTCGTCGAGGTCGACGGCGACATCGACAAGGCGATCGACTACCTGCGCACCAAGGGTCTCGCGAAGGCGGCCAAGAAGGCCGGCCGCGAGGCAACCGAGGGCTCCGTGGTCTCGTACATCCACGGCGGTGGGCGCATCGGCGTCCTCGTCGAGATCAACTGCGAGACGGACTTCGTCGCGCGCAACGAGGACTTCCAGGCCTTCAGCAGGGAAGTCGCGCTGCAGATCGCTGCGATGAACCCGCAGTTCGTCCGCAAGGACGAGGTCTCGACTGACGAGGTCGAGCGCGAGCGCGCGGTTCTCCTCGCCAAGGCGAAGGAGAGCGGCAAGCCCGAGCCCGTCATCGCGAAGATGGTCGACGGTCAGATCTCGAAGTGGATGAAGGAGATCTGTCTCCTCGACCAGCCGTTCGTGAAGAACCCCGACAAGACGATCGAGCAGGTTCAGCAGGAGCTGATCTCGAAGATCGGCGAGAACATCAAGATCCGCCGCTTCGTGCGCTTCGAGCTCGGCGAGGGTCTCGAGAAGAAGAAGAACGACTTCGCCGCTGAAGTCGCCGCGCAAGCCGGTCTCTCGTCGTAACAGCGATCGACCGTTCGCACGCAAGGGATCCGATCCGTCGGGTCCCTTGTTGCGTTTTCGGCCGAGCGCTACTGCCGCATGGTGTTTGCACGGCGGATCCACGGGCCATGGCTAGCGCGGTGGCCAGGTGAATCTCTCGCAAGGTGGCGAACGCGCATCACCGGATCGGGGCACATCTGATGCACCGCGGCACGGCACCTACCATGCGCGCCCTACTTCTGACGTCTCTCCTGCTGTCTCCCTCTCTGATCGCCTGCACCGAAGATGGCTTCGGTGAGGAAGGCGGTGCAGACCTTGCGGGGCAAGACGAGAAGGGAGATGCGATCCCAGGCATCGAGGTCCAGGCTCGCCTCAAGCCCGGAACGGTCGACACCAAGTTGACGACCGCCGTACCGCGGCCCGGCTTCGTGTTCTTCGCGGCCGAAGGCGCGAAGGTGAGCCTCGAGGTCACGCAGGGCGGCTCGTCGCAAGGCCTCGACACCGTGCTCAAGGTCTATGGTCCGCGGCTCGCCGACGGAAGCTACCCGAAGACCCTCGCGACCGACGAAGATGCGGGCTACGGCAAGCTGTCCAAGATCAGGGACCTCACGCTCACGTACGGCGGGTTCTATCTCGTCGAGATCGCTCCCGGCGCCGCGAGCGCACCGATCACCGACGCCAAGGCGCGCCTCAAGCTGAGCTGCACCGGCGTCTGCGAGAGTGACTCTCCGGTCGCGCCGCTCGGGTTCGATCTGCGCTGGTATCAGCGCTCCGCCGAACGCCGCGCGCTGACGGCGCAGGCGTTCACGCTCGCGACCGCCAAGGTGATGGCGCGGGTCGCCGCCAACGCGCCTGCGAACTGGGGCGTCGTACTCGATATCGACGAGACCACGCTCAACAACAGCGCGTATCAGCGCGCGCGTGCCGAGCTCGGCCTCGGCTACTCGCCCGCGAGCTGGACGGAGTGGGTGAACAAGCGGGCGGCGACGCCGATCGACGGAGCGCTCGCGTTCACGAAGAAGGTCAAGCAGCTCGGTGGCCGCGTCGTGTTCGTCACGAACCGGATGGCCGCGAACGAGTGCACGCAGACCGAGGACAACCTCGCGACGACGGGCTTCACGTACGACGCGATCCTGTGCCGAACGGCGGCGAGCGAGAAGAACACGCGGTTCGGCATGGTGGCGAACGGCACCGCGAAGCCCGGGATGCCCGCGCTCGAGGTGGTCGCGTTTGTCGGCGACAACATCCAGGACTTCCCGGTGCTCACGCAGGAGGTTCGCACGCAGCCCGAGAGCGCATTCTCCAGCTTCGGCGAGAACCTGTTCCTGCTCCCGAACCCGATGTACGGCAGCTGGGAGAAGAACGCCGACTGATCGGCGATTGGGGCCGGGCAACGCCTGCGCTGGCGAGCCCAACCAACTGCGGCGAGTCGCCGTTCCTGTGTGGAGACTTACTGTGCTCCGAGGGCGAAGACTGCCCCGGCGACTGCGACTGGTGACCGCGTGCTAGCCTCGATGGTGTGAAGTACGTCTGCGCGGCGTGCGGGCAGAGCTCGGACCGTGGGGGTTATTGCTCCACGGACGGGCAGCAGCTCGCTGCCGCGGAGGACCCGTTGCTCGGCACCGAGATCGGCCGATACCGCATCGCGCGCCTGCTCGGCGTCGGCGGCATGGGGCAGGTCTACCTCGGCATCCAGCCGATGATCGGTAGCCGCGTCGCCATCAAGATTTTGAGCCCGGAGTGTTCGCGCATCCCCGAGCTTCTCGAGCGGTTCTTCGCCGAGGCGCGCGCGGTGAACATGATCAAGCACGAGTCGATCGTCAGCGTGATCGACATGGCGCTGCTCGCCGATGGCCGGCCCTACATCGTCATGGAGTTCATCGACGGGCATACGCTCGGCGAGATCGTCCGCGCGAGTCCCGCGCCGATCGGCGGAGTCGTGCAGGTCATGACGGAGATGCTGTCCGCACTCGGTGCTGCACACGCACTCGGCATCGTCCATCGCGATCTCAAGCCCGACAACGTGCTGGTCACGGGCGAGGGTCACGCCAAGGTCCTGGACTTCGGCATCGCGAAGCTCGCACCTGGCCTTGGCAACATGATGTCGCCGCGCACGGCGACGGGTGCACTGCTCGGAACGCCGGCCTACATGGCGCCGGAGCAGATCAGTGGCGCGCAGCTCGTCGACGCTCGCACCGATATCTATGCCGCTGGCGTCGTACTGTTCGAGGCCATGACGGGGCGGACGCCGTTCGTCGGCGAGACGCTCTACGATCTGATGAAGGCGCACCTCGAGCATCCGCCGCCGTCGCCGCGCTCGCTGCGCTCGGATCTTCCGGCGTCGATCGAGCGCGTGATCTTGACGGCGCTCGAGAAGGACCCGGCGCGTCGGTTCCAGAGCGCCGCGGAGATGACGCATGCGCTGCACGCCGCGGCGCGCGAGCTGCCGGCCGATCAGTGGCGCGTGCTGTCGCGCGGCGGGATGGTCACCGGCCGACCGTCGCTCGATCACCTCCGGCACCAGACGCCACAGAGCTCCGGGCATGCCCCGACGGTGCGTGCGTCCGTGGTGGTCGCGCCGACGCAGCGCGACCGGCCGCGTGGTCGCGGCGGGATGATCGCGATTGTCGCGCTCGCGGCGATCGCCGTTGGCGTCGTGCTGATCGTGATCAGCCAGCGCGGCGGCGGTGAGGAGCCGCGCACCGAAGGGTCCGAGCCCGTCGCCGTAGCACCCTCGGAGGGCGCACCCCCGGGCGGCCCACCGGCACTGACGGAGGCGCCGTCGATCGCCCAGGCACCGGTCGCGCCGCCGGCACCGACGGCAGTCCAGGCACCGGTCGCGCCGCCGCCACCGACGAGGACGGGTGTTCCACCCGCTCCACCTCCTGTCGCTGCGCCGAAGACCGCGGCTCCGACCCCTCTGCCGTCGAAGACCGGTCCGACGATCGTCGGTGGCGGTAGCGCGGCCGATCACGGCGTTCACATCGGGCCAGGCGTAACGATGGGCGCAGGCGTGACGATCGGCGGCTCGACACCGACGAGTCAGCCCGCCGCGCCGACGGCCCAGGCGAAGAGCTTCACCCTCCCGATCGACTACAACCCCAAGAAGTTCGACGGCGCTGCATACGCGAAGACTGCGCTCGCCCTCGCGCGCCGGATCTATCCCGACGCGAAGCTCACGCGCTACGACATCGAGAACGTCTACCCGAGCGGCCTCGCGGATCTCGGGCTCACCGACGACGACTCGAGTTATATGTTCCGCTCACCGGCGAATTCGGCGCGTCCGACCGGCATCCCGAAGAACCACGAGGTCGAGATCAACTGCTACGTCGAGGTCACCGTCGGCGTCAAAGCGGTCGAGGTACGTGTTCGCTCCAACAGCTCGGACGAGAACTGCCGGGCGCCGCTGCGGCCGCTGCCGAAATGCAGCCTCGCAGCCGTGTGGGCCCTGGCCAAGGCGAAGGGCGCGGACCTCGGCACGATCGCGAAGATCGGGTTTCTCACCGATGGCCAGTGGTTCTTCGACAACGAGAACGACGGAGAGGGCATCTCCGAGTCCTACGACGACCACTGTCCGTGAACGATACGGTCGCGAAGGTCTACGAGAACGACTGCAGGTGACCTGACGGCAGGTCTGGGGTATGTCTTGCGCCGCCGTGAGCAACCAGAAGCCCCAGACCGCGATCGTCCCGACCCGCAGTGACAACTATCCCGAGTGGTACCTCAAGGTGATCGACGCCGCGGACCTCGCCGAGAACTCGGACGTCCGCGGGTGCATGGTGATCAAGCCGTGGGGCTACGCGCTGTGGGAGAACATCCAGCGCGGGCTCGACGGCATGTTCAAGGCGACCGGGCACGTCAACGCGTACTTCCCGCTGTTCATCCCGCTGTCGTTCCTCGAGAAGGAGGCCTCGCACGTCGAGGGCTTCGCCAAGGAGTGCGCGATCGTCACGCACTCGCGCCTGATCACCGTGGACGGCAAGCTCGTCCCCGATCCGAAGAGCAAGCTCGAGGAGCCGCTGATCGTTCGCCCGACGTCGGAGACGATCATCGGTGCGTCGTTCGCGAAGTGGGTCAAGAGCTATCGCGACCTCCCGCTGCTCATCAATCAGTGGGCGAACGTCGTGCGCTGGGAGATGCGCACGCGGCTGTTCCTGCGCACCGCGGAGTTCCTCTGGCAGGAGGGCCACACCGCGCACGCGACGAGCGAAGAAGCCGTCGAGGAGACGATGAAGATGCTCGGCGTCTACGCCGAGTTCGCCGAGCAATGGATGGCGATGCCCGTGATCCAGGGCGAGAAGACCGCGGGCGAGCGGTTCCCCGGCGCCGTGCAGACCTACTGCATCGAAGCGATGATGCAGGACCGCAAGGCGCTGCAGGCCGGCACGAGTCACTTCCTCGGGCAGAACTTCGCGAAGGCGTCCGGCATCGAGTTCCAGGACGACAAGGGCACGCTGTCCCATGCGTGGACGACCTCGTGGGGCGTGTCGACGCGGTTGATCGGCGGCATGATCATGACCCACGCCGACGACGACGGGCTGATCTGCCCGCCGCGCCTCGCGCCCGAGCAAGTCATCATCATCCCCGTGATCCAGAAGCCGGAGGATCGCGATCGGATCCTCACGTACTGCAAGGCGCTCGAGAAGGAGCTCGAGGCGCAAACCTACGCGGGCTCGCCCGTGCGCGTCCATCTCGATGCGCGCGACATGCGCGGCGGTGACAAGGCGTGGCAGTGGATCAAGAAGGGCGCGCCGATTCGCCTCGAGGTCGGACCGCGCGACATCGACAACGACTCGGTGTTCATGGGCCGCCGCGACAAGGGTCCCAAGGAGAAGGCCGGCGTTCCGCGCGCCGAGCTCGTGGCGACGATCGCCACCACGCTGCAGTCGATCCAGGACTCGCTCTACCAGCGCGCGCTCGCGTTCCGCACCGAGCACACCAAGGTGATCGACACCAAGGACGAGTTCTACGCGTACTTCGCAGATCCGCCGAAGAAGAAGCCGAACGATCCGACCCCGATCCACGGCGGGTTCGCGATGGCGCACTTCAACGGCGATCCGGCGCTCGAGACCAAGATCAAGGAAGACCTCAAGGTCACCGTTCGCTGCATTCCGCTGGGGCCGGGCGAGCCCGGCACGTGCCCGTTCACGGGGCAGCCGAGTGCGAAGCGCGTCGTCTGGGCGAAGTCCTACTGACGTGACACGATAGGGACATGGCTGATCTGAGCTGTCCCGTCTGCGATGCGCCCCTCGACGAAGCGGGGCGCACCAATCGCTGCCTGCTCTGCGAAGGAGCGTGGGTCGCCGAGGAGACGCTGGTCGCGATCCTCGAGCAGCGCACGTCGACGCTCGTCGAGCTCCCGTGGGAGACACGCCAGGACAAGCCGCGCCCATGCGCCGACTGCAAGGTGGAGATGCAGACCGTCAACCTCGGCTCGGTCGCTCTCGATCGCTGCGACAAGCACGGTGTGTGGTTCGATGCGAACGAGCTGACGCAGCTGATCCGGCAGGCGAAGCGGTTCAAGACCCAGAGTGGCCAGAGCTCGCCCACCGAGGCGGACGAGCCGCGCGAGGGATTGCTGCGCCGGCTCGCGAAGCTGTTCGGCGGCTAGCTAGGGCGTGTCGGCGAGCTGGATCTGCCAGACCTCGGGCGCGTAGACGCGCGCGAGGACGAGCACCTGGTTCCCGTCCGGCGACGGCCGCACGAAGGACAGGATGTCGTCGTCGGTCTGCATGAGCAGACTCCACACGCCGTCGTGCCAGCGCCCGACCATGTAGCTGTTGCGGAACTTCGTTCCGCCGACGAGCAGCCCGCCGCGCGGATCGTAGGCGATGCTGCGCAGCGTGCTGATCGGGACGCTCCATGTCGCGATGACCTTGCCGGAGGGATCGATCTCCGTGACGCTCGCGGCCATACCGACGATGACGAGCCGCTTGCCGTCGGCGGCGACGGCGAGATCCTCGGCCTTGCCGCGGAAGATCGGAGTGGTGCCGAGCTCCCCGGTGTTGGGAGCGAGCGAGACCACCTGATCCTCGGTGTCGAGCGCGCGGATCGCGAAGCATGGAGGATGGAGATCCTCCGCGCAGCGGACGGCGATCGTGCGGCCATCCTGATGGCGCCATAGCTGTGCGCCCGTCGACCGCGAGACCCCGAGCGCCTCGCGCCCCGCGGATCTCCGCATCGCCACGATCAGGACATCACCCGCATTGGTCGCGTTCGCCGGCTCGCCGTCGAGGACGGCCTCGGTCAGCTCGATCGCGCGCTCGGTCCGCCGCTCGACGCGGTGCGCGTTGCGGTCCCACGACAGGTACTCGCGATCTGCGATCCAGCCGAGCGAGACCGACGCGTGATCGAGGTCGCGTGATGCGGTGGGGCCGCCGCTGCGATCGATCAACCGCGCGCGGGGTGACGGCTGCATCTGGACCTGGTAGAGGCGGTTGTTGCGGATGGCCATCGGCCCGAACCAGCCGGTCTCGAGCCCGAACACCTCGGTGGGCGTCCCGAACGTTCCCCCCGCGATCGACACCCGCATCACGCGCGGTTGCTCGAGCGTCCCCGTCGCGTACAGGAGCGTCTGATCGTCGAACCACGTCAGCGCCGTCGGGCTGTTCAGAACCTCGGACCGGATCTCGTGGTCCGTCTCGACGTCGTGGACGACGAGCGTTCCCGCGAACCGACTGGCTTCGATGTACGAGATTCGTTTTCGATCGGGCGACGGCGTCAGGCCCTCGACGCTCCCCGAGACCTTCCAGCGCCGGATCTCGCGACCCTGATCGAAGATCATCATGACCTTGTCCTGGTTGCTGTAGAGCAGCTCGCCGAGCGCGGTCCGGCCGTGCCACGAGCCGCTGAGGTTATCGAGCTCGACGCGCGTCGCACCGTCACCCGCGTAGCTCCAGCGCAACACCGCGTTGTGCAGCCTCATCGAGAATCGCAGCTCGTCGCCGTCGAGCTCGACGTGGCTGACCTCGTCTCCGGAGCCTGGCAACAGCGTCGACCACAGACCCTTGCCGTCGACCTCGCGCACCTGCAGCCGATCGCTGTTGAGCGCCATCCGCTTGCCGTCGGCCGACATCGTCATCCCGGTGCGAAACGACACGCTGAACAGCTTCTTCGCGGAGAGTGGAGGACGCGCGGCCGGCGGTGGTGGTGCGATGTCCCCTCGCGGCTCGGCCTCGCCGGCGCCGCGCCGACCGAGCACGAACGCGGTGACGACGCCGAGCACCGCGACGAGCGCGGCGAGCGACAACATCCAACGACGACGGCGCGCGAGCGGGCGGCTCGCGGTCGGAGCGCGTGGACTCTGGACGACGCTCGCCGCGTCGAGCGCCACGAGCAGCGCTCCCATGTCGGGCCAGCGCCCGTCGGGATCCGGCGCGAGGCCACGCGCGAGCACGTCGCGGATCTTCGCCGGCACCGTCGAGTCGACCGGCGGATCCGGCAGCGCGCGGGCCTCGATCGTCGCGGCGAGCTCGGGGACAGCATCGAGGCTGTCGCGATCGACGGTGAACGGACGCGCACCGTACAGCGCCTCCCAGGTTGCCACGCTGAAGCTGAACTGATCCGCGCGGGCGTCGACCTCTTCGCTGCGGAGCTGCTGCGGGCTCATATAGGCAGGCGTGCCCAGTAGCGTACCGGTCGTGGTCAGGTCGACCGGTGTTGATCGCAAGCTCGATGACTTGTCGGCGCGCTGGCTGAGCAAACCCGCGAACGTCTCTTCACCGAGCGTCGCGAGGCCAAAGTCGCCGACCGCAACACGCCCCGTGAGATCGACGAGGACGTTGTCGGGCTTGAAGTCGCGATGCAGAACGCCGCTCCGGTGCGCGGCGTGAAGACCTTCGCCAGCGAGCAGCATGATTCCAAGCCAGCGCGTCCAATCGAGGACCTCATGATCGCTGCGCCCGCGCAGCAGTGCGCCGAGGTTCGTGCCGTCGACGAGCTCCATCGCGATGAACAGCTGCCCGTCGATCTCTCCGGCGTCGTGGACCGTGATCACCGAGCGGTGCGAGAGCTTGGCCATCGCTCGCGCCTCGCGCAGCAGGCGACCCGCGGCTTCGTCCGACCGGGCGAGGCTCGGGTGGACCAGCTTGATCGCGATGCTCCGGTCGAGCTGTGGGTCGTGCGCGGACCACACCACGCCCATCGCGCCGGCGCCGATCCGCCGCACCAGGCAGTAGCGGCCGATCATGGTGCCGGGCCCGACGCCGGAGATCTCGGGATTCGAGCTGCGCGAGGCGTGGGCCGTCGGCGTGTGTGGAGTCACCACCTGCGCAAGCGTCGGTGCCTCGGCGTCGTCCTCGAGCCGACCTCCCATCACGGGAGTATGGCACTGCCAGGGGAACTGGGTCGCGGCAAAGGCGTTGATGGATGCGCCGAGAACCAACGCGCGAACGGCCGATCGACCCAGCGTAGCCGGTTTCTTTCGCGTTCGCGCGGGGCTACTCTGCGCCGGTCATGCCGTCGCCCAGCAAAGCCGCCTACAAGCGCGTCCTCCTCAAGATCTCGGGCGAGGCGCTGATGGGCAACCAGGGCTACGGGATCCATCCCGAGGTGCTCGACCTGGTCGCCGGTGAGATCGCCGATGTTGCCAACCTCGGCGTCGAGGTCGCGGTCGTCGTCGGTGCCGGCAACATCTTCCGCGGAGTTCAGGCGCGCGGCATGGATCGGGCCACCGGCGACTACGTGGGTATGCTCGCGACGGTGATGAATGCGGTGTCGCTCCAGCAGGCGATCGAGAAGCGCGGGGTGCCGACGCGGGTGCAGTCCGCGATTCCGATGTCGCAGCTCGCCGAGCCGTACATCCGCCGCCGCGCGATGCGCCACCTCGAGAAGGGCCGCGTCGTGATCTTCGGTGCCGGTACCGGCAATCCGTACTTCACGACCGACACGGCGGCTGCGTTGCGTGCGATGGAGATCGGCGCCGAGATCCTCCTGATGGCGAAGAACGGCGTCGACGGGATCTACGACAAGGATCCGAAGAAGAACCCCGACGCGAAGCGCTACGAGACCGTGACGTTCACCGATGCACTCCGGAAGGATCTGCACGTCATGGATGCGACGGCGTTCGCGCTGTGTCGCGACAACGAGATGGGCATCACCGTGTTCGACATGACCACCCGTGGCAACATCCAGCGCGTCGTCTGCGGCGAGCCGGTCGGCACCGTCGTGGTCAAAGACAACCTGCAGACGCGCTTTGCGCAATGATCGAGGGATTTCATGATCAATGACATCACGAAAGACACCGACGAAGGCATGATGAGGGCAGTCGAGGCGTTCAAGCGCGATCTGCAAAAGATCCGCACGGGACGCGCGAACACGTCGATGCTCGACAGCGTCAAGGTCGACTACTACGGGACGCCGACGCCGGTGAACCAGGTCGCCACGGTGCAGGTCGTCGACGCGCGCCTGATCACGGTCAAGCCGTGGGAGAAGAACATGATCGCCGTGATCGACAAGGCGATCCGCGCGAGCGACCTCGGCATCAACCCGGTCTCGGACGCCGATCTCGTGCGCGTCCCGATCCCGCCGCTGACGAACGAGCGCCGCAAGGAGCTCGCGAAGGTCGTCAACAAGCAGACCGAGGAGGCCCGGGTCGCCGTCCGCTCCGCCCGTCGCGATGCCATGGACATGGTCAAGGACGCCGAGAAGGACAAGCAGATCACCGAGGATCAGCGCAAGGACGGCGAGAAGCGGATCCAGGACCTGACCGACAAGTACATCGCGATGGTCGACGACATCGCGAAGGCCAAAGAGAAGGAGATCATGGAGCTCTGAGGGCTCCGCAAAAGCCTCATAGCGACGGCTGGTTACAAAGGCGCGCTGGGTCGATCCCCGTTCCGGCTTCGGGGTATGATGAAGGCTGATGTCCGGTATTCCGGCGGGGGCTGGGTCGCTACTCGGCAAGCGCCTCGGCAAGTACGAGATTCTGGCCCTGCTCGCGCTGGGCGGGACAGCCGAGATCTATCTCGCGCGCATCGGTGGCGCCGCTGGGTTCGAGAAGTACGTGGTCGTCAAGTGCCTCCACGATCACCTCGCGGACGATCAGGAGTTCGTGAAGATGTTCCTCGACGAGGCGCGGCTCGCGGCGCACCTCGATCACTCGAACATCGTCCAGACGATGGAGCTGGGCGAGCACGAGGAACGCTACTTCATGGTCATGGAGTTCCTCGCCGGCCTGTCGCTGGCGATGGTCGTGCGCCGAGCCGGAGAGCGGCTGCCGAACGGCCGGGTCCCGGTACCGCTCGTCCTCAACATGATGGCGCAGGCGTGCGCCGGGCTGCACTACGCCCACGAGCGCACCGTCAACGGCAAGGTGCTCAACATCGTCCATCGCGATATCTCGCCGCAGAACCTGGTCGTCAGCTTCGAGGGTGTCGTGAAGGTCGTCGACTTCGGGATCGCGAAGGCGGAGCAGCGGCAAACCGCGACGCGCGCCGGCACCATCAAGGGCAAGTTCGCGTACATGTCGCCGGAGCAGTGCGTCGCGAACAATGTCGATCGCCGCACCGACGTGTTCGCGCTCGGCGTGATCGCCCACGAGATGCTGACCGGTCGCCGCCTGTTCAAGCGTAACTCGCCGTACGAGACCTATCAGGCCGTCATCGAGTGCGCGGTCGACCCGCCGTCGAAGATGAACATCGAGCTCGATCCGGCGCTCGACAACGTGATCATGAAGGCCGTCGCCAAGGACAAGGACGATCGGTATCCGACTGCAGAGGCGTTCGGCGATGCGCTCCTCGGCTATCTCCACCATCGCGGCAAGGGCTCCGGCCCGGGCGACATCGGGCGATTCTTCGACGACAACTTCGGCCAGGAGATCGAGGAGCATGGCGCGCGAATGCGCGAGTTGATCTCCGGTCGCGACTTCTCCGTCGACACCGGCGTGCAGTGGGGCACGGCCGAGGAAGAGGCCGCGGAGGCCCGGCGCAACCAGACCGTCGATCACACGGGCAGAAGGGGCGGCTCCTCCGACGACGACAAGTCGATGT
Organism: Myxococcales bacterium; assembly: GCA_031421915.1. Lineage (GTDB taxonomy): Bacteria > Myxococcota_A > Polyangia > Haliangiales > Haliangiaceae > JABFXX01. The sequence continues at coordinate 11,336 of JANOPP010000263.1, read as the reverse complement.
CGCTCGAGACCGGTGACATGCTGCTCGAGCGCCCGAGCTCGGGCTCGCTGTCCGACGTGATCGAGAACCTCGGTGGCGGCGACAGCAACACCGGCGACGACAGCGACATGCCCGCCGATCGGACGCGGATCGAGACCAATCCGCTGGAGCGCGTCTCCCAGATGGAGCTCGGTTCGAAGACACCGGTGCCGCCAGCGGGGCCCACCGCGAAGAGTGGCAAGACGCCGGCACCGCAGCTGCGCGCCGAGACCCGGCCGTCGGCCGATCCGTTGCCGCGCCCGCCGTCGGTCGCCGAGACCCCACCGCAAGGTCGGCCGGCCGTCGGCCAGACGTCGGCTCTGGGCCAGCCGCAGAAGATGCCGCCGTCCGGACCTCTGCCACTCCCCGCACCGCCGACCGGGCCGACGGCGCAGGTGCCGGTGGGACAGCAACGTCCGTCGGCTGCACGGTTCCCGAACCTGTCGAACCTGCCGACGCAGATCGCGCAGGACGGAGGTCCCCCGGTCGCGCCCGAGCTCGCGCGCACCGCGATCAACGCGGAGATCGTCGATCCGAATCACGGTGCTCCCCAGCAGCACGTCAATGGTGGCGGACCTCGGCCGAGCAACCTCCCGTCGGACTACCCGGTGATGAACCCGGAGTTCAGCCAGCAGATGATGAGCGGCAACGTGTACCCGAGCGCACCGCCGGGATCACGCAGACCGGTGAACCCGCCGCAAGCGACCGCCGAGACCGCGCAGAGCACGCCGTATCAGGCTCCGATGACGGCGCGCGCGGATGCCGCGACCGCGCAGCGCGCGTCGATGAACCCGGACTCCGGCGTCGTCCTCCTCCCCGGCTACGCGCAGCAAGGACAGGCTCCGTCGGGCCCGCAGACGCTGCAGCCGATGCAGGCCGCACACCTGATGTCGCCCGTCGGTCAGCAGTATCCGCAGCAGGTCGACTGGGATGCCGCCGCTGCGATGCCCGCGCGGGCTCTCCCGACGTGGATGATGATCGCGCTGTTCGTCGCGGCGATCGGCGTCGCGGCGCTACTCACCATCATCATCGCCAAGATCGCTCACTAGCTCGTGACGCCAAGTTAGGTCGCTGCGACGATGGCGATGAGCACGTCGCCCGCTCGTGATGACGTTGGAGCCGAGCGGTACCATGTAGAAGTCCGAGCTCCTTTTGTTGACTTGCTCGCCAAGTACAAGCAGGCCGACGAGCCTCGACGTTACCGAGAGCACGATCGCGATCAGCATGATCCAGACCGGCATCCCAGGAACGTGTCTGAACGATCACGAGGCAGGTCGCCGACACGACAATCCCAGGCAACGTGCTGACGAGGACTTTCCACCGCACGGAGTATCGCTACGACGCGCGCGGCCTGCCGTCCCAGATCCACCTGGTGCAGCCGCAGCCGCTCAGCATCGGCGTGCAGACGCGCAACGTCGCGGGCCTGGTCACCCACCGCGGGACGACGCTGACCGGGCCGATGTCGTCGATCGACTCGACCTGGACCTACGACGCGCTCGGGCGGGTCGCCGACCAACACGTTCAGAAGACCATCGCGCCTTCCACGGTCACGACCGTGGCGCGCCAGACACTCACGTACTTCGGCAACGACGACGTCAAGGCGTTGACGCACCAGCTCGCGGGCACCACCACCCGCACGTTCAACTACACGTACGATCGCCGTCACCAGCTCCTCGGCGTCACCACGGCGAGCACGCCGAGCTACTTCGCGGGCAGCTACGTCTACGGGACCACGCCGAGCACCAACGGCGGTCGGCTCACGCGAGCGACCCATACCCGGACGATCAGTCCGGTGCCCGCGAACGCGGATCCCAAGCTCGTTCGCAACGTCGACTACGTGTACAGCGCGGTCGAACCCGAGCAGGTCACCGCGCTCACCAACGTCAGCGGCGGCGCGACGTTCGTGAGCTACACCTACGATCAGGCGGGCAACCAGCTCACCCGTACCTATCCGTCGGCGACCCCGGCGCTCACCGAGCTCTGGGAGTACGTCTACGACGGCAAGGACCAGCTTCGGCGCGCGACGAAGAAAGTCGGCGGCGTCGTGCAGGGCAGCGAGGAGTACTGGTACGGCGAGGCTGGCCAGCGGTTCTTGGTCGTCAAGCGCAGCGCGAGCGGCGCGCGCACCGGGATGACCTGGTTCATCGGCGACACCGAGGCCCACTACAGCGCGACCAACACGCTCACCAAGGTCTACGCGCACCTCTCGCTCGGCACACCGATCGCGCGCCTCGAGCGGACGAGCGACACGGCCACCTCTCTAGAGTTCCAGTTTCACGGCCTCGCGAGCCACACGATCGCCGCGGTCGCGGAGACCGGCACGCTTAACGCCGGCTTTCGCTACGCGCCGTTCGGCGAGGTGCTCGAGGCGACGGACGGTGGTGGCGGCGGCGCGGGCATCGGGGCGCACAAGCGGCGGAGCAACGACAAGATCGAGGACGACCTGACGCGGCTCGCCTACTACGGCGCGCGGTACTACGACAAGACCCTGATCGGGTGGACGCAGGCGGATCCGCTGTACCTGCGAGTGCCCGATGCGGCGCAGATGAGCACGCCGCGCCGCGCGAACATCTACGCGTTCACTCTTAACAACGCGCTTCGCTACATGGATCCCGACGGCCTCGACCCGAAGAACAAGGACCACACTCCGGGTGTTTGCACTCCCCCTAGTTGTAATCCTCTTCTTGAGGGAGGGCCCACGAGCAGTTCGCCCGTCGCGAGTCGGGAGGCGCAGGCCGCGGCCGAGCAGCTGAAGCAAGCTGCTGCAGCGGGACTTGCCGCAGAGAGGGCGGCTGAAGCTCAAGGCCCGGGTACCGAGATGAGCATTCTGGTTCTCATCATGGTGGCCTATACGCCTGCCTTCTTCCTCATGCTTGATGACTCCGTGGATCGATGCAAAAATGCGAGAACGAACGGCGGTGACAACTTCGGCCTGAATGATCTTGGGGGGCGAGGCCGTGGTGGCGGTGGCGGTGGCGGTGGGCGCAGGGGAGGCGCAAAGTCAGTAAAGATCAATGGCCAACCTTGGCGGGCCCACAAAGTTGGAGAATGCCGTAGCGGATGTGACGTCGTGGCCAAGGATATCGAGGCAGCGATCGGGGGAAAAACGCACCACATCGAGCCCAAGTACGGCGCCCCGTACCTGGGGCAAGTAAGGGATCACGGCGGCATGTTCAAGAACCCCGCGGGCGACGGTGGCGTTAGCAAAGGCTGGCCGTGGCACGAGGTCGTCGTGAAGGACAACAGAGTGTATGACGCACTGACCGGACCCGTCGGCGAGGCGACAAACGTCTACAAGTCCAGATTCCAAGAGGCCGCCAACATCAACTGGACTTTCTAAGGAACCCGCATGTCTGTCTTGACCGTTCTCCAGCGGATCAAATCATCGCCAACGATGTACCTCGGTTGCCAGGACCGCGCGAAGCAGCTCCACGACTTGGAGACGTTGCTACACGGTTACAGGATCGCGCTCCTGGAGCACTCGATTGTTGAGGATCCTCCCTCTAATTTTCTTCGTAGCTTTGGGGAGTTCATCGAGGCGCGCCATGGCTGGTCGACGGATGCGGGCGTGGTAGGTGCGATCCTCTCCGGAACGCCAACTGCCGACGAGGCTTGGCGTCTGTTCTGGGAAGCGATGGACAGCTTCACGAGCCAATATGTGCGTCGGTGGAACGGCGCCGAAGTCTAGTGAGCATGTAGGAGTTGCGCGTCCGCCGACACAACTCGTGACCTTTGTCGACGGGCGTACCGACTTCGCCGTACGCGTGGGACACCAGAGCGATGGTTTGCTGACGATTCGCAAGGTCGAAGTCTCGTCGCAGGGGTTCGTATACGCGGCGTCGTACGCCCGAGCGCATAACGCCCCGCCGGGTCGCGGAACTCGTAGGGCACACTGTGATCGGTCGCGGCGGCAACCGACCTGTCGTGATGGCCTCGGCGCCGCGCTGTTGATGTAGGGCATCTTCTCCGATGCTGTCGCCACTGGTCTCGGCGCCGCGCTTGCGATCAATCGCTGGCAGCGCCGGGGTAGCGGCACGCCGACGCCACGCGCTCGACGGAGCGAAACCCGACGCGGCCGTAGACGCGCGCGGCGGTGCTGTCGGGTTCGGCGACGATCACCAGCTCGCTCGCCGTTGCGTCCTTGGCGGCGATCGCGAGGAGCGCGCTCGCGATTCCGCGCTTGCGATGCGACGCCGCGGTCTGCACGTCCTGGTAGCGCGCGCGCGTCCCGAGCGAAACCAGGCCGAGGCTCGCGACGAGCGTGCCGTCGTCGAACGCGCCCCAGAAGGTCGCGAGGCCCGAGGTCACCAGGGTCTGCTTCCACGTCGCGCGGCGATGAAGGAAGCGGCGGAACACGTCATCGTGGCGATCGCCGATCGCGTACTCGAGCTCGGCGGTCGCAGGCAGCTCGCGTACGTGGAGAGGGCGAAGCTCGACGTCGACGGGCGCTGCCTGCACCGTCGTTGCGGTCATCACCTGGAGGACCTCGACGGTGAAGCCGGCTGACTCGAGCTCGGTGGTCGCGCCGGTGTCGCCGTGGATCCCGTCCCAGCGTAGCGCGACGTGCTTGATCGCCAGGTCGCTGCCGAGCTCGCTGGCGAACTTGCGGGTCCAGTACGCCACTTCACCGACCTGCGGCGCCGCCGGCAGCACGAGGAGGTTGCCGAAGTAGTAGGACGGATCGTCGGGCGTACGGACAACGAAGTAGTCGTCGCGATCGATCACCTGGCCGCGGGACTTCGCGAGCTCGAGGTCCGTCGCGAGACCGACGCTTCGTATGTGCATCAGTTGCGAACGAGGCCGAGCAGCTTCGACATCGTCTTCTCGTCGGCCGGCGGGAAGTCGTAGTCGAGGAACTCGCGTGAAGTGACCCAGCGCAGGTCAGCGACCGCGGCAGGGTAGGGGCGAGCCTCAGCCGGCAGCTTGCACGAGTACATGGTCAGGTGGACCTGGTACCCGGAGTAGTCGTGCAGGTGCTCGCCGAGCTTGGCGCCGACCTCGACAGTGACACCGATGCGGCCCTTGACCTCGCGCACGAGGCACGACGTCTCGTTCTCGTCGGGCTCGACCCGACCGCCTGGGAACTCCCACAGACCCGGGAGTACAGCGTTCGAGTTGCGCTGGGTGATCAGGTAACGGCCGTCGTGGTCGATCACGGCTGCGACCACACGGATCACCTCTTTGCCCATCGCCCGCGATTATCGATGCTTTGCGCCCGATTGCAACGCCAGACATCCCATGTATGCTGCGCGCCCAATGGCGATCCGCTTCGTCGAGATCAAGGCCGCGGACAACGCGGACGCACTGAATTCCGAGTGGGTCATCCTCGAGAATGCAGGCAAGAGCCCTTTCAACACCCGTGGCTGCGGCATGACCGTCGGTCGCCGCGGCTCAGCCAAGAAGTCACTCCTCGGGATCATCGATCCGGGCTTCGTTCTGCAGCCAGGCGAGAAGATCCGCATGTGTACCGGAAATCCTGCGACGCAGGCCCACGGTACCGCTCCGGCCGAGGACGTCGTGAAGAACTACTTCCTGTTCTTGCCGAGGACGTACCTCGACAAGGGCGCGGGGACGTTCCTCACGCTCGTGCTCCGCGGCCTGCCGGTCGCGAAGGCCGAGTTCGATCCGGCCCAGCCAGGCGGCCTCGCTGCCGCGCCTGCGAAGTAGGGCCTAGTTCAACACGATCAGGGTCGCGGCCGGGAAATCATCGAGCCCGCCGACCGTCAGCGTCCGATTCCTCCCGGCGCCTCTCGCCGTGATCGGCGCGATCCCGTTCATGTAGATGCCGAACAGCCCGCTCGGCCCTGTTGCAGTGCCGGTGGGCGCGAGGCGGGTTCCGACGGGCTCGACGTACACGACCTCGCCAAGCTTGGGGTCGATTTCGATGGTGGCGCCTGCGATCGGTAGCTTGTTGCTGTTCACGATTGCACCCCACAGGACGTTGGGGAAGTTGGCCAGCCTCGACGGCTCGAGCGAGTCGAACGCGAGGTCGAGGTTGATGATCGCGGTCTCGATCTCGTTGCCGACCGCGCACGCCGTCGGTGCCTCGGGGTCCACGCAGCCGATCGAGGACGAGGTCGCGTCGCCGCTGTCCGCCGCGAGGCAGGTCTTGGGACCGACCGTCGTCGAGCCCATGCCGATGGTCGCGACGCCGTTCACGAGCGAGGCGCCGGAGAAGCCCACGTTGAACATGACGCCTTTGCCGATCGTCGGAGTCAACGTGCCGAGCACGGCGTAAGAGCCTTGGCCGTCAACGGCCTTGGCTGCCGCGCAGTTCCCCTTGGTCGTGCCGGTCGTCAGCTTGACGATGTCGACCGGGCGAATCGCGACCGGAACCTGATCGCACGACGCACCGGCGATCATCGGGAGCGAGATCGAGTCGCCGCCGATGTACCGGCTGCCCGCGTAGAACACGAGATCGCCGGGCGGCAGCGTGTCGTCGGAGCTCTTGCACGAGCCGCGGCGGCCATAGATCTCGACACCGGACAGGCCCGTCGACGGAATTGCGAGGTTGAACTTGCCCTGCATGGCAGCCTTGACGTCGGCGAAGGTGGCCGGGCTCGAGGTGACCTCGATGCACGTCTTGACCGAGTCGGTCTCCGTGGTCGAGTAGTTCTCTCCCATGGTGATCATGTCGATCGCGGTGACACACGAAGTGTTGAAGTCACCGCCGGCGTTCATCGCTGGCAGCGTCAGCGACATCTCGATGACGGGTTCGGCGCAAGCGGACGCGCCAAGGGCGAGAAGGATGGAGGCGAGACGCATTAAAACCTCACGGCGGTGGGTTCGCGACTGAAGTACTGGTAGCCGAGCACGCCGCCACCGACCACGGCGCCGACGCCGACCCAGACATACCAGCGCTCGTACCAGCGCTGCTTGCGCTCGGTCTGGATCACGGTGATCTGCGTGGCGTCGATCATCGACTCGGGATCGAGCGCTTCGTTGACGAGGCGCATGATCGTCGCCGACGACGCGGTGTCGAGGAGGTCGACGGGCTTGGACACCTTCTTGGTGCTCGCGTCGTAGAACCGGACGGTGAGGGAATCGTCGCCGGTGTCCTCGATCACGAGGTAGCGCTTGGAGCCGGTCACGCGCGACAGCTTCTTGGTGAGCTTGAGGCGAGCCTTGCCGGGCGCCGCCGAGACCGTCGCGTCGACGAGCTTCGCGGCCATGTCGTCGGTGCTCTCCTTGTCGAGCGAGATGGCGAACTTCTCGAGCTTGCCCTCCTTGACCTCGACGATCTCGGAGTAGCTCGTGCGGCCCTCGGCCGTGACGGTGACGAGGTGGAAGCCAACGGGCAGGGCGACCTTCATGCCGGTCGGCTGCGGCTTGCCGCCATCGACTTGCATCATCGCGGTCGCGGGGTCGGCGTCGACGCGGAACCGGCCGAGCTCGACGGCCTCCTTGCGCGCCTTCTTCATCATCACGCGGACGGTCGGCGATGCGAGCTCCTTGTCGACCTGGCGGGCCGAGTTGAAGCGGTGCGCGGCGCGGAACCAGCTGATCGCCTCGTTCTCGTTGGTCTGCTGCGCCGCGATCAAACCACGCCACTCGGCGAGCTCGGCGAGCGCGGGGAGCGGGTCACCGGCGGCGGCACTCTTGAGGATGCGAGTCTCGTCGTCGCCGATGATCTTGAGCGCGACGTCGAACTGCTCGTTCGCGAACGCCTCCTTGATCGCATCGACGTCACCGATCTGAACGGCGCGACCATCGAGGGCGGCCTCCAGGCGGCGGGGCAGCTTGTGGAGCAAGCCGCGCGAGTCGAGCACCTTGCGGAGCTTCTCGATCTTGCCGAGGTCGCCGAGCTTGGCGGCGGCGTTGACGAGCACGAACGACGAGGTGTCGGCGTCGTCGTCGATCGCCTCGTCGTCGTCGGGGGCCGCGAATGCGGTCATCGGCGCGAACGCGATCATCAGGAGTGCCGTCCATGCGAGGCGCATCATTCTTTCTCCTCGATGGTCTGATCCACGATGTTCACCTTGAGGGACTTGGTGCGGCCGGATTCGATGACGACGGAGGCCGTCAGCGAGCGGCCCTGGTCGTTGAAGAACCGGAGCGAGTGCTTGCCCGGCTGCAGCGTGAACTTCGCGCCCTGCGACTCGCGCTGCGCGCCGCCGTCGACGCGAACAAACGACCACGGGTAGGAGCTGATGCGGAGCCAGCCTGGCTCCTTCTTCGCCACCGGCTTCGAGCGGGCCTGCGTCGCCTTCGCGGCGCGGGGCGCGGGCGGCGTGGTCTCGGGCGTGGTGGTCGCCGGCGTGGCGACGGGCTCGATCGCGACGGCCTCGTTCGCCGGCGCCGTCGTCGGGACGGTCGGCGCCGCGGGCGGCTCGACGACGTCGGGGGACATCGCCTGCGAGAACGCACCGCGCGCGGCGGGCGTGGTCTCGGCGACAACGACCGGCGCCGGCGGCGCATCGGCCTTCGCGACCTTGCTCGGTCCGATCTGGATGACGACGGCGGCGACGACACCGAGGATCGTCGCAGCGGACAGGACGAGGAACGCCCACCGGTTGGTGCGCGCGGGGATCGGCGCGGAGCCACCGTGGACGCTCGCCATCGTGCCGCCGTGAACGCTCGCGAGCTCCGCGGCCGGCATGTTCGCCTGCGAGAACCGGAACGCCGGCATCGGGGCGGCCGAGTTGCGGAGCATCGACGGGATCTCGAACATGTTCTGCGCGACCGGCTGCGACGCATGATCGTCGTCGGTCGGGGCGGGCGCCGGCGTGTGGTCGACGCGCGCGACAAGTGGGGCCGAGATGGAGCTCGACGGGCTTTGCCCGGCGAGCGGGGCAGACATCCGGTTCGAGGAGCGGCGAACGGGCGTGAGCTCGATCAGCGAGCGAGTGACGATCGTGACGGGACGGTCGGTCACCATCGTGCGCGGTGCCTGGGTGCCACCCGCCGCCGGAACGACGGCCTTGATCGCGGTCGCGAGATCCGAGGCGCCCTCGCGCCATTGGTTCGCGAACTTCTCGTCCATGATCGCGTCGGCGAGCTGCTGCATCCGCGCGTAGCGCTCGAGCGGCTCGTGCGCGAGGGCGCGCATGCAGATCGCGTCGAGGCCATGCGGGATCGCCGGGTTGACGACGCGCGGCGGAATCACGCGCATCGGCTCGTCCTCGCGCTCCTCCGCGGTGACCTGGCGGCCGAACGGGTGCTCGCCGGTGAGCAGCTCGTAGAGGACGACGCCGAGTGCGAACACATCAGAGCGCGGGGTCAGTGGCTCGCCACGAGCCTGCTCCGGGGCCATGTACGCCCACTTACCTTCGACGACGCCGTAGCCGCCGCCTTCGCGGCGCGCGATGCCGAAGTCGGCGACGCGGACTTCGCCGGACGTGGTGAGCAGGAGATTCGACGGAGAGATGTCCGCGTGGATGATCGCGCCACCCGGGCGGGCGTGTGCGAACTCGAGGCCGGCCGCGGCGGACTGAACGATGTACGAGATGACGCCATGCGGAAGCAGGCGCGAGCCGCGAGCCTTGAGGAGCTGGCGGAGGCTCGGGCCATCCACGAACTCCATGACGAGGAAGACATCGTCTCCATCGCGGGCGAGGTCGAGGACGCTCACGATGTTGCCGTGCTGCATTCCGACGAGGAGCTTCGCCTCGCCGATCAGGCGCTCGACGAACACCGTGTCGTTCGCGAGCTCGGGGAGCAGGCGCTTGATGGCGACCGGCTTCTGGAAGCCGTGGTCACCCATCACGTGGCCGGCGAACACCTCCGCCATCCCTCCGCGACCCAGGAGGTCACCGAGTACGTAACGGCCCGCCTGACGGCGACCCGTTTCGCTCGACGGGCGCACCCGTCCTGTTGCTGTAGCCCCGGCCACGACGGATAGGGACTAGTGCAACCGTTGTACCGCAGCCAACCGATCCAACATCCTCAGCTTTTACTCGGGTTACTGGCTGGTCCACTAGCCACCTACATCAGGGTTTGGGGGGCCCCCTCACCAAGGTGGGGAACCAGGCCCCTGATTGCACACGATGTGAAGCACCTCGATTAGGCTGCCGCTCACCCATGGAAACGCCCACGGCCGAGAGCCAGCGTGTCTTCGCCCCCGGGATCCTCGAAGGCCAGGTCGCGATCGTGACCGGAGGCGGATCCGGGATCGTCCTCGCCACCGCGATCGAGATGAGGCGGCTCGGTGCGCGGGTGGCGATCTGCGGACGCACTCCCGCCAAGCTAGACGCGGTGCGCAGCCAGGTCGATCTCGCGCTCCTCTGCGACATCCGGGAGCCGACCCAGGTCGAAGCCTTCGTGAAGGCCGTGATGGCGGAGCTCTGTCGGATCGACATTGTCGTCAACAATGCCGGCGGTCAGTTCCCGTCGCCCGCCCAGCACATCTCGCCGAACGGCTTCCTCGCGGTCATCAAGAACAACCTCGTCGGCACGTTCCACGTCTGCCGCGAGGTCGCGAACCAGGCAATGATCCCGGCGAAGCGCGGCCGGATCGTCAACGTGATCGCGAACATCTACCGCGGCTTTCCCGGGATGGCGCACACGGGCGCGGCACGCGCGGGAGTCGAGAACCTCACGATGTCGCTCGCCGTCGAGTGGGCGCAGTTCGGGATCCTGGTCAACTCGGTCGCGCCGGGTGTGATCGTCTCGTCGGGCACCGCACAGTATCCGCCGGAGATCCTGCAACGCGCGATCACCCAGACGCCGGTCAAGCGCGCGGGAACCGTCGACGAGGTCGCAGCCGCGATCGTGTTCCTCGCGTCCCCTGCGGCACAGTTCATCACCGGCACGACGCTGCGCATGGATGGTGGCCAGGCGCTGTGGGGCAACACCTGGGAGATCCCCTGATGGATCTCGGACTCGGCGGCAAGGTCTGCCTGGTCAGCGGCGCGAGTCGCGGGATCGGTCGCGCGATCGCGGTGGCTCTCGCGCGCGAAGGCGGTCACGTTGCGGCCGTTGCACGCGGCGCTGAGGATCTCGCGCAGCTCGCGACGGAGCTCGGCGCGCCGCACACCACGATCGTCGCCGACGTCGCGACCGCCGAGGGTGCGCAGGCCGCGGTCGACACGTGTCTCGCGCAGCACGGCGGGATCGATGTCGTGATCGCGAACGTCGGCAAGTCGTTCGCACGCGACGCGCACGAGATGACCGACGACGATCTCGCGAAGTCGCTCGACCTGAACCTGTGGACCGCGGCGCGGATTGCACAGCGCGCCGCGCCGCACCTGCTCGCACGCGGCGGTGGATCGATCACGATGATCTCGTCGATCTGGGGTCGAGAAGCGGGCGGAGCGCCGGGCTACAACGTCGCCAAGGCGGCCGTGATCTCGCTCGCGAAGGCGCTCGCGCACGACTAT
>JANOPP010000262.1:0-2082 GCA_031421915.1 Myxococcales bacterium | reverse complement strand
CTCGCGCAGGAGCATGGGGGCGAGCTGCATGTGCTCGCGCAGGCGAAGATGGAGCCCGGTAATCGCACCATGGTGCAGTTCTCGCCGACGGTGCAGGCCACGCCGAGCAACTATCGCCAGGTTCACGGCGGGCGACCCACGCTCTACCTCGACTACTTCACGGGCGATGGACGCGGCACCGTCCTCGTCGATCAGCTCCAGTCCGAGCAGGGTTCGCGCTACTACCGCAAGCGCAACCGCAACATGGTCGTGCAGGTGCCGGCCGATCATCGCGTGGAGGTCGCTGATGACTTCGCGTGGTTGACGCTCGCGCAGCTCCACGACCTGCTCGCCACAGGCGATCGCATCAACATGAACGGGCGCACGGTGCTGTCGTGCCTGCAGTACGAGGGCAGCGCCGCCGACATCACGACCACCGATCCGTTCCGTCGCGCCGTCCTCGAGTCGCACCTCGATCCGCGGGCTGACGACGACGCGCTCCAGGGCGCGCTCACGTGGTTGACCGATCGCAGGGCCGAGCTCGATCTCGACACGCGGCGGATCCGGATCGCCGATCTCGAGCACTGGATCTGTGACGAGCAATCGATCCGGCACGTCACCGGCAAGTTCTTCCAGATCATCGGGGTCGAGGTCGCGGCGGACAGTCGCGAGGTCGGTGCCTGGATGCAGCCGATGATGGAACCCACCCGCGAGGGCGTCATCGCGTTCCTGTGTCAGCGGCGCGCGGGCGTCCTCGAGGTGCTCGTGCAGGCACGCGCCGAGCCGGGCTTCATCGATCGCGTGGAGCTCGGACCGACGATCCTGTTCTCGCCCGGGAACTACGATCGTCGCGAGGACATGCCTCCGTTCGCGGACTACTTGACGGTGCCGACGTCGTGGGTGCGGCTGCGCGCCCGGCAGTCGGAGGATGGCGGGCGCTTCTATCATGACGAGACGGAGCACCGTCTGATCGAGCTACCCGAGGACGAGGCGGTGACCGTGCCGCCGAACTACCGGTGGATGTCGCTGCGGCTGCTCGGCCGGTTGATGCGGCGCGGCTATCACGTCGCGATCGAGGCGCGCAGTCTGCTCGCGTGCCTCGCATGATCGACGTCCTGCTGCTCGGGCTCTCGAGCTTCGCGCGCCGGCGCGTGCTGCCGGCGCTCGCCGAGCTTCCCGCCGTCGCGACCGTACATGTCGCGACGCGGACGGGGACCGACGACGCGATCGCCGCGGTCCCGAAGCTGGGTCGCGTGATTCGCGACTACGCGCACGCGCTCGACGCGACGCCCCCCGCGCTGGTCTACGTGTCCCTCACCAACGACGCGCACGCCCGGTGGGTCGAGCACGCGCTGGACCGCGGTCACCACGTTGTCGTCGACAAGCCGGCGTTCGTCGACCTCGCGACCGCCGAGCGGCTGGTGGGCCTCGCGCGCGAGCGCAACCTCGTGCTCGCCGAGGCGACCACGTACGCGTTCCATCCCGTCATCGATCGCATCAAGCAGATCTTTGCGGACCACGGGGTCGAGCCGTCGCACCTCACCGCGGAGCTGGCGCCGCCAGTGCCGACCGACGGGTTTCGCTACCAGTCGCGCCTCGGCGGCGGCGTCGTCCTCGACATGGGGCCGTACGTCGCGTCGCTTGGCCGCGTCATCTGGGGCCGTGCGCCCGAGTGGATCGGCGCGTGCGTGAACAGTCGCAGTGCCGACGACGACGTCGAGACCTCGTTCAGCGTTGCCGCGCGCTACGGGGCCGGCCGCGCGGTGGTGGGCCACTTCGCGTTCACGACCGAGTACCGCAACTCGATCACGCTCCTCGGTCCGGCGTTGTCCGTCGAGGCGCCGGGCGCGTTCTCGACCCCGCCGGGTCACACCGCGATGCTGACCGTGCGCCACCACGATGTGGAGTCGTCTGTGAGCGTGCCGCCGGCCTTCGCCGTGGCGCGGTTCCTCGACGCGGTGATCGGGGCGATCGACGGCGGCGATGGCCGTGCGCTCGCCGATGCGCTGCTCGCCGACGCGCGGGTGCTCGATCACCTTCGCCGTGAGCTGCGTCAGCTGCCGTAGAACGCGTTGATCGTCGCGGCGACGTGCTCGATCTGAT
>JANOPP010000261.1:0-2510 GCA_031421915.1 Myxococcales bacterium | reverse complement strand
GCGAGGGAGCGGCGCATGGCGGCGGACCATACGCGCGCTCCGCGTGGAGGGAAACCGAAAACCGCTACGCCTGGTACAGCCAGACGCGCAGCAGCGACAGTAGCTGGTCGGCATCGACCGGCTTGGTGATGTAGTCCGACGCGCCGGCCTCGAGGCACTTCTCGCGGTCGCCCTTCATCGCCTTCGCCGTGAGCGCGATCACAGGGAGGTCCTTCCACTGCGCGCGCTCGCGGATCTTCCGCAGCGCCTCGTAGCCATCCATCTCCGGCATCATGATGTCCATCAGCACGACGTCGATGTTCGGGTTCTCCTCGAGCTTGGCGAGCGCGCGGCGACCGTTCTCGGCGTACTGCACGTGCATCTTGTGGCCCTCGAGCAGCGAGGTCAGCGCGAAGATGTTGCGCAGATCGTCATCGACGACCAGCACGTTGCGCTCCGCGAGCTGCGGATCGCTCTTCGCCAGGCGCCGCAGCACGCGCTGCTTGCGCTCGGGCAGGTTCGCCTCGACGCGGTGGAGAAACAGCGCGGTCTCGTCGAGGAGTCGCTCCATCGTCGTCACGTCCTTGATGATCACGGTCTGCGCCAGACCATGCAGCCGGCCCTTGTCCTCGTCGGTCAGCTCGCGGCCGGTGTAGACGATCACCGGCAGGCGCCGGTGCCGCGGGTCGGCCTTGATCCGCTCGATCAGCTCGAAGCCGGACATGCCCGGGAGGCGCAGGTCCATGACGACGCAGTCGTAGGCCTTCTCCTGGAGCGACTGCAGTGCGCCCTCAGCAGATGAGACCGAGGTGGTCTGGACGTCGCCGTCGCCGATGAGGTCAGAGATCGCCTGCTGCTGGACCGGATCATCCTCGACGACGAGCAGGCTCTTGACCCGCTTCTCGACGAACTCCTTGATGTCGCCGAGACCGCTCTGCAGCGACTCGACGGTGACCGGCTTCTGGAGGAAGCCGAGCGCGCCGTTCTGGAGGCTGCGGCGCTCCTCGTCGAGGCCGGAGATGACGTGCACCGGGATGTGCCGCGTCGCCGGATCGTGCTTGAGACGATCGAGGAGGACCCAGCCATCGATGTCGGGCAGGCGGAGGTCGAGCGTGACCGCGTCCGGCTTGACCGTGCGCGCGAGCTCGAGCGCCTGCGCGCCGCTCGTGGCGACCACGCCCTTGAAGCCGGAGGAGCGGCCCATCTCGAGCAGGGTCGTCGCGAACGTGACGTCGTCCTCGACCACGAGCAGCACGCGATCGCCCGGCTCGAGACTCGCGTAGTCATCGGGGACAGACTGCGTGAGCGGTGTCGGGGAGAGCGGCGGCATCTCCTTGGGCAGCTGGATCGACTCCTGGATGTTGCCGGTGTTGCCCGTCACCTGCGACGACGCTGTGTCGATCACGGACTGCGCCGCCGCGGACACGCGATGCTGCTGGCCCTCGCGCGCCTGGACCTTGTACACGGTGGGCAGGAACAGGGTGAACGTCGAGCCGGTGCCCGGCGTCGAGTCGACGCGGAGGTCGCCTCCGAGGAGTCCTGCGATCTCACGCGAGATCGCGAGTCCGAGGCCGGTGCCGCCGTACTTGCGGCTGGTGGAACCGTCCGCCTGCTGAAACGCCTCGAAGATCAGGCGCTGCTTGTCCTTGGGAATGCCGATGCCGGTATCCGAGACGGCGAACCCAATGACATCGGGCGCGGCACGGAACACGCGGAGGCTGACGCGACCACGCTCCGTGAACTTCATCGCGTTCGAGAGGAGGTTGCGGAGCACCTGACGGAGTCGCATGTCGTCGGTATCGATCGAGCCCGGGACCTCGCCGTCGAGATCGACCGCGAACTGCAGGCCCTTCTCCTCGGCGACCTGACGGAACGTTTGATCCACGTAGTCGCGGAGGTTGCCGAACCGGACCTGACCGATATCGACGGCCATGGTTCCGGACTCGATCTTTGCGAGGTCGAGGATCTCGTTGATCAGCGTCATCAGATCCGTGCCGGCCTGTCGGATCGTGTCGGCGTAGCGGATCTGCTTGTCGGTGAGGTTGCCCTCGATGTTGTCCGCGAGCTGCCGGCTGAGGATCAACAGCGAGTTCAGTGGCGTCCGCAGCTCGTGGGACATGTTCGCGAGGAACTGCGACTTGTACTTCGAGGTCAGTGCGAGCTGCTCCGCCTTCTCCTCGAGCTCCTGCCGAGCGAGCTCGACCTGCTTGTTCTTCTTCTCGACCTCCGCCTTCTGATCGGAGAGCTGGACGGCCTTCTCCTCGAGCTCCTCGTTCGTCTGCTGCAGCTCTTCCTGCTGGCTGCGGAGCTCCTCGGTCAGACCCTGCGACTGGCGCAGCAGCTCGTCGGTACGCATCGTGGCCTCGATGGTCGCGATGACGATGCCGAGTGACTCGAGCATCTGATCGAGGAACGCGAGCTGGATGCCACTGAACTTGTCGAACGACGCGAGCTCGATGGCGCCCTTGACCTCGCCCTCGAACAGAATCGGGACGACGACGATCGCGTGCGGCGGTGCCTCCCCGAGTGCC
>JANOPP010000260.1:0-4543 GCA_031421915.1 Myxococcales bacterium | reverse complement strand
CCGAGAAGGCCGCGGACATCCATCTGATGGAAGTGATCTCGTTCGGTGCCGTCGGCCGCCTGTGGCTCGGCGGCGACGAAGCGAACATCGCAGTGGCCGCGGCGGCGGCGGAAGGTGCCCTCGCGAAGGTCACCGGTCGCGTGTCGAAATAGCTGCGGCCGCGCACGACAAACTCACCGTCCGGTCAGGGCCCCATCGTCGAGGGGGCTGCTACAGTCCGCCCATGACGACGACGCTTCCGGCGGCGCTGCGCGCCCCGTTCTCGACCGGCGGCGCGAACGCGGTGGATGCCGCGCTCGCGAACAAGCTGCTCGGCATTGCCCTGGCCTCGGGCGGCGACTACGCCGACATCTACTTCGAGTTCCGGGTGTCCGCGGACTACGCGCTGGAGGAGGAGCAGATCCGGACGCTCGGGCGCGGGATCACGCTCGGCCTCGGGGTGCGCGTTCTCAAGGGCGACGCGACCGGGTACGCCTACTGCGAGGATCTCGCGTGGGAGAAGATGGCGCACGCGGCGAAGACCGCCGGGCAGATCGCGATCGGGGGCGGGCACACGCCGGTCAATGTTGCGTCCTTGATCGACATTCCGAAGCCGAGCTTCTACGCGGTGTCGACACCGTCGCTGATGGTTCCGGCCGAGGACAAGCTGGCGCTGTTGCGGGCGGCCGACAAGGCGGCGCGCGCGTTCGATAACCGGATCGTCAAGGTCGAGGCCTCGTTCGCGGAGAGCATCCGCGAGGTGCTGCTGTTCACGTCGGACGGGCGGATGGCGTCCGATGTCCAGCCGATGCTGCGGTTCGGCGTGCGCGCGTACGCCGAGGATGCGGGCAAGCGGCAGTCGGGCTCGGGCGGTGGTGGTGGGCGGTACGGGTTCGACTATTTCGCGGACGCGAAGCGCGACGCGGTGGCGCATGGTCGCGAGGCCGCGCGCATTGCGATCGCGATGCTCGACGCTCGCGACGCCCCCGCTGGCGAGATGCCGGTCGTGCTCGGACCCGGAGACTCCGGGATCCTGTTGCACGAGGCAGTCGGCCACGGCCTCGAGGCCGACTTCAACCGCAAGGAGACGTCGAACTACTCGGGTCAGATGGGCAAGATGGTCGCATCGGCGCTGTGCACGGTCGTCGATGACGCCACGATCCAGAGCTCGCGCGGCGCGATGAACATCGACGACGAGGGCTACGCCGGACAGAGCAACACGCTGATCGAGAACGGCGTGCTCGTCGGGTACATGCACGACCGGATGAGCGCGAAGCACTACGGCATCAAGCCCACGGGCAACGGGCGGCGCGAGTCGTTCCGCTCGATGCCGCTGCCGCGCATGACGAACACGTCGCTGCTCGGTGGCAAGGATAACCCCGACGACATCATCAAGAGCGTGAAGCGCGGCGTGTACGCGAAGCGGTTCTCGGGCGGGCAGGTCAATATCTCGAACGGCGACTTCCTGTTCTCGCTGACCGAGAGCTACCTGATCGAGGATGGCAAGCTGACGGCACCGCTCAAGGGCGTGAACCTGATCGGCAACGGGCCGGAGGTCTTGCGGCGCGTCGACATGCTCGGCTCGGACTTCGAGTTCTCGGATGGAATCTGGACGTGCGGCAAGGACGGTCAGTCCGTGCCGGTCAACGTCGGGACGCCGACCGTGCGCATCGCATCGATCACCGTCGGAGGAACGCAGGCATGAGCGGCATCCAGGTCACGGAGAAGACGATCAAGGAGCTCTGCGATGTCGCGCAGCTCGCAGTCGAGATCGCGAAGCGGGCAGGGGCCGATCACGCCGAAGTGGTGGTGCGCGATGGCAGCGAGCTGACCGCGAAGGTCCGGCTCGGCGAGCCCGAGCTGGTCGAGGAGGCGGGCAGCCGCGGGCTCGGCTTGCGCGTGATCAAGGACGGCAAGCGTGCCGTGACGTACACGAGCGATCTGCGCCGCGAGGCGATCGAGGCGCTGTGTGCAGAGACCGTGACGCTCGCGAACTTCGCGGAGCGCGATGACTGCAGCGAGCCGCCGGATCCGTCGCTGCTCGCGAGGGGTCCGTTTCCGGATCTGGATCTCTATGACCCGAACGTGGCCGAGGTCGACGCCGCGTGGGCGCTCAAGCAGGCGATCGCCGGCGAGGCCGCCGCGCGCAAGCACGACAAGCGCGTGTCGAACTCCGAGGGCGGCTCGTGGTCGCGTTCGCTGAGCGGGTCGGCGTTCGCGACGAGCGGTGGGTTTGTCGGCGGCTATCGCGGCAGCTATGCGTCGCTCGTGGTCGCGCCGCTGTGCGACGACAACACGGATGCGGAGAACCCGAAGAAGCGGAACGGCTACTGGTACACGGCGTCGCGGTTTCTCGCGGACCTCGAGGCAGCGGAGGCGGTCGGCATCGAGGCGGCACGCCGCACAGTGGCGACCCTCGGATCCCGCAAGGTGGAGACGCAGGAGTGCGCCATCGTGTTCGACCCCGAGGTGTCGCGCTCGATCGTCGGCACGATCTTCAGCGTCGCCAACGGCAGCTCGTTCTGGCGCAAGAACAGCTACCTCGTCGGCAAGGAGGGCGAGGTCATCGCGTCGCCGCTGGTGACGATCGTCGATGATCCGTTGATCCCCCGGGCGCCGGGCAGCCGGCCGTTCGACGGCGATGGGCTCGCGACGCGCAAGAACAGCGTGGTCGAGAAGGGCGTGCTGATGCCGGTGCTGAGCGACACGTACAGCGCGCGCAAGCTCGGCCGCCAGTCGACGCACTCGTCCGGTCGTGGCATCGGCAGTAACCCTGGCCCGACCACGTCGAACCTCGTGATGGCCGCCGGGACGATGAAGCGCGACGCCCTGATCCGCGACACCAAGAAGGGGCTCTACGTGACGTCCCTGATGGGGTTTGGCTTCAACCCCATCACGGGCGACTTCTCGCGCGGTGCTCAGGGCTTCTGGATCGAGAACGGGGAGCTCACGTTCCCGGTCTCCGAGATCACCATCGCCGCGAACTTCGACGAGATCCTCAAGCGGATCGACGCAGTTGCGGACGATCTGGAGCTCCGTTCGTCGACGGCGGCGCCCACGTTCCGGGTGTCCCACATGACCCTCGCAGGGACCTCGAAGTAGGCACCTACATCCGTGAATTCCTTTGGCTGCTAGCTTGGCGATTGCTTGACAGGGTAACCCCCGGATGAAACGATCGACGACGTGCCAGTAGCGGCCACCGCTGGGGGGCTACCCACTCGTCTCGGCAAGTACGAGATCCTCATGCCACTCGCGTTGGGTGGGATGGCGCGGATCTATATTGGCCGGACGACGGGCATCGGCAGCTTCGAGCGCCACGTCGTGCTCAAGCTGATCACGCCCGAGCGCGCGAACGATCAGACCGCCGTTCAGATGTTCCTGGACGAGGCGCGCCTCGCCGCGGCCCTCAACCACCAGAACGTGGCTCAGGTGTTCGAGGTTGGCGAGGACGGCGGCATCCACTACCTCGCCATGGAGTACGTCCATGGCCAGGATCTTCGCGCTCTGCTCGCGAAGGCGGGCAGCCAGGGCACGCGCGTTCCGCTCGAGCTCGCCCTCACGTGCGTGACCGGTGCAGCCGCCGGGTTGAACCACGCGCACGAGCGTCGCGGCCAGGATGGCGTTCCGCTCGGCATCGTCCACCGCGACGTGTCGCCGTCGAACATCATGATCGGCTACGACGGCTCGGTGAAGCTGCTCGACTTCGGCATCGCGAAGGCGACCCAGCGCTCGATCGAGACGCAGTCGGGAATCATCAAGGGCAAGTTCGCGTACATGGCACCGGAGCAGTGCCGCGGCCGCGACGTCGATCGCCGGAGCGACGTGTTCTCGCTCGGCATCATCCTCTACGAGATCACGACGCAGCATCGCTGCTTCCGCGCGGACTCCGACTTCGACACGATGCATCGCATCGTCACCGGCGATGTCGTGCGGCCCACGCGGTTGATCCAGGGCTACCCGCAGGCGCTTGAAGCGATCGTGATGAAGGCGCTCGCGGTCGATCCGGTGCAGCGCTACCAGAGCGCCGGTGCACTGCTCGAGGCTCTCGAGAGCTTCGCGGTGGCGGCTCGGATGTCGCTGTCGACGATGTCGCTCGGTCGCTTCATGCGCGACATGTTCGGTGACCTCACCGAGCCGTGGTTGACGCAGCAGGGGCGGGCGACCCAGCAGCCGCAAGTGCCGCGCGAGAGCACGATCTCGAACACGAACGGCACGGGCAGCGACGTCGTGCACGCGCGTGCGGAGACGCCAGCGCCCGTCGAGATGTCACCGCAGCAGTTGCAGTCGGGTCGCGCGGTCCTCGATCTGCCCCACGGAAATCGTCCCGACGAGTCCGAGCCGAGCGCGGAGGAGTGGAACGCGAAGTCGTATCCGACGATGCAGCCTGCGTACGCCGCGTCACCGCAGACGATGCAGCCCGAGGTGAAGGTCGGCCGCACGTCGTCGCCGTCGCTCCCCGCCGTTCCGCACACGCCGCCCGGCGGCCAGGCGCGCCAGACCCCGCAGCAGCTACACCACAACATGCCGTCCGGTCCGGCGACCACACCCGTCGGCAGCCAGCCGA
>JANOPP010000259.1:0-2771 GCA_031421915.1 Myxococcales bacterium | reverse complement strand
TTCGTCCGTACCGGCGAGGCCTGAGACTCGAACGCGCCGCTTCAGCCGACGGCGCGGTTACGACCCGAGCGCTTCGCCTCGTACAGGTTCGCGTCGGCGCGCCCGATCAGATCGGTCGCGGTGCCGGGTGCAGCGAGGTCGGCCAGCGCGACCCCGAGGCTGATCGTCGCCGGGATCTGGGTCGTGTCGTACTGGAATGGCGTCGTCTCGATGATCACGCGCAGCTCCTCGGCGACCAGCATCGCGCCCTCGAGGTTCGTGGCGGGCAGCACGACCGCGAACTCTTCGCCGCCGTAGCGAGCGAGCAGATCGGTCGTGCGGATGCGCGGCTTGAGCCGCTGGCACATCTGCTTGAGCGCGGCGTCGCCGGCGAGGTGGCCGTGGGTGTCGTTGATCTTCTTGAAGTGATCGATGTCGATCATGATGAGCGACAGCGCCTGGCTCTGGCGCACGGCGACCGCCAGTTCGCGCTCGAGGAACTCGAGGAAGTACCGCTTGTTGTGGACGGCGGTGAGGCCATCCATGATCGACATCCGGTAGATCTCTTCGTGGTAGGCGGCCTCGATGTTGTCGCCCGAGAGGAACTTGCAGATCGCGACGCCGCACCGGATCAGGTCGCCGTCGGTGAGCTGCTTCTTGGTGACCTTGTGATCGTTGACGTGCGTGCCGTTGGTCGAGCCAAGGTCCTCGACGTTCCAGCCGGTCTCGTCGCGGTAGATCCGCGCGTGGCGCCGCGACAGACCTTCGCCCTCGAGCGGGATGTCGAGCTCGTCGAGCCGGCCGATGAAGTGCTCGCTCTTGTTGAGCGCGAACCGGCGTCCCATGCCGTTGCCCGACGGGTAGATCGACACGAGCACCGCGTCTGCATTATTGCTCGCCGAACCCTTGCGAGGGATCATCGGCGCCTGCATGAACGCGGTCTTCTCTTTCTCGTTGGACATGACTCCGGATCCCTAGAATACGCCCGCAGCGGCCGGTCAGGAACCCCCTGGGGCGCCGTCTACCCCACGAAGATCCCACCGACCATGGCACGAAGCATCAGGGAGCGCGACCACAGGCGAAGTCGAGGCGGTAGCGTGGCTCGGTGATGCAGGCCGACACGTCGGTGCCGAGCGAGCTGCGACACCCGAATGCGATGTTCTTGAGGTTCTAGCACACACCGCTGGCCGCGGAGTCCTTGCACGACGAGCGACCCTCGCAGCTCGTACATGCGACGTCGAGGCACTCGTCGTACGCCTGGATCGACATCGAACACGACAGCGCGTGTGACACGGTGTTCGCGATGCAGCCGGCGACGTTCTGCACGGTCGGCAGCTCGACACCGACGGTCGGGCCCCACACCGCGTCGTCGGGTGCCGACATCAGACAGCTCGCGCACAGCGCGTTCTGTTCGCGGAACCGATCGCACGTCTCGGCCGACGCGCCGGAGTTCATACAGGCCGACTCGAACGCGGTGATCGCCGTCGACGTGCACGCATCCGCGAACGGTGCGGCGGGCGGGTGCCAGGTCGGCTTCCACGTCGAGACATCGTCGATCTCGCAGACGCCGTTGCCACCACCACCGCCGCCACCACCGGGGCCGCTGCAGGCATTGGCCGCCGCGACGCCCTCGGGCGCATCGGCCTTCGGATCGAGCGCGTGCTGACCGAGATCCATCGGGACCTCGATCGCCGGGACGTCGACCGCGACGTTCGGGATCGGATACATCTTGGTGCCGAGGATCGGGATCTCGAGGACGATCACCGGCGCGATCACGATGTGCGCGGTGGTCGAGGTCTTCGCCTTCCACGCGGCCATGCTGCCGTCGACGCCGGCACACGAGCCGGTGAGGACCGAGTCGATCACGCTGCCTTCGGCAACGGTGAGCTGGATGTGACCGGGCAGGCCGCCGGGCAGCGGAATCGGCGGCAGGTCGATCCGCGGCAGTGCGGCGCTGACCTTCGCGCTGCTTCCACCGAGCAGGAATGGATCGAACACCGTCTCGTTGCCGAACGCGATGTCGATGTTCTCGATGCCGGGAATCGGGCCGTTGTAGCGCAGGCCCGAGACGTCGATCTTGAGGGCACCCGTCAGCTTGAGGTGAGCGTCGAGTGCGAACCGACCGGAGCCGGCGACGGGCACGACGGCATCGCCTCCACCTAGCGCCGCGGCCTCGGCCGTGATCCCGCCGCCAGCTTCGAGCGCGAGCTGCATCTGCACGGGCGAATTCGCCGGCAACAGACCCGTCTCGTACTTGAAGCCGGGTAGCACCGCCTGTTCGCCGTGGAAGGCGATCTCGGTCGGAGCTGCATCGGTGCAACCAACAAGGAGCAGGGTCGAGATGGCGAGGCGACGCATGCCCAGCGAAGTAGCAAGCGGAAGGCCACCGCGACCCCCGCGATCGTTCAGGCCATGACGCGGATCGAGGCTTGGACGGCAACCCCGGTAGCCAGCGCCCGGACCCGCCGCTGGCAGCCGTCGTGGAGCACAGAACGTGTGAATCATCACGGTCGTGAGAGTGCGGTCGCCAGTGCCGTCACGGCAGTGCGCATTCGGCGAGGTAGCGCGCTGCGGCCTCCTCGACCGTGCGGCCGCCCTCGCGGGCATCCCAACCGGTGATGTACGCGAGCGCTGCGATCGTATCCGCGCGCGCATCGACCTTCGATCGGTCGGTGCCCTTGATCGCGAGGCGCGTCAGGAGCCCGGCGATCGTGGCCGGCGTGCCGAGGAAGCGCGCGAGGCCGACGTAGCGCTCCATGACCCACCACCCGTACTGGTCGTCGAAGTGCGGG
>JANOPP010000258.1:0-12817 GCA_031421915.1 Myxococcales bacterium | reverse complement strand
GACGCGCGATCAGCTCGGCGCGCTGTTCGTGACGGGCGCCGAGGTGCCCGCGGGGCCCGAGGATGTTCGGCTCTCGGTCGACGTCGGCAAGGACGACCGCGTTCGCTCGGTTCTGATCGCCGGCCTGCCCGCTCATGCGGGTCAGTTGATGAACGCGGCGTGGGGCAAGGCGACCGAGGTCGATACGAAGCCGATGTGGTTCAACCCGAACACCGGCTGGCGCGCGCGCTACGACGCGAGCCTCGGCGTCGTGCAGCTCAGCGAGTACATGCCCGTGATGTCGCTGCTCGGCCCCGGCGACAAGATCGCTCTGCCGTTGATCGGACTCACGTCGGATCAGCTCGCGAAGGTCTATCCAAAGATGGCCGTCACCACCGCCGGCGCGAACGTCCAGCTGCCGCCGACCGAGTTCGCGACTGCGCTGACGATGATCGGCCTGCGGTTCGATCCGCAGACGGGCAAGACCGCAACGGCGGTGTTCGCGCTGCCGTTCGATACGCTCGCGCACAAGGATCTGCTCGTGAAGGCTCTCGAAGCGAAGTGGGGCAAGGGCCAGGAGAAGCTCGAGGCAGGCCAGCGCGTGCTTACGTTCCCGTCGACGAAGACCCGCGTGCAGGTGCTCGTCGATCGGACCAACGAGCTGCTCGTTCAGCTGCGCTGACGCGCCCCACGGGGCGATTCGCCCCGTGGATGTTGTCGTGACTGGATCTTCGGGGCACCTTGGATCGGTGAGGTCTGTCGCGTCCATCGTACTCGCGCTCGCCGCGTGTAGCTCGGCGCCCGCTGCGACGACCGAGTTCTTCGGGCCGCGGATCGAACCGCCGCGCGGGCTCGCGAAGTTGCGACCCGGCATGACCGTCGCGCAGGCGCGTGACCTCGTGCCCGGGTTGCGCGAGGATCATCGCGGCGTGCGCGAGCACCTCGTGATCGACTCGGGTGTCGGCGACGTCAAGCTCGAGGTTCGCGTCGATGCCGGCACGGTCGCGAGCATCCTCGCCGTCGTCCAGGGCCAGACCGCGCGCGATCTGCTGACGCGTGCGTGGGGCGAGCCGCAGATCTCGAAGGACGCGCTCGGTCAGCCGGAGATCACGTGGGCCAGCGAGTCGACGGGCTGGAAGGTCAAGCTCGACTGTCTCGAGCGCAACTGCTTCCTCGAGTACCTGCCGTATCACGTGCTGTCGTCAGAGTTCTTCGGGGCGCACGTCGTACCGCCAGGGCTTCTCGCGAATCTCCGCGTCGGCATGAAGCTGGTCGACGCACGCAAGGAAGCGCCCGGCCTGATCGATGTGCGCACCGGCATCGCGACCGGTGTCGACGGTGTCTGGCAGTACGTCGCGACCGACGACAAGCTCGGCACGGTGCGCGCGATCTATCTCAACCTCCCGGCGCACGCGGAGAACCTGATCGCCGAAGCGTGGGGGCCGGGTCTCGCCGCGACCGAGCCCGTCGGCAAGAACGTCCTCGTCTGGCCCGATCCCACGACCGGCTGGCGCGCGACGCTGCGCGATGCGCTCGGGTCGAGTCACGACCTCGCATACGATCACTATCTCCCCGCGACGGCGCTGTTCGGTGATCAGCCGGACGTCCTCGATGCGGCGCCCGTCCTCGGCAGCACCGTCGACGAGGTCAAGCAGATGTTTCCGACCGAGCTAGGCGCGCAGGGCAAGGATCGCGACTACGTACTCACGCTGCTTCCGACCGAATGGGAGCGCGGCGCGACGAAGATCACGCTCGATATCACCGGCGGCCGGGTGCGAGAGCTGCGGTTCGCGCTCCCGTACAAGGCGCACCCCGACGCGCAGAACACGTTGCTCCAGCTGTTCACGCACAAGTGGGGGCAGCCACGTCCGAGCGACGACAACGGCAAGCGTGTCCTGATCTTCCGCGATGGTGATCCGCGCGTCGAGGTCCGCGAGGACTCCGAGCACGACGTGTGGCAGATCGAGATCCGGCGCTGACTATTCGGTCGTCGCCTGGAGCTCGAACGTCGTCTCGCGGGTCTCGCGTCCCATCTGGACCTTGAGCGTCATGGTGGCGCTGCGCTCGCGGCCGGTCGACCTGTCGACGGTCATCTGGCCCCTCAAAGAGCCCATGTCCGGCATCCTCAGTGCGATATCGAACGTCGCGCTGGTCGCATCGAACGCACGCAGCGTGAGCGTGATGGTCGAGCCCGGCGACAGCACCTTGGGCGCGGGGACCTTGACCGGCGTGCCGATCGCGAAGTCGCGGTTGGTGACCATCAGGACCGTCGAGTCGATCTCGCCCATCGACTCGTTGTCCGCGCGAACGAGCTCCTCGTCGCCCGGTAGCGTCCCGTCCGTGGCGACGACACCGATCTGATCGTCGACGCGCGTGAGGATGAAGCTCTTGCCTTCGAGGGGATGCTTCGCCCCGGTCGCCTCGAGGTACGTGATCTTCTCCTTCACCGCCGCGAAGCCATCGACCGCGAGGACCGCGACCCGTGTGCCCTTGCGCGAGTCGCTGCCGCCTCCGCGGCTCACGGTCGTCTCGACGCGGACCGAGCCGACCTTCGGCGCGACGCGAGCAATGCGCAGCGTTGCTGGTGCTGGCGTTGCGTTCGCGACGGTCGCGGGCTCGACCACGTCACCGCCGCGAAAACACGCGGTCAGCACGAGGAGTGCGAGGAGCGGTCGCTTCATTCCGTGGTGACCTGTGACTGGAGAGTCGCCTTGTCGGTCCGGCCGCGGCCCGAGTCGATCTCGACGGCCAGGGAGGTGGAGCGCTCGAGCCCGGTCTTGCGATCGACGATCAGCGAGCCGGTGCCCGCGAGCTTGACGGTGCTCGTCTTCATGACGATCGCGATGTCGAAGGTCGCGGTCTCCGCATCGAAGCTTCGCAGCGTCAGCTTGACGTCCGTGCCGGGAGGGAGTGTCTCGGGTGCGGGCACCACGACGGTCGTCCCGACGACGAAGTCGCGGTCGGCGACCATCATCAGCGTGGAGTCGCGCTTGCCGAACGACTTGTTGGTGGTGCGCACCAGAGCCTCGTCGCCGGGTTCGGTGCCATCCGCCGGCGTGACCTCGAGCTCGCCGTCGCCGCTCGCGATCACGTAACTCTTGCCCGACAGCGCCGCGCTCTAGCTACCGATCTCGAAGTACGTGACCTTCGCTTTCGTCACGATGCCGTTGCGATCGACGGCGAGCACCGTGGTGCGTATCACCTTGCGCGACTCGCCCCCGCCGAGGGTGTCCGTCGACGAGTCGATACGAACCGTCCCGACCTTCAGCGCTACCGGCTTGATGCGGAGCTTGGCCACCTTCGGCGCCGCGTCACCGGTACGCGCGATCCAGGAGGCGACGAGAACCATGGCGATCAGCAGCGAGCTTCCGCGCATTGATCGATGATAGGCCGATTTCAGCGCGTCCGCGGGAAGGCGAGCAATCAGCCACGGGAGCGTCTGGATCGCGAGCACTACTGGCACGCGCGGAGGACACACGCGGCGGCCGCCGCAGCGGCCAGGTGCTTGAGGCTATGGCCCGAGATCGCGATCGCGTCGAGCAGGAAAGCATCGTTCGCACCGAGCACGCGTGCGGCCACGTAGCAGCCGACCGCTGCGAGAAGCCAGCGCGTGGCGATCCGGCCCGGTGCCGCGAGCCCGAGCAGCGGCGGCAGCGCCACGCCGAGGAGCTGGAGCGCGATGTACGGCGCCATGTCTCCTCGGTTGCCATCGCCATCACCGGTGCCGCCCGTGATCAGCCAGTAGCCGACGGCGAACACGGCCCCGAGGGGGCCCGCGGAGAGCGCGACCTGCGCGGAGCGCGGACCGATTCGATCGCCGATCACGGTCGCGAGCACGAGCATGAGGGTCACGCCGATCGGCGCCCAGTCGACGACGAGCGTCAGGTCGCTCGGTGCCCAGTGATAGATCGCAGAGCCAGCGCCGATCGCGGCGATGGCGGCCGCGAGCGCGGGGAGGTGGCGGAAGTAGCGGAGTGCGACGAAGACGAACGCGAGGTTCGAGAGGACGTCGCCCGCGTGCGGGATCCCGAGCCAGCGGCGCTGATCGGCGTAGTGGTGAAACGTCTCGCCTCGCTCGATCGGACCGAGCACGACCACCGCGATCGCCGCTGCGATCAGCGCGACGACGACGAGCCACGCGGCGACGGTGCGACGGGTCAACCCAGGAAGCGTAGCCCTACTGGATCGGGCCGTCGAACGGCTTCGGCGGAACGAGGAAGAACACGTCGCGGGTGTCGAGCTGGGTCACACCGTCGCCGTAGACGGTGACCGTGGCGCGGAACAGCTGAGGCGCCTCGGTCGCGGGCACGGTGGTGTTCGGCTTGGACACGACCTTCCAGCAAACCGGCGTGCCGGTGCGGACCTGGACGAACTTGTCCTTGAACGTGTCGGAGTTGGTATCGATGTCGGTCAAGCCGTTCGCGCACTGGGAGGTGCCGCTCTGCAGCGTCTCGAGGTGATCGACGAACGACGTCACCGCGTTGACTGCGTCGGCCGGGTCGTCGGTCGTCGTCGCGTTGATGTCGAGCGGCAGGCCGTTCGCGAGCGTGAGGATGCCCGTCTGGATCGCGGCCGCGGCGTTCGCACCCGAGCCGTTGAACACGAGTGGTGCGTTGCCGTTGAGCGCATCGACCGCGCCGGTGTCGCGCGCCATCTGCTGGAGGTCGGCGGTGGTGGACCCCGAGAGCCCATCGCCGAGGATACCGACGAGCTTCGCCTTGCGCGCGAGGAACGCGGGACGGACGACCGACGTCCAGTCCGGAGTCTTGAACGTGTCACCTGCGCCGAGCGGCGGCTCGTCGGTCGCGAGCAAGACGACGGGGAGCGCCCCCTGGCGGAAGCAGGGGTAGCCGAACGTGTTGTAGCCCGCGTTGAACGCGGCCGACCCGTTGCACGAGGCGCGCGCCGGGACACCGCCCATCGAGAACGACGAGCCGCCGAGGCCGGTGACCGCGGCATACGCGCCGAACGTCAGGGGCTCCTGCGAGTTGCTACCGCTCGACGAGGCGATCGGCACGCCACTGAAGCTCGCGTTCGGCTGGACATCGACCCAGTGCTCGAACGCCGTCGCTCCGCCGCCCTGATAACCGATGGTCGCCGCGCCGGCCCACAGGTCGGGGATGCAGTTCGGCGGCACCCCGGTACCGAGCGGCGCGCAGGCGACGTTGCGAACGACGTTGGAGAGGTTCGTCTTGATCGAGCTGATCTCGGCGGACATCGAGCCCGACCGATCGAGCATCACGTAGAGGTCGACGGCCTGCAGGCTCGTCGAGAAGTCGAGGTCAGACGCGAGCGGCACCTGCGGCGCCTGGTACGGCTCGATGAACACGAAGTCTCCGTTCGCCTGCGGGTTGCTCGCCGGATTCGCCGGGTTCGTGCCGGCCGCGGTCTCGACGAGATCGGTGACGCCATCGTTGTCGGTGTCCGTCAGAATCCCGCTCGACTCACCGGCGTCGACGGTGCCGTTGCAGTTCGCGTCTTCGCTGACGTCGGGCACGCCGTCGTTGTCGCTGTCGCGATCGATGAAGTCGGCGTGGTGATCCATGTCGGTGTCGGCCGGCGGTGCTCCACGCGCCTCGGCGCGGTCCGTCACGCAGTCACCGTCGCTGTCGAGATCGATGAAGTTCGCGGCGCCGTCGGAGTCGTAGTCGTTGACGCCTTCGTACATGTCGTTGATCGAGTCGTTGTCGGAGTCGATGTCATGGAAGTCCGGCGTCCCGTCGTTGTCGGAATCGACGGGCTGCTGCGCGTTGGGGCCGATCTCGTCCTCGTCGTCGAGTGCGTCACCGTCGTCGTCCGGGTCGGCGTACGCGCCGAGGTTGTCGCCATCCAGATCCTCGACGCCGTCGACCGTGTCGCTGCGGCCGTTCGCATCGCTGTCGAGGTCGCGGAAGTCGGGGGTGCCGTCGCCGTCTGAGTCGATCGGAGCGGAGGTCGCGTCGCTGTCGCCGGCCTCGCGGTAGTCCGGGATGCCGTCGCCGTCGGAGTCCTCGTCCTCGAAGTCGGGTGTCCCGTCGGAGTCGGAGTCGGTGCCCGACGACCTGCCCTCGTCGGCGTCGGAGATCATGTCGCCGTCGGAGTCCTCGGTGCCGGTCGTTTCGTCACCGCTCATGACGTTGGGTCCGCAGCCGGCGAACAGCGCGAGGACGAAGACCGGGACGAGCTTCATGCGCGCGTACGCGTCCAAGCGGCGTGCCAGCCTGGAAAGGCACTCCGACCCCGTTTTCCGGGAAATGGGGTCGGCGTGCCTTTCTGGTGGGGCGTGCTGACCCAACCACGCCTGACCCCACGGGGTTAGGATGCCCGCGGCGTGGGCACCCTCTTTCTCATCCGGCACGGGCAGGCGTCGTACGGCGAGGCCGACTACGACCGGCTCTCCGTCCGTGGTCAGGACCAGGCGCGTGCAGTCGGCACGTGGCTCTCGGGCGCGAAGATCGACGAGCTCTACTCGGGTCCACTTCGCCGTCAGGTCCAGACCGTGAGCTACGCCACCGAGGCTGCGGCCGCGCTCGGTGCGAGCCTGCCCGCGTCGACCGAGCTGCCCGAGATGGCCGAGTACCCGGCCTTCGAGATGCTCCAGCACCTCGTCCCGCGGCTCGCAGCGCACGACAAGAAGTTCGAGGCACTGAAGACCGCGCCGACGCCGAAGCTCCTCGACGACGCGTTCCACACCATCCTCGCGAAGTGGGCGAACGACGAGTGGAACGTCGAGGGACTCGAACGCGTGAGCGCGTTCGTCGCGCGCGTGCGTGGCGGTCTCACGCGGATGCTCGGCGCGGCGCGCTCGGGAGCGCGGATCGCGTGCGTCACATCGGCGGGTCCGATCGGCGTGGCGGTCGGCTTGACGTTCGGGATCCCCGACTCGCGGATGGTCCGCACGAGCATCGTGATCCGCAACGCGTCGATCACCGAGCTCAAGTTCCGCACGCAGGACTTCGCGCGTGAAGCGGCGTGGAGACCCGAGCAAGTGTCCCTGGTGACGTTCAACCTGACCGGCCACCTGACCGACGAGCAGCACACGGAGAGATAGATGGACTTCGATCCGCCAGAGACCGTTCGCCCCCTCCTCGAGAAGATCGAGAAGTTCGTCGCCGAGATCATCATGCCCGTCGAGCACGAGGTGCTCGAGCAAGGGTTCGTCGCCGCCGCGCCTCGGCTCGACGAGCTGCGCGCGAAGGTGAAGGCCGCCGGCATGTGGGCGCCACAGCTGCCGAAGGACATCGGTGGCCTCGGCCTCTCGCTCGTCGAGCACGGCCTCGTGTCGGAGCGGCTCGGGCGCACGCCGCTCGGTCACTACGTGTTCGGCGCGCAGGCCCCTGACGCCGGCAACAGCGAGATCCTCCACAAGTTCGGCACCGCCGAACAGAAGGCGACGTGGCTCGAGCCACTCGCGCGCGGAGACATCCGCTCGTGCTTCTCGATGACCGAGCCGGAGAATCCCGGTTCGAACCCGACGCTGCTGTCGTGTCAGGCGCGTCGCGACAACGATCACTACGTGATCGACGGCCACAAATGGTTCACGACTGCCGCCGACGGCGCCGCGTTCGCGATCGTGATGGCGGTAACCAACCCCGAGGCGTCGCCGCACGCGCGCGCGTCGATGATCATCGTGCCGACCACGACCCCAGGCTTCGAGCTCGCGCGCAACATCAAGATCATGGGCGACGCCGGCGCCGGCTACGGCAGCCACGCCGAGATCTGGTATCGCAACGTCCGCGTTCCCGTCGAGAATCGCCTCGGCCCCGAGGGCGCGGGCTTCATGATCGCGCAGGAGCGACTCGGCCCCGGTCGCATCCATCACTGCATGCGATGGATCGGGATCTGCGAGCGCGTGTTCGATCAGATGTGCTCCCATATCTCGCGCCGCAAGATCGACGACGAGAAGACGCTCGCGACGCGCCAGATCGCGCAGTCGTGGGTCGCCGAGGCACGCGCCGAGATCAACGCGTCGCGCCTGATGGTCCTCCACGCCGCGTGGACGATCGAGAAGAAGGGCTTCGATCGTGCGCGCGACGAGGTCAGCGTGATCAAGTTCTACGTCGCCGATGTGATGCTGCGACTCGTCGATCGCGCGATCCAGCTCCACGGTGCGCTGGGCATCACGAGCGACACGATCCTCGCGCACTACTACGTGCACGAGCGTGGAGCGCGGATCTACGACGGTCCGGACGAGGTCCACAAGATGGTCGTCGCGAAGCGGATTCTCGCGCGCTACGGAGAGAGCCGTGGTCGTTGACGAGCCCAGAGCCGTCCGCGCCGGTGAAGAGCTCGACCTCATCAAGCTGAGCGCGTTCCTCGACAAGGAGCTCGGCGTCCCCGGCACAGTCACCGTCGAGCAGTTTCCCGGCGGGCATTCGAACCTCACCTACCTCGTGCGCCACGGCGATCGCGAGTACGTGCTGCGCCGACCGCCGTTCGGCAGCAAGGTGAAGTCCGCGCACGATATGGGGCGCGAGGTCGCGGTGCTGTCCAAGCTGGCGCCGGTCTACGAGCGCGCTCCCCGCGTGATCGCGTTCGAGGGCACCGGTGAGGTGCTCGGCGCGCCGTTCTATCTGATGGAGCGCCGCCGCGGCGTGATCCTCCGCAAGGATCTCCCCGCCGTGCTCGCAGGTGACCACGGGCGCGTCCGCCGGATCTGCGAGGTCCTCATCGACGCCCTCGTCGATCTCCACGCCGTCGACTACAAGGCCGCCGGTCTCGGCGACTTCGGCAAGCCCGCGGGGTACATCGAGCGCCAGGTCACCGGCTGGACCGAGCGCTATACCAACTCGCAGACCGACGATCTCCCGGCGGTCACCGAGGTCGCCGCGTGGCTCGCGTCGCACATGCCAGCCGACGGCACGCCGTCGTTGATCCACAACGACTTCAAGTTCGACAACGTGATCTTCGAGCCGGCACTCGAGAAGATCACAGGTGTCCTCGACTGGGAGATGACGACGATCGGCGATCCGTTGATGGATCTCGGCACGTCGCTGTCGTACTGGGCGCAGGCGAGCGATCCGCCGGCGTATCACCAGCTTCCGTTTGGCCCGACGGCGCGCCCGGGCATGATGACCCGCGACGAGATCGCGCGGCGCTATCTCGAGCGCTCCGGGCGCACCACCGACAACCTCGTCTTTTACTATGCGTTCGGTCTGCTCAAGACCGCCGTGATCGCGCAGCAGATCTACTACCGCTACACGAAGGGCATCACGACCGACGCACGGTTCGCGCAGTTTGCGTTCGCCGTCCGGTTGCTCGCCGAGCAAGCGCGGACCTCGATCGAGCGCAACGCGATCTAGTGCCTCCGCCGCCGAGCCAGGATGCTGCGCCCCTGATCGCCTACTCCTGCGAACAGGTCCGCTTGGCTCTAGAAGTACATCCGGCAGCTCTTGCAATAGAACCGCAGGTGCTCCTCGACCCATGCCATCGGTGCTTCGCACTGCGGGCATGCCGGCGTCGGTCCCGACGTCGCGACCTCCTCCTTCTTCGGTGGGGGCAGTGATTCGGACGCGGTCGACACGGGGATCTTCGCGGTTCCGGTGATGGGGCCGCCGGGCGGAGCGGGGGAGGTCGCTGGCACTGTCGCGGCCTCGCCGAGCTCCTGGATCTCGCTCTGCGAGGCGCCGCGCGGTGTGGCTGCAGCGGCGTTGAGGATCGCGGGCGACGTCGAGTCGCCGATCGCGAGATCGGAGGCGCTCAGCTTCTCGCGCGCGATGGTCTCGATCTCGCTCTGACTCTCGCGCGCGACGGCGCGCACCAGCTCGGAGTGTGTGACCTTGCGCTGCATGGCGGTCTGGATGTCGCTCGCGCTGTCGCGTGGCTCGCTGTCGGCGCCGGTGTCGGGCGAGATCGGCTCCGCCGCGAGATCGGTGTGTTCGTCGACGGGCTGCGCGTCGGGCAGGGCGACGTTCGCGTCGGTGCTGTCGCCGATCGCGTTCGCACCCTCGCGCGCCAGCGTCATCGCATCGCGATCCATCGTCTCGAGGTTGTCCGCGGGATCGGTGTCCGCGCGGACCGGCAGCAGGGCGTTTGCGATCGCTGGTGGTGGGACCACCGCGGAGACCGTCGTCGGCTTCGGCGCACTCGCGGGCGCAGGGACACTCGGGCCCTTGCCACGCGGCAGGGGCAGGCCCGTCGCACCCTTCGCGCGTGGCGGTGGAAGCATCCCGGCGACCGTCGACGGAATCGGCGCGAGGCCGGCCGGAAGCGGGGCGAGGCTCGGAGATTTCGGGCGATCGATTGCCCCGACGCTCGCGGCCTTGGTGCGCGCGGCCGCGGACGCTGCAGCCGAGCTCGGCGGCAGCGGGACGCTCGGGGATTTCTGTCGTGCGTCGGGAAGTGCGGGCACGTTGCCCGAGCCCTTGCCGGGGATCGCGGGTAGCTGACTCGAGATCTTCGAACGATCGGGGATCGCCGGCGGGTTCGTCGACGACTTCGAGCGATCGGGGATCGCGGCCATCTGACTCGACGTTCTCGAGCGATCCTGGATTGCGGGAGGGTTCGTCGACGACTTCGAGCGATCGGGCAGCGGCGGAGCACCGGTGCCGGATCGACCGCGCGCATCCGGCGTGGGTGGCGCCGAGATCGGCGGCGCACCCGGGCGTGCGCTGAACGTAGCGGCTGGCGGAGGGAACGGCGTCTGCGGGAACGGGGTCGGCGGAATCAACGGCGGCGGCTCGTGCGCCTTGGCAAACGGAGCGGGCGTCGGCAGCGTCGGATACGGAGCCGGCGCCGCGAACGCAGCAGGGGTAGGCATCGTCGGGAACGGTGCGGGCGGCTGCGCACCAAAGCCTGGAGGCGCGAGCGGACCCGCGGGCCCGGCGAGCTGACCTCCCGGGCTCGGCGGTGGGCGATCGTCGTGGAGGAGGGCAAGCACATCGATGGGCTGCGCACTCGGCGGTGCGGCGAGCGCCGGTGCATACGGCTGCCGCGATGGCTGGAGCTCGAGCTTCGGCGTCGGTCGTCGCGCGAGCACGCTGCCGAGGAACGCGAGTGCGATGCCTCCGAAGAACACGTAGAGGCCCGGCCCGATCGGTACGGTGATCGCGGCGCTCTCGAGCTTGGGCATCGCGATCAGCGCGACCGCAGTGGCGGCACTCACGCCGGCCATCACCATCACTGCGACCGCGAGCTTCTTGCGACCCTCGCTCGCGATCAGGGTCGTGATCGCGAGCACGAGCGCGAGCAAGGCGAGGAGTCCCGTTGCGCCGAGGGCAACGAAACGGATCGTCGCGAAGCCACTTGCCAGCGGTACCGGTTCGCAGTGTCCGTCGCCACCGGGGTTACAGCCGATCGCATGGAGCAAGGACACGTCGACGTTCTTCTTGTGCATCGCGACGCCGTTCTTCAGCGGCGCGCCCGACCACCAGTCCGTCGGGATGCCGGCGACCGAGGCCACCAGCATCACCGCCGCGAGCAACGCGAGCGCCGCGCCGGCGACGCGAGGGGTCATGCCTCAGGTTATCACGAAGCGCGTGACTACCCGACGAGCAGGTCGAGCGCGGCAGATGCCGACGACGCGGTGCGAAACAGCGCGCGCATCTCGGGCCGCAAGACCTCGGCGGCCACGGCGTGATCGAGAAAGGTCTCCATTCCGGACCAGAAGCCGTTGACGTCGAGAAACACGATCGGCTTGGCGTGATAGCTGAGCTGCAGGCCGGTCAGCATCTCGAAGGCCTCCTCGAGCGTCCCGAACCCTCCGGGGGCGACCACGAACGCATCCGCGAGCGTGAACATCATCGCCTTCCGCTGGTGCATCGTCTCGACCACGTGCTGCTCGGTCAGCCCCGTGTGAGCGATCTCGAAGTCGACGAGCGCCTGCGGGATCACGCCGATCACTCGTCCGCCCGCCGCGAGCGCCGCATCCGCGAGCACGCCCATCAGGCCGCGGTGAGCACCGCCATAGACCACCGTGAGACCGCGACGCACGATCTCTCGCGACAGCTCGGTGATCGCCGCGACATCGACCGGACGACCGTTCGACGAGGACAGGTAGACGCAGACGCTGCGCACGTCGCGAACGTACCGCATGCTAGCGTCGGCGAGTGACCCGGAGCTGGCACGATCGTGAGTTCGCGGAGCTCGGCGTGCGCGAGCTGTACGCGATCACGACGCTCCGCGAGCGGGTCTTCGTCGTCGAGCAGAACTGCGTGTACCTCGACGCCGACGGGATCGATCCGCAGTGCCGCCACCTGTGGGCCGAGGACCCCATGCGCGTGATCCACGCCTACTGCCGGCTCGTCCCCGCCGGCGTGAAGTACGCCGAGGCATCGATCGGCCGGGTGATCACGGCGCCCGAGGCGCGCGGCTCTGGCCTCGGCAAGGAGTTGATGCGGCGCGCGCTCGCGGCGCTCGGCAACGTCCCGGTCAAGATCGGGGCGCAGGCCCACCTCGAGAAGTTCTACGGCGAGCTCGGCTTCGTGCGGACCTCGGAGCCGTACGACGAGGACGGCATCCCGCACCTCGAGATGCTGCGCACGCCGGGGTGAGTCAGGCCCGGCGAGCGCGGTAGGCGGCGCCGATGGCGAGCCACACGCCTTCGATCAGCAGGCCGCCGGCCTCGCGCCCGACCTCGACGGCGCCGCCCTTCTCGCTCATCTTGTTCGTCAGATCCGAGAGGGCGACGACCCCCCAGACCTCGTAGATCAGCATCGCGGCCCACACCAGCGCGAACAGGCCGACCGCGGCGGCGAACGCGGCGGCGATCCGCTTGCTAGGGAGCACGAGCGAGGCGATCGCGCCGGCGCCGTACATCAGCATCCAGCGGACAGGATCCGGGTCGTTGTACTGGAGCACGACGCACAAGAGCAGCAGGCCGGCCATGAGCCAGCTCGCCGCCTTGAACCAGGTTGCAACC
>JANOPP010000257.1:0-6572 GCA_031421915.1 Myxococcales bacterium | reverse complement strand
TGCGCTCCTGTTCGCGTGCGGCGGTTCTCCCAAGTCCGGCCTGGCCAAGGGCGGCGGCGTTCCTCCTCCTCCTCCGAACATCGGCGGCGGCGGTGGGGCGACCGGCGAGGGCGGGGCCCCCGTCGAGAAGCGCGAGATCTCCACCGATGCTCGTAAGGACTACGAGGCGGCGATGGCGTTCTTCTCGCAGAACGATAAGGGCTCGTGGAACGAGTCGTCGTGCAAGGGCGCGGCGGATCGGTTCCAGTCCGTTGCTCGCGCCCACACCGAGCTCGTCGAGGCGCAGTTCATGGTGGGACTCTCGTTCCACCGCTGCAATCTCGTGAAGGACGCCGAGGCGGCGTATCAGGCGGCGTCGCGCATGAAGGGCGACCCGACGAAGATCGCGATGGCGTTGTCGAACCTCGGCGAGATCTACTATCGCGCGGGCAAGACCGACGGCGCGAAGCAGTACTGGGAGAGCGCGGTCAAGGCGAACGGTAAGCTCGTCGCGGCGCGCATCAACCTCGCGACGCTCGAGCTCGATCAGATGCGCAAGATCGGGGACAAGGACTCCAAGTGGAAGGCGCTCGAGGAAGACGCGCGCTTCAACCTGTCCAACGTGCTCGGTGTCGACTCCGACAACGTCGCGGCCTACACGGTCTATGGCCTGATCTACATGGAGGGGTTCAAGAAGAACAAGAACCGCCTCGATCTCGCGAAGCTCCTGCTCGACGAGGGCAAGAAGCGTAACGAGAAGTACGCGCCGCTCCAGAACGCGTACGGCCTGCTCTACATGAACCGCGGTGCACTCTCGCTCGCGCTCCAGCACTTCCAGTCCGCGGTCGAGCTCGACCCGAAGTTCGCCGAGGCGCGCCAGAACGTCGGTCTCACGACGCTCGGGTTCCGCAACTACGAGGTGGCCAAGGAGCACCTCACCAAGGTCCTCGAGCTCCAGCCCAAGAACTACGACGCGATGATCGGGCTGGGCGCCGCGCTCCGCGGTCTCAAGGATCTCGATGGTGCCGAGGCCCAGTACAAGAAGGCCAAGGACCTCGATCCGCGCCGCGGCGAGGCCTTCTATAACCTCGGCGTCCTCTACAAGGACTTCCGTGCCAGCAAGCAGGATGACCTCAAGGCGTCGCTCGGCACCTACGGCACGGCGAAGGACTACTTCCGCCAGTTCCAGGACAAGACGGGGGACGAGGCTGACAAGGCCGAGGCGAAGGAGCAGGTCACGGTCATCGACAAGACGACCAAGCAGATCGAGAGCTTCCTCAAGGCCCAGGCGAACATGCCGCCGCAGCCCCCGCCGACCCCGACCCCGGCGCCGACCCCGGCCCCGCCGGCGGCTCCCCCGGCCAAGAAGTAACTAGCTGAAATGATAAGGGCCGGGGACAGCAACCCGGCCCGGAATCATGTGTCTGGAAATCGCTGAACTTTTTGGAAAGAATCTCGGAACCCGAATCCAGCTTGGTTGTCTTTAGCTCCGTGGGTACGGATCTAAGCAGCCTGGCGAACCTGAAAGGGTCGACCTGTATGCGCACCATCCTTGGCTCACTCGCACTCGGCGTTTTCGTTCTCGGCATCCTCGCCGGTACCTCGTTGGCTCAACCCAAGAAGGGCGGCGACGCGGCAGGCAAGGTGAAGGTCTACGACTTCTCGGGCGACACGATCGAGGGTGACCTCGTCAAGCCCGAGGGTACAGACCTCAACGCGCGCGACTTCGCGAAGCACTCGTCGCTGATTCGGATCCGCAAAGACTTCATCCCCGAGATCATCAAGTCGGCCGAGGATTTGTAGTCAGGAGGCGTCGCGCACCTGCGCGTCGCTTTGCTGACATCCCGGCCAATCGTTCGACAGCTCCACAACGGAGAAGTGACCAACATGGCCGGCGCAAAAGTACCCCTCACGTTCCGCATCTTCAAAGGTGACCAGCTGCTCCGCGAGGAGCGGCTCAGCCTGAGCGTGATCAAGCTCGGCAAGGTCCCGTCGGCGCACCTCAAGCTCGACGACGAGACGGTGAGCCGGATGCACGCCATCATCGAGGTCAACGGGCCCGGTGACGTGAGCATCATCGACCTCGGGTCGACGAAGGGCACCTTCGTCAACGGCCAGAAGGTCAACAAGGCCAAGCTCCAGTCCGGCGACACCATCGTCGTCGGTGAGACCCGCATCGAGCTCGCGATCGGCGCTGGCGAGGAGGAGGAGGTTGCGACCTCCGTCTCGACGCCCGCCGCTCCGCCGGCCCCCGAAGTGATGGCGTCGGCGCCTCGCCCGCCCGCTCCGGCCCCCGCGGCTCCACCGCCGGCCGCACCGCGCGCGGCCGCTCCGCCGCCTCCCGCCGCGTTCGCGCCGGCACCTGCCGCACAGGCGTTCGCGCCTCCGCCGCCACAGCAGCAGTACGCGCCGCCTCCGCAGGCTCCGTCGGTTCGCCCGCCCCCCGGAATGGCCGGTGGTGGTGCGATCGGTGGCCAGGGCCCCGCGATCTACGGAACCGCCACGGCGTCGGTTGCTGGCTTCCAGCAGGCGATGGCGAGCGAGGCGGATGACATGGGTGGCGCCCGCGCCGTCGAGGTTGCCGCGATGCTCGGTGACTCCGTCGTCGGTGTGAAGCACTGCATGGATCCGCGTGGTGGCAAGGTCAGCCCGACCACGTACGCGATGTTCGCGATCGCCGCGGCGATGCTGCTGATGTCGGCTGTTTCGTTCTACATGGCCGTCGACAACGCGGCCTACAACAAGGGTCGCTACGACTACGAGACTCAGGTCCTGAAGAAGCCCGGCTTCTCGGTCCGGCCGCGCATGCTGCCGATGGCCTACGACTGGATGATGCTCGGCGGTCTGTTCGTCGGCATCGGTCTCGCAACGTACGGTCTGTCGCGCCTCCGCACCGAGAAGAAGAGCCCGTTCTTCCGCATCGGCACGGCACCGGGCGTCGAGTTCGCCACCGAGGGCGCGCCCTCGCCGGACTTCGCGCTCGTCTCGCCGCACGGCGATGACTTCGCGTTCAACTTCGCTCCGGGCATGGACGGCGAGATGGTCGTCAGCGGCCAGTCGACGTCGCTCGCCGAGCTCGCATCGCAGGGCCGCACGACGATCTCGCCGATTCCGTCGGGCGCGAAGATTCGCGTCCGCGCCGGCAAGACCACGTTCCTCGTCTCCGCGGTTCCGCAGCCGCGTCGCCACGCGATGCCGCTGTTCGCAGCCATGGAGAGCCGCGTGATGGCGTACTTCGCGGGCTCGCTCGCGGTGCACATGGGCTTCTGGCTCGTGCTCGAGCAAATTCCCGTCGAGGATTCCGGCGCGAACATCGACCTCGCCTCGCTCGAGGACACGTCGACCCGCACCAACAGCGCGTCGCAGGACGATCCGCCGCCCCCCGAGGAGGAGGACAAGCCGGATGACAGCTCCGACGAGTCGGGCGGCACCGGTACGGCCATGGCTCTCGAAGAGGGCAAGATGGGCAAGAAGGAGTCTGACCGCGCCGAGGGTCAGTACAAGATGAAGAAGGAGCAGGAGGACCCGCAGCTCGCGCGCCAGCAGGCGATCGAGCAGGCGCGGAACGCCGGTATCCTCGGTTCGACCGCACTGACCCAGGGTGGCGCGTTCGCGTCCCTCACCGGTACGGGCGACATCTCCAGCGGCTTTGACGACGGCAACATCTACGGCGGTCTGCTCGGCAGCGAGGCCGGCGAGATGAACGGCGGCTTCGGCTTCGGTCGCTCGGGCTTTGGTCCCGGCGGCGGCGGCACGGGCTGGGGCACGATCGGTACGGGTCGCTACGGCACCATCGGTCATGGCTCGGGTACGGGCTCGGGCTACGGCGTCGGTGGTGGTCGCGGTGGTATGCGCGGTCGCTCGGCGGCTGTCCCCACGGTGTCGATCGGTCAGCCGAACGCCCAGGGCGACCTCGATAAGGCGATCATCCGTCGCTACATCAAGCGCAACATCCAGAAGATTCAGTACTGCTACGAGAAGGAGCTGCTCGCGAAGCCCGGCCTCGCTGGCACTGTCATGACGCAGTTCTTCATCACGCCGAACGGTAACGTCGCCTCGTCGTCGGGCTCCGGCGTCGACGGCAACGTCGCCTCCTGTGTCGCTGGCGTCATCAAGGCCATCGAGTTCCCGAAGCCGAAGGGCGGCGGCGGCGTGCAGGTCAACTACCCGTTCACGTTCCGTCCCGCGGGCTGATCTCTTCGCTCTCTCCCTCGCTGACGCCAGCTACCGAAAGGTCGCTGGCGTCGTCGGTTTCGGAGTCTGAATGACCACACACGACTGGAATCCCATGACGAAGCGATTTACCGTTCGCACCATGAAGGTCGCTCCCCGCTCGCCAGCGTTCGCTGGCTCGCTCCTCCTCGGTCGCCTGGGTCTGCTCGTGGCACTCGTCGTGTCGCTTGCCGCTTGTCCCAACAAGTCGCGCAACGAGTCCGTGAAGAAGTCCAACGAGGGCACCAAGGCCTACGGCCAGAAGCAGTTCGAGACTGCAATCGAGAGCTACCTCAAGGCCGTCGATCTCTGGAAGGACAACCACGTTGCCTGGTACGGCCTCGCCGGCGCGTACATCGGCAAGACCGACTGGGTGAAGGCATCGGACGCGATGCAGAACGC
Organism: Myxococcales bacterium; assembly: GCA_031421915.1. Taxonomy (GTDB): domain Bacteria; phylum Myxococcota_A; class Polyangia; order Haliangiales; family Haliangiaceae; genus JABFXX01. The sequence continues at coordinate 1,979 of JANOPP010000257.1, read as the reverse complement.
GGTCACGATCGCGCCCGAGCAGGCGATGTATCAGATGGTCTACGGCTACACGCTGTACGAGAAGGCGATCTTCAACGCCCGTGAGGATCAGGCTCGCCGCGAGAACAAGAAGATCGAGGAGGTCCAGCCGGACCTGACCGCGGTGAACTTCGAGAAGCCACGCCAGTATCTGCAGAAGGCCGTCGAGCTCAACGGTGAGCTGTGGCGCGCGCACTACTACCTCGGCCGCATCTATCGCGACACCGACAAGCCGAAGGAAGCCGCCGAGGCACTGACCAAGGCGCTGTCGTATGCACCGACGCAGCCCGGCCCGTGGGTCGCGCTCGGCGAGCTATATCGCAAGTGGGACTACACGGATCAGGCGCTGGCGGTCGCGCAGCAGGGCGCCGCGATCGTCCCGGGCTCGAACGAGGTGTCCGACATCTGGTACGTGGTGGGTATGGCGTTTGACGACAAGCGTCTCGACGACAAGGCGATCGAGTCGTTCGACAAGGCGCTCGAGAGTCGTCCTGACAACCACAAGGCAAAGTTCCAGCGTGGCCAGGCGTACTTCCGCAAGGGTGACTACACCAAGGCGAAGAAGGATCTCGAGGACTTCGCCAAGTCGGGCGGTGCGTCGGTCGAGTTCGCCAAGCAGCAGGCGAGCAAGATGCTCCTCGATATCGCCGCGAAGTCGGCGATGCAGAGCAACACACCGGCCGAGGCCCCCGCGGGCGGCAACAAGAAGATGACCCCCGAGCAGATGCTCGAGGATGCGAAGAAGAAGAAGGCGGGCGGCTGATCGTTTTCGCGTACTCTGGGAGCACGATGATCAAGCTGACGATCGGGGTCGTGCTCACCACAGGTCTGCTCGCGGTCACAGGCTGCGGAGCCAAGTCCGGGCAGACCGGCGACGATACCGAGGTCGATGCCGGCCCAGGCGAGGCCTGCTCGACGGGGGCCGACTGCCCGGCGGAGTTTCCGATCTGCAGCACGAACGGGTCGTGCGTCGGATGCGAGACGAGCGCCGACTGCACGGATGCTGCAGCGCCCGTTTGCACCAACGGTGCCTGCAACGCCGCGTGCGCGGGGACCGAGGTCAACGCCGACTTCGTGGCCGTGCCGTCGGACATCATCTTCGTCGTCGATCAATCCGGTTCGATGAACCAGGAGACGGTCTACGTCCAGCAGCAGATCAACATGTTCGCGGCGCAGATCAGCGCGAGCTCGATCGACTACCGCGTCGTGATGATCGCTCGCACGACGCCGAGCAACGCGATCTGCGTGCCGCCGCCGCTCGGCGGTCCGTCGTGCGGCAACAACACGCGGTTCCGGCTCGTCAACCAGTACATCGACAGCAACAACGGACCGTCGATGATGCTCCAGCGGTACTCGATGTACTCGGACTTTCTCCGCCCCGAGGCGAAGAAGCACATCGTGTTCGTCACCGACGATGAGAGCAACATGAGCGCCGCGAACTTCACGTCGGGGCTCGCGGCGCTGTTGCCCGCCGGCATGTTCACCGGGTTCAAGGTCCACGGTATCTACGCGTACGGCATGGGATCGAACGGCTGCACCGGCGCGTTCGGCTCGGGCGCTGCCGACGGCACGGTCTACACGACGCTCGTGGCACAGACGATGGGCGCGCGCGGCGTGATCTGCACCGGCGACTGGACGCAGGTGCTCGCCGACATCCAGACGGCCGTCGTGTCCGGATCGCAGGTCTCGTGCAACCTGACGCTCCCACCACCCCCGATGGGGCAGACGCTCGACCCGACGACGGTCGCCGTGAACTATCAGATGGGCGGCGTCGCGCCCGGGATGACGCTCCCGCACGTCATGACGGCCGCCGACTGCTCGGCGTCGGGCGGCTGGTACTTCGACGACAACGCGATGCCGACGACGATCACGCTGTGCCCGGCGACCTGCACGAGCATCCAGGCCGATCCCGATGCGAACGTGAAGCTCGAGCTCGGCTGTTCGACGCAGATCTTCTAGGG
>JANOPP010000256.1:0-45542 GCA_031421915.1 Myxococcales bacterium | reverse complement strand
GATCCGGCCCTGCCCCTTCGCGCGCTTGAAGATGATCGCGACGTTGTACTTGCGACGCGTCGGTGCCTCGAACGTGTTCCAGCACACCGCACGCGCCCACTCGCGGAACAGATCGATATCGCAGGTGTAGTTCATCTGATCGACGAGGTGCGCACCGCCGGGCCGACACCCGATCTCGCCGAACACCACCTCGCCGCTCGGCTTCTTGAACCACTCCATGTGCGTGAAGCCATCGCCCATGCCGAGCGCCGTGAGGACCTTGTCCCCGAGGGCGATGCCGGCGGCGAGCGCGGGCTGCGCGAGATCGCGCACCGTCACGATCACCGGGCTGATCCACTCGTTGGTCCGCGCGATCAGCGGCTTGGGCAGGTACTGGGCGACGTTTGCGAACGCGGGCTTGCCGTTGATGCAGACCGTGTCGTACGTGAACTCCTCACCCTCGATGAACTCCTCGAGGCTGGCCTCGGTGACGTGGTTCATGCGCGCGAGTGCGTCGGCGAGCTCCTGGTCGCTGCGGACCTCGTAGGTGTCGGCGCTGCCGGCACCGGCGATCGGCTTGAGCACGAGCGGGTAGCCGAGCTTCGCGGCCCCTTCGCGGGCGTCGGTCGCGGTGCGCACGCGCACGGCCCGGGGGACCCGCAGCCCGGCGGCGGCCACCCGGTCCTTCATGAGCTGCTTGTCGCGGAAGCCGTTGACCTGGTTGACCGACATGCCCGGCACGCCGAACCGCTCGCGCAGCCGGGCGGCGGTCATCACCATGATCTCCCAGTTCGCCTGCACGCGATCGACGGCGCGACCGCGCATCCAGGCGTGGACCCGGTCGACGACGTCGTTCTCGTCGAGCAGCCGCGGGACCTGGAGGTAGTCGTGCAGGTACTGCTTCAGCGACGGGGACAGCGACCCGACCGGCTGGTCCCCCACGCCGTACACCGTGGCGCCGACCTCCGCGAGGCCGCGCGTGTACTGCTGCATCTCGGGCGGATAACTCGGTGCAAGAAAGACAACCTTCACCGAGTGGCTCCGGTGGTCATGTTACAACGCGCGCCATGCGGAACGTGATCTTCGCGGCACCGTTCCCACTCGAGACGACGATGCGCTTTGCCCGCGCAGCCTCACGGCTCCCCGACGTCCGCCTGCTCGGCATCGCCCAGAAGGCCCCGACCGGCGACGACCGGCGGATCTTCGCGGACATTGTCGAGGTCGAGGACGGCCTCGACACCAACCAGCTTCGCCAGGCGGCGGAGGTCCTGATCGGACGCCACGGTCGGATCCACCGGCTCCTCGGGATCCTCGAGCCCCTCCAGGTCCAGCTCGCCGAGGTCCGGCGCAGCCTCGATATCCCGGGGACCGACCCGCAGACCGCCGACCTGTTCCGCGACAAGGCCCGGATGAAGGAGGAGCTCCGCCGCCACGGCCTCCCCTGCGCCCGCCACCGGTTGATCCGGTCGTGGGCCGATGCCGAGTCCTTCGTCGCCGAGGTCGGCTTCCCGCTCGTCCTCAAGCCGCCGGCCGGCATGGGCTGCAAGTCGACGTGGCGGATCCGCTCGCTCGACGAGCTCCGCGACGCGCTGCGAGCACTCCACGCGAGTCACGACCACCCGGCCCTCGCCGAGGAGTTCCTGCGCGGTCGCGAGTTCAGCTTCGAGACGATCACGATCGGCGGCGAGGTGAAGTTCGAGTCGTGTACGCGCTACTACCCCACTCCACTCGAGGTGATGGAGACGCCGTGGATCCAGTGGGTCGTCGTCCTGCCGCGCGACATCGACGGTCCCGACTACTCCGACGCCCGGGAGCTCGGGGTCCGCGCGGTCAAGGCGCTCGGCCTCGAGACCGGCTTCACGCACATGGAGTGGTTTCGTCGCGACGACAACTCGCTCGCGATCGGCGAGATCGCCGCGCGCCCACCAGGTGCGCACATCGTCCTCGCGAACAGCTATGCCCATGACGCCGACATGTACCGGGCCTGGGCGCGCGCGGTCGTCGACGACGCGTTCGACGGCCCGTTCGAGCGCAAGTACGCCGTCGGTGTGGCGTTCCTCCGCGGCATCGGCCACGGCCGCGTCATCAAGGTCTCTGGCTCCGAAGAGGCGAGCGCGAAGATCGGTCGTCACGTCGTCGATTCGCGCCTGCCCTCGCTCGGCACGATGCGATCGGAGAGCTACGAGGGCGACGGCTACGTCATCGTCCGCGACCCCGACGTCGAGGTGGTCAAGAAGGCGATGACGACGGCGATCGAGACGATCCGGATCGAGTACGGCTGATCGCGCCCGTTCGTTTACGCGTACACTGATGTGCATGCATTGGCGCGTCGATGTTGCTGCGCTGCTCGTGGGCCTCGCTGCGTGTGGGGCGTGTGGGCGGTTCGGGTTCGACACGACGGCCAAAACCGAAGCGGACGGAGGAGGGGACGCCCCCCCGATGCGCTGCAATCCGCTGCGACCATTTGCGACGCCCATTCCCTTGTCGATCCTCAGCTCGGCGTCCGCCGAGATCGGCCTCGAGCTCTCCGACGACCAGCTCGACGGATACATGTGGAGTGATCGGAGCGGGTCCGATCAGCTCTACGAGACCCGTCGCGCAGATGTCGCGGACGCGTTCGGACCGCCCGAGACGTTGCCGACCCTGGCCGAGGTTCCACCCACCGCGTTCGCCAGTGCGGGCGCTTCCCCGGATCGCGATCCATGCCCCTCGGGCGACGGTCTTAGCCTGGTGTTCTCGTCGCTGCGGCCCGGTGCGGGGGACTGGGATCTGTGGATGGCGACGCGTCCGACTCGGGCGACACCCTTCGCGCCCCCCGAGGCGCTGGCGTCGTTGAACACCATGAAAGCGAACTGGGGCCCCTATCTGACGAGCTCCGGGCTGGGCCTCTACTACGTCGAGGACACCGAACTTCGAGTCGCCTACCGACCCACCACATCGACGCTCCTGTTCTCGGCGCCGATCGTTCTCGACGAGCTCAACACCTCCGACGCCGAGTTCGAGCCCACGGTGACGCCCGACGAGCTGACGATCCTGTTCGCGTCGTCGCGACCGGGCGGGCACGGCGGCCTGGACATCTGGATGGCGAAGCGCGCGAGCACCACCGTGCCGTTCTCGGCACCGACGAACCTCAGCGAGCTCAACACGACCGGCGATGACATCCCGTCGTGGATCTCGCCCGATCTCTGCGAGATCTACCTGACCCAGTCGACTCCGCTGGCTGGCTGGGATCTGTTCGTCGCGAAGCGACCGTGACCCGTCGGGACTGTGCCCTCGGCACTGCGCAGTTGGCCGTCCCACGTCGAGTAGGACAACGGCGCGGTGTGGGCCATGCTCGTTGCGCTGTCGCAAGTACCAGGGAGGAGAGTGGTTGGTTGTGTTCGAGCGCAGCTCGTGGACTGCGGCGACGCCACGGTCTGCCCGAGCGGGTCGGTCTGCTGCGAACCACCAGACCTGCGTCACGCCAGACCAACTGAACACGTGCCTGGGTCTCGGCGAGATGGAGCCCTGTAGCTCCCGCGGCGCTATGGACTCACATGGACGCTCGGGTATCGCTCCGCAACACCGCTCGAGACGTGCGCGCCCGACGAGCTGACCGAGACGTCGCCTCTCGTCCCATCAATTCTGGTCGGCGCCCGGGTCGCTCGCGCCGACGGGACGAAGGTCTCCCTCGATGTCGTCGAGCACCGGGAGGTTCGGGTCGAGCCTCAGATCGATCCCGAACCCGATGCTCGGAGCGGTCCCCGAGAGCCGGAGGTCTTCGCTGCTGACGTCGCGCAAGGTCTGCGCGGGTGTCTGCCCGGTGAGCGCGGGCTGGCCGATGTTAGCCGCGGTGGCGTCGCTCGAGACGTTGTTGCTCGAGCTCGGGTGAAACTCACCCGGCCCGTTGTATTCGAAGAACGCGACCGGCCCGAGTGGGCCGGCGATCGCGAGCGAGATGTTGTTGATCGCGAGCGCCTTGCCGGCCGTGTCGCGCGCCTCGATGCCGCGCGGACAGTCCCACACCGTGTTGTGGTAGATGAAGAACGCCACGTTCGCACCGTTGGTGTTGCGGTGCCACATGCACTCGGAGGAGCCGACATTCGCGCCATAGGCGATGTTGTTGCTGTTGTGGAAACGCCCGCCGGCACCAGGTCCATCTGCTTCGAGGTGGAGGATGCCGTCGGTGTTGGCCGCGTTGTTGCCCCGGAGGATGTTGTGGCTGATCCGGACGTCGATGTCGTCGTCCGAGCTGATCACCACGAGCGCGGACTTGTCGCTGCCGCTCCCGGCCGCGCCGAAGCTCAGGCCTTCCACCCGGACGTGGGAGGCATCGATCTCGAGCGCCGGGAACGGATCGCCCGCCTCCAGTCGGTACCCCACGCCGTACACCCCTGCGTGCCGCTGCGAAACACCAACCTCGGACTTACTCACCGGGGTGAACAGCCGCAGGTAGTGCTCTTCCGACGTGGTCCACGTATCGAACCTCACCGTTGCCTGATCGATGCCGTCGTCGTAGCAGGCCGCGACGAGCGCGACGTCACTCGTCACGAGGTTCCTGCTGGTGTCGAAGTCTCGGACTGCAGCGGGGAGCGCTGGATTCTCGACCAAGGAGTTGAGGTCGTCCATCCCCACGAAGGCGCGGAACACGGCCGCCGAGACGCCGATCGCGTCGCGCCCGATCAGCGGCCGACCGATCGCATCCACCAGGCGAAGCGTGCGTGCGTCGATGCGCTCGCGGACGAAGCCGATCGCTTCGTTGCCGCCGAGGTAGATCACCACGACGTCTCCGATCCCCACCCGGGCCGGCAGGTCGATCGAGAAGGTGGCGAGATCGCCGGCGACATCCACGCTCGAGGTGGCAAGCGACGCGGCCGCGACACCAACGGACCGCAACCGCACGCCGGGGCAACCCGGGTCGCCGTGATCGGTCAGGCCGTCGCAGTCGTTGTCGACGCTGTCGCTGCAACTACCGTCCCCGCGGATCTCCAGCCCCGTCTGCGTACAGCTCGTCGCGTCGACGCCGACGGAGTCACCCGAGGCATCTCCCGCTGCAGGTACGCGGTCGAAGTTGACCCGACACGCAACGAGCGCCCACGCGAGGAACAGGACACGCACGTAGGACAAGGATACCTGGAGGGCTCGTCGAGTGGTCACCCCACAGCGCGTTACCGCCCTCGCGCGATCACTCGGTTCGAACGACGAGGACCGTGCTCAGCAGTCGTTGCAGATCGGTAGGGTCGACGAGCATCCCGTCGGGGTCGAGCATGCGTCCATCGGACACACGGGCTTCGAGTTGCACGCCTCCTGACCACAGGTGACGTCGCAAGCGCAGGCGTCCTGGCAGTCAACGATGTCACACGAACCCTGGCCCGAGCACGCCACGCTGCACCGTCCGTTGCGGCAGCGTAGCTCCTTGCACGAGTCCACCCCGCTGCACGTCACGGTGCACGACGTCGCGCCATCGCAATCGACCTTGTCGCACGAGTTGGCGCGGGAGCACGTGACGTTGCAGCTCCAGCCGCTCGGGCACGTGACGTTGATGCCACCGTCGATCGCGCAGGTCTTCGCAGCGGCGTCGCACGAAGTGCAGGTGGTTGGACATCCGCCGCTACCCATCCCACCGACCACGCAGAGTCCGCTCGAACAGGTCCGCCCGCCAGGGCAGTCAGCTTGGGTCGTGCACGTGTAGTCGGTGCTCCGTTCGTTGATCGTGCACGACGCAACGAGCGCCAGGAGGAGAGCGAAGCGAAGCGGCATCATGGGAGACCTCCGAACGTGAAGGTGAGTCCGATGCCACGCGAATGGACCATCGGAGTGATCGCGACCTGCCGGGGAGATCGTCGGCGCTCGCGCCAGTAGAGATATGCACACGTCGCTCCGACCGCGACGCCAGTGATCACGGCGACGTTCCCCCATAGCGCGTGGCTTCGACCGCTCGCTTCGAGATCCTGGAGGCGTCGCAGGTCGGAGGCGGTGCCGGTCGGCGCGCGATCGATGTCGTCCTGGGTACTGCTCGCCTGCGACCACAGCACGAGTCCCACCGCAGCTAGTACGCCGCCGCTGATCGCGCCCACGACATACCCCCTGCTGACACGCCCACCACGGTCGCTGTTGCCGAGCGTCGACGTCGATGCGACAGATGACTCCTGGTCCGCGGAGCCGGGCCGTGCCGTCTCCGACGAGCCGTGGCTGGTGGAAACCTCCGGACCGCCTGTTGCCTGCTTCGCGCTCACCGTTGGGTACCAGGGGCCGACCCTGGCATCGACCTCGTTGTCGACTGCGTCGTTCGTCGTCATGAACGTCGTCGTCTGGAGAGGCCTATCCTTGCTCGCGCGATGTACGGTCACGCTGAGGCGGCCGTTCGGCATCGGCTCGGCGGTTCCGACCACGAGCTCGTCGACCCCGAACTCTTCGAGCACGGGCCGGGTGCAGGTCTCGAACTCTCCGATGCAGTTGCTCAGTTGGGTTGCTTCGGGGAACGAGAAGTCAACCTGAGAGGCCTTCGGGTCGACTCGCCGCGCGATCGCGACAAGTCGTTCCTCGATGTGTTTCCGTCTGGTGGCTTCGACCTTCCCCTCCACGCGGAGGATGACGACCTTGCGCTCCGCCTCGGCAAGGCCGGGCGACATCACGACGAGCAGCCCGCAGATCCAGACCAGTTGGCGCGCAGAACCGAACGCGTTGTGCCCGCGAGCTCGTCGACGAAGTACAGGCCAGGTGAGTGTGGAGCGTTGCATCGTGTGAGCGTGTGTCCTTCGCGAACAGCATAGGTCAGGAGACAGTTTCGCGATCATGCGGTGACGAACGCCGGCCACGAGACACGGCGAGCTCCGACCTACTGCAGCAAGCAGACCTTTGCCGAGCCGGCTGGATCGAGCGTGCTCTTGGCGACGCAGTTGTAACCATCGCGGCAGTCGCCCGCATCGACGCACTCGAGCACACAGATCCCGCCGTTCTCTTGAATGCAGGCAGCCCCGTCGGGACAGTCCGCCTGCCGCGTGCAGTCCTTGACGCAGCTGCCGTCGGGGAAGTCCGAGTCGACGACACACTTCGAGCCGTCCGCGCAGCTCCCCGACGGACCGCCCGACGTGGTGCAGCTCGCGCCGACCACCTGGCCTTCGGTGCCTACATCGGAGCTGCCACACGCAGCTACAAGGAACACGACAGCGACGCAACCGAAGCTCGACATGGTGGAGATCATACGGCGGTTCGAGCAGGATCTGCGCCGACGTGTCGATTGGACCAGCTCTGCACAGGGGCCGTCCCGCAAGACCATGCCTACCGGGCACCACAGTACAACCAGGGCGGATACGTCGCGCCTGTCCGTCAAACGTCGCATCAGATGCGCGATGTACGGCGCGTGCGCTGATCGTTGCTGTGGGAGCCTCGCACAGCTGTGCAAGGTTCGTTCAGCGTGATCGTGGATCGCGCTGCACCAGCGAGCTCCGCGCTCGGCGCGCGAGCTGCACGAGACACCGCGCATGGCTTTATCTCGCCGCATCGGACTTCTTGCAATCACGGTCTCGGGCGCATGCGCGACCGAGCCTAGCGACATTCTCGTAACGCTCGCGCCGGACATCGTGTCCTCGCTGAACGGCACACTCTCGGTGAGGGCCACCGTCCTCGGCGACCGCGAGCCGGTGGCCCAGCAGGGAGTGCAGCTCACGCTCGACTACCAGGACCGTGGAGGTACGACACATCCGATCGCGCCGATCGACGGAGAGACCGATGACAAGGGCGTCTTCGAGGCGACCGTCGCGGGATTGACGTGGGATGGCAGCGGCACGGTGACGGTGACCGGAGCCGGTCTCGAAGGTAGCGCGAGCTTCGCGGTGCTCGACCGAACCCCGCCGAAGGTGACCATCACGCCGCCGAACCCATCGCAGGTCCGCCGCGGTTCGGATCTGACGATCCAGGTCCACGTCACTGACGAGATCGGCGTGAGTCAGGCGTTCTTCGGCACGAGCGACCGGAATCGAGATCGCTCGCTGATCGCCAGCGGTGCAGCGGACCTCATGCTCGGCTTTGACTTCACGGTTCCGGACATCGCTCCGGGCGCGACACTGACGCTGTTCGCGCTCGCCGAGGATCTGTCGGGCAATCAGGGCGCGGCGCCCCCGATCACGGTGACGGTGGTCCCGTGATCCGAGCGACGGTTTTCGCCGCGGCAACACTCGCCGCGGTCGGGTCCGTGCGCGCCGAGACGCCCGCAGGAACCGCGGCTCCTACGGCGACGATCAACGCGACCACCGCACCTGCCTCCCGACAGCAGGGCGTGGCCGTCGGCGTCGAGGTCGGCGAGCCCACCTCGATCACCGTTGGGTGGTGGAAGGGCGATCTCGGCGTCTCCGCCGCCCTGGGGACCGGAACCGTTGCGGGGGTCGGGATCTCGTTCCACGCCGACGCGCAGCTGGTCGTCACGCGGCTCGCACCGAACGTCCCGCTCCGTGTGGGCCTCGGCGGCCGCTTCTACCACCACGGCTACGACGCGATGTCGTTCGACGAGGTTCCCGACTCGCACGTCGGAGTCCGCGCGTCTGCTGCGGTCGCGTTCGAGTCCGGCGCACTGCAGCTCTACGCCGAGGTCGCGCCGGGCATCGACGTCTACCGCAGCGCGAGCTGCACGCTTGCCAGCGGTGCCTACAGCATCTGCCCACACACCCAGGAACTTCCTTTCTTCGTCCAGCTCGTCCTCGGCGCGCGCTGGTTCTTCTCCAACTAGGGGTCCCATGATCAAAACTAGCGTTGGTGTCTCGCTCTCTCTCCTGGCCGCGGCTTGCGCCGGCCCCCCGAACACGATCGAAGTCGCGCTCGCACCTGCGGTGATCTCGTCACTTGACGGCCGGACCACTGTCACCGCGCTCGTCGCGGACGACACCACTCCGCTAACCGACACCTCGGTCCAGATCACGATCGACTACACCGATCGCAACGGGACGCCTCATGCGATCGATCCGATCGCCGGCTCGACCAACGACCGCGGCGTGTTCACCGCGACGGTGGATGGGCTGGCGTGGGATGGCACGGGGACGATCACGGTGACCGCCGGGGGAGAAGCAGGTGAGGCCGTGTTCGCCGTCCTCGATCGCACTCCGCCAAAGGTGACGATCCTCCCGCCGACCACCGACCTCCGGGTCGGTCCGGGTCTCCCGATCGACATCCAGGTCCACGTCACCGACGAGATCGGTGTGGGCCAGGTGATCCTCGACGCGACGGGTGGCTTCGGAAATAACGGCGGCCGATCGTCGACGCTGGTGAGCGGCACCCAGGACGGCACGGCAACGTTCCGGATCGATATCCCGAATGGAGCACAGCCGGGGCCCACGCTGAAGCTGTACGCACTCGCCACCGACCTGTCCGGAAACTCGGCGGCGGCGATGCCGATCACCCTGACGGTCGATCCCACGATCACGATCGCGACGCCGCCCGGCCTGATGGGCGCCATCCTCACCGACGGCACGGCGACGCTGCTCAACGATCCACGCTCGATCGCATCGTCGCCGAAAGACTCCCGGCTCTACGTCGCCGATGTTGCCGGCGGGTTGTGCCAGGGCGGCTGTATCTGGCAGGTCGATCCGGCCACCGGGACCGTCAACCCGACGCCGGTGTTCGTCGGCCAGGGTGAGGTCGAGGGCATCGCCTTCGACGTCAGCGGCGACAACCTGTACTTCACGGATCGTCCGAATCGCACCGGTCGTCTGACATGGAACGGGACCGCGTACGCGACCCCCGTGGACTGCAACAACGTGGCAGTGCAGCGCCCACAGACGCCCTATCACCTGGTGTTCGATCCCACGCTCGGACTCCTGACTGCCGACGACAACCAGCAGGAGCTCGTGCGGGTCGCGACCTGCGGGACCGGCACGACCGGCACGGACTTCACCAACCACAACTTCGACGAGCCGCGCGGTGTCGGCCTCGGACCATCGGGTGAGCTCTACGTCTCCGACCAGGCCCAGGAGGAGATCGTGCGCATCGATCGCACGACGGGACAGGCGACCTCGTTCGAGAGCCGGATCCAGTCGCCGTACGGGATCGAGTGGCTCGGGGCCGGCACGACGATGTTCTCGAGCTCGTTGATGGTGGCGTCCGGCGATCGCGTCATCGAATCGACGAAAGGCATGGGAGCTCTCGCGGCCGCCTACCTGCGCAACACGCCGATCGATCTCGCGTTCATCGGCGGCACCATGTTCGTGTTGACGTCACCGTCCCAGAACAACCGCGGCCGGATCTTCCGGGTCACAGGCTTCTGAATCGAATGCCTACATTGGCCTGTCTCGAGCACCAGAGTAACCTCGTCGAGGTGCGGATCTCGATCGCCTGCATCCTGCTCGCGGGCTGCTCGTTCAGTGTCACGCCCGGGGCTGGCGGCAGCGATGGCGGCAAGACCATCGATGCGCCGCAAGTCGATGCTGCGATCGATGCGGCAATGATCGACGCGCGGATCGACGGCCCATCTGCCGACGCGAACCCGAACTGCTTCGGCGTGACGCCCCACGTCATCTGCGTGGGTGCAACGCCGACCGGCGTCTACGCTCCGATCACTCCGTTCGCGCTCACGTACTTCACGAGCACGTGCAGCACGGGAGAGATCGTCACCCCGGACAACGGAGGCCCCGAGGTCTGCGTTCACGACTACACCAGCTTCGTGCTCAATGCACCGAGCAGCGTCCGTGCGGAGGGGACGCGCCCGCTCGTGATCCTGTCGTCAGGCGACATCGTGATCGACGGCGTCGTCGAGATCGTGGGCGATCAAGCAGCAGGCGGAGCGTTCGCGGGATGTCCCACGACGATCGGGGGCGGCAGTAACTCCACGGGTGGCGGAGGTGGCGCGGGCGGCAGCTTCGGGACGACCGGCGGCAATGGCGGTGATGTCGTGAGCGGCGGCAACGGTGGAGACGCCGTGGTCGGGACCGCGCCGGCATTCTTGCGTGGCGGCTGTCCCGGAGGTCAAGGCGGGAGCCAGGGTGGTGCGACCGGAGGAGCTGCAGGGCGCGGAGGTGGAGCGATCTACTTGCTCGCGGCCGGAAATCTGGTGATCAACGGTCAGGTCAACGTCTCGGGCGCTGGTGGTGACAATGGCGCCAACGGAAGGAGCGGCGGTGGGGGTGGCGGATCGGGCGGGATGATCGTGTTGTTTGGGGGTACGGGCATCGTCGTGGCCTCGGGCGCTCAGCTGTGGGCAAACGGCGGTGGTGGTGCCGGCGGATCGGATGGTGGCAATACCGGTGGCGACGGCTTTGGCTCGACCTCGCCCACCTCGCCTGCCGGTGGCGGCGCAGGCGGCGCGAGTGGCGCGACCGCCGGCGGCGCCGGCAACGTCGGGACTCAGCCCGGCGCGAGCGCATCCAACGGTGACAAGTCGGGTGGTGGTGGCGGAGGAGGTGGAGGCAGGATCGAGAATGCCTCTGGAGGACCGATCGGCATGGGCGTGTTCTCGCCGCCTGCGAGCTGACGCCCGAAGCGCTCGACGATCGCGACGATCCGGATCCAGGAACCTAGCGCAGCGCACCGAGTGAGAACGTCCGCGCATAGCCATGCGAGACGTTCTCGATCCTGACCGAGATCGTGCCGTCGGCCGCATACGTATAGGTCTCGGCGATCACGCTCGCCATCAGCTCCGGGCGACGCTTGCTCGGAACGGACGCGAGCTCGGCGCGATCGGCGAGCGCCGGGTCGTACGGGAAGTAAACGTCGGTCCACGGCACGAGATCCTGGACAGGCTGGCCCTCGTCATCGAGCGCACCGCACTCGAGGAAGCGCAGGTGACCGATCGTGTGAGTCGGTCGATAGCGCCGGCTCACGATGGTGTCGACATCGGTGTTCTTGCCGATCAACGGATCGAAGATCTTGTCGGTCCCGCTGTCGCCTTCGCGCCAGACCCCGAAGTGACGCGTGATCGCCTCCTTGATGATCACGTGCGCGTCCAGATCGGATGCGATCGCAAGGCCGACCGCCGTCGCCGCGAACGGCTGTGGTGCGAGCTGGAGCTTCTTGGCGAACCTCGCGCGCAACGTGCGTCCCACGGCCGGGAACGCGGCACCGCCACCGACGAGGTAGAGACCACCGAGCTCGCGGGGATCGTCGGGATCGAGGCCGCCCGCACGCAGACGCTCGAACAGCAGATCGACCTGCGCCAGCGTCCGATCGATCAGCGGCTGCGCACGCGCGTAGAGCGCCGCGACGTCGATCGCGATCGGCTCGTCGCCCTCGATGCCGAGATCGAGCAGGAGCTTGCGCGTCGTCGGCCGGAGCGACTCCTTGGCCTCGCGCGCGCGCTCGAGGGTGACCGCCGTCGGCGCGATGCCTGCCGCCTCCAGGATCAAGTGGTCGAAGTCGTCACCGCCGATGGTCGCGAGGCCCTCCGAAGCGATCAGATCGAAGCGCCGTCCTTCGAGCGAGACGGCCGAGGTATCGAACGTGCCGCCGCCGAGGTCGTAGACGACGACGTAGCGCTTCGGGCTCTTCTTGCCAAGATCGAGGTGGCGCTGTGCGAAGTCCACGGCGGCGGCGGTCGGCTCGTTCAGCATCCCGACGGGCTCGAAGCCCGCGCGCCGAAATGCCTCGAGCGTCATCCAGCGCTGGCGCGACGACGAGACCGCCGGGACTGCGACCATCGCCTCGAGCGGCTCGCCGTCGTCGAGCTCGAGGTTCGAATGCTCGACGAGCTGCGTCCGTAGGCCCGCGAGAAACGCGGTCGCCAGCTCGAGCGCGGAGATCCCGGGCAAGCCAGGAACGGCGGCATCCTGAGCGAGCTGACCGATCACACGCTTGACCGATCGAATCGAGTGCTCGGCGCTGCCGTCGGCGAGGGCCCGCGCTGCTGCCCAGCCCACGAGGAGCTCGCCGCCGCGGAGCGCCGCGATGCCCGGCACGTACTCGCGGAACTCGCCCCCTTCGTCGAACGCGACGACCGGGTGCCGGCCGTCCTGCACGCAGGCAACCACGGTTCGCGTGGTGCCGAAATCGATCCCGAGTCGCATGGGAGGCAGCATGCCACGAGCCACCAGCTCTCAGCTCGACTCGACCTCGACGACGTGCAGGATGAAGAAGCGCTCGGGCGGGAGGAGCGCGAGGTAGACGTCGGGGGATCTCACGGCGTGCAATCACCGGGGCACGTCGCGAGGCTCTCGCTCGCATCGCAGATCGAATTTCCACACCGCGCGGCGCACGTCCCACAATCGCCGGGGCAAGACCCACACGTCTCGATCAGACCGCAGGACCCGTCGCCGCAGCGTGGAGTCGTGGTCACGCAGCTCGGTCCGCTGTTCGGCACGCAGAGCGGTGCGCACGATCCCCAGCAGTCTGGATCGGAACACGCTGCGAGGCCGTCGGCATCCAGATCGTAGGACGCAGTGCACACCTCATCACGCACTGACCCCACCGACCGCAGCGCACTGGTGATCCCGTCATAGGCCAGCACGTGCCCGACCCGCGCGTCGAACACCGCACGGGTCGCACCACCATAGAAACTCCCCATCGGTAGTAGCCGCTGCCACCGAGTCCCGTTCCACTGCCAGCTATCGGAGCGCGGTCCCAAGGTGAGGCCGGCGAGGGCGGTCCCTCCGATCAAGATGATCTCGCGACGGATCGGATCGAACACCAGCCCGGGCTCGAGCCGCGAAGGTGGAACCTGCGTCGGCTGTGCCTGAGTCCAGGTGCCCGACCACTCCCAGGTATCGGAGTATTCGAGGCTTCCATTGGAGCCACCGAACAACACCACCACACCGCGCCGCTCGTCGAACGCGAGCGCAGTGTCGAAGCGGACTCCAGGTCTCGGCGCCCCCGTGATCTCCGACCAGGCGGTCCCGTTCCACGTCCACATATCCTGGAGCGGCTCACCACCGAACCCGCCATAAAGGACGGACACGCCGCGCACCGAGTCGTATGTCATCGAGGTGAAGCGGCGAGCGGGGGGCCCGTTGGCAACCACACGCTCCACCCAGTCGTTGCCGTTCCACTCCCAGATCGACGTATCGGAGATGTGTCCTCCGAACATGACGACCACGCCACGCGAGACATCATAGGTCATGCCGGCACTCGACCTCGCGGGCGGCACCGTCGCAGGAAACCGCTGCTTCCACGATGAACCGTCGTGCTCCCAGGTCTGCGCCGTGTCGGTGACTCCGTTGATCCCGCCGAACCTCACGACCCGGCCGCGCTTCCGATCGTAGGCGAGTCCGATGTTGATCACCCCGGGCGGATCGTCCGTTGCTGCGATCGGCTCGAGCGTGACGCCGTCCCAGGCAAAGATCGCACCGCTCGGGTCGAAGGGACCGATGCCACCGGTCAGAAGGACCGTGGCCAGGCGATCTGGATCGAAGTACGAGCCGTGACCTTGTCGCCACAAGTTGCTGTCGATCGCCTCGAGCAACCACGCCGTGCCGGTCCAGCGCCACAGCCGCTCGGCGTCGAACTGCGAAGACGAACCGCCGCTGAGCATCACGGCCTGGATCTGCGGGTCGTAGGACAGCGCGTGGTTGCTCCGCGCCCCGGGGCCACTCACCGCGTGCGACATCCACGCTGCACCGTTCCACGTCCACGTGTCGGCCAACGCACCGCTGTCACTCGCACCACCATGGAGCAAGGTGACACCACGCTGCGGGTCATAGACCATCGCGTGATTGGCACGCGCACTCGGTACCGTCGCGCCGGTGATCCGCTCTGTCCACGCTGCCCCATCCCACTCCCAGGTGTCGTTCAGGCGGTTGCCGTCGACGCCGAGCCCACCGAACAACACGACCCGCTTGCGAGCCCCATCGTAGGCCAGCGCCGCTTGTGTCCGCGGCGGCGGCCCGGGCAGCACCGTCACGTCGGTCCAGCGCTGGCCATCCCAGATCCAGGTGTCACCAAACCGGCGGTAGTCGTCATTCCCTCCGAACAGCACCGTGACCTGTCGAGCGGCGTCATAGACCATCGCGGGTTCGTTGCGTGGCGGCGGAAAGTTGGCGACCTCGCGTGCGAGCCATGCCGAACCGTCCCATTCGAAGGTGGTCGCGACATACGCGTAGTACGTGTAGCCACCGAACATGACGACGCGGTGGCGGATCTGGTCGTACGCGAAGCCAGCACCGACCCGCTCGACGTTCGCGAGCTGACGGACGCGTTGCCACTGGTAGCTCTCGGTGCGACACGCCGAGTCGCAACCGTCGTGGCTCAGCAGCATTCCATCGTCGCACTGCTCGCCGCTCGCAAAGTCGAACTCGCCATTCCCGCAGGTCTCGTTCGACCTACAGTCCGGACGGCAACCATCGCCCGGGAAGAGATTGCCGTCGTCGCACAGCTCACCACGCGTCGGGTCGACGACGCCGTCGCCGCAGCGACCGGGCTGACAATTGGCGCGGCAACCTGCGTTCGAGAACTCGGAGTTCGCGTCTCCGTCGTCGCAGACTTCGTTGTAGATGACATCGATGATGCCGTCGCCGCACGTCGGATTGCGGCATGATCCTTGACATCCATCACCGTCGACCGTGTTGCCGTCGTCGCAGGCCTCGCCAACGGCCGGATCGAGCTTGCTGTTGCCACAGCTCTCGTCGGATGTGCAGTCCGCAGAGCAGCCATCGGCCGACTGCGTGTTGTGGTCGTCGCAGACCTCGGCCGTATCCACGAACCCGTTACCGCAGCCCCCACCGATGCACACCTGCTGATGACACTCACCCGTGATCGCTCCTGCCTGACAGGCAGTCAGATCTGGCAGCCCTGCGCAGGCGACAAGCTGCTCCGGAAGCACGCACGAGACATGGGCTTCATCACACGCGAGCCCGGACGGGCACGCGAGGTTGATCGCGCAGACCTCGGTCTCCGCGACGATGCACCCCGAACTGGCAAGTGCAAGGGTCACGACAATTGCTCGCATTGCCGTCGAGCGTAACCCGAGTGCGGATGCGAGAGCGAAAACGTTGAGGTGCACCGCATCCTTTCGCTGGGCTTGCTCGTCGTCGGGGTAGGAGAACCGATGAGCAAGAAGCAAGGCAAGGGAACCAAGGACAACCCATGGCTGCTCGCGACGCCGCCCCAGAGCAGCCAGTTCGAGGCGTATCGGGACGACGCGGCCGACCCTCCGTCGCTCGTGGTCCAGGTCGGCAAGACGCAGCTGCGCTACGACGTTCGCTGCATCGACGATCTGCACGCGATGCTGAGCGCGCACGGTGAATGGATGCCGCTCGGCGCGGCCGACGAACAGAAGCCGGCGGCGGAGGGCAGCGTCGAGGCGTGGGGGCGCTGGTCGAAGAACCCGGTGAAGGGCTGGTACGGACTGAAGAAGGGATTGCGAGGGAGGTTCGGGCTGTACGTACCGCCCGTTCTCGAGGTGCTCGGACTCGCGGAGGTCGAGCACAACCCGCGGAACAATCGGATGCGCGCCATCGGGGGGAAGAAGTGATCAAGCAAATCATGGTCCGCTACACGCTGAAGCCCGACCAAGTCTCCGACAACGAGGCGCTCGTCAGAGAGGTGTTCAGCGAGCTGGAGCGCGGGAAGCCCGATGGCGTTCGCTATGCGAGCTTCAAGGAGAGTGACGGTGTCAGCTTCGTGCACCTCGCGTCGATCGAGACCGCGGAAGGACGCAATCCGCTGCTCGAGCTGGAGGCGTTCCGAGCGTTCACGCGAGCGATCGCCGACCGCTGTGTGGCCCCTCCGGTGAGCGTCACTCTCGAGCAGGTCGGCGCCTATCGCTTGCTCGCCGAGTGAGGTAGACCCAGGAAATGCCGTCTGCGATCGGGGCCGCTGGTGCCGAGTTCCTCGTGCTCGTCGGAGACATCCGGCCGGAGCTGCACCGCTATTGCGCACGTCTCACTGGCTCGGTCATCGAGGGTGAAGACATCGTGCAGGACACTCTCGCCAAGGCGTTCTATGCGCTGACGATGATGTCTGAAGCCCCACCGCTCCGGCCATGGCTATTCCGGATCGCGCACAACGCCGCGCTCGACTTCTTGAAGAGCCACGGACGCAAGCTGACGGATCCTTCCGACGATCTCGGCGAGGTCATGAGCTCCGAGAACGATCGCGATCCGTTCGCGGCGCGCCTCGCCCTCGCCCGCTTCCTGGCGCTGCCCGTGATCCAGCGGAGCGCCGTGATCCTCAAGGACGTCCTCGGCCACTCTCTCGAGGAGGCCGCCGAAACCATGGAGACCACCGTCATGGCCGTCAAAGCCGCGCTCGTGCGCGGGCGCGCGAATCTTCGACAGGGTGAGGCCGACGAGCCAGGGGGCCCCGCGGTCGAGCGCCACCAGCTCGATCGTTACGCAACGCTGTTCAACGCTCGCGACTGGGATGGCCTGCGTGCCGTGATCGGCGAGGACTGCCGCCTCGATCTGGTCTCGCGCTCGCAACGGCGCGGCAAGGAGGTCGGCATGTACTTCGGCCGCTACGCGAACGAGAACGTCGCGCTGCGCGTGGTCGAGCTCGAAGGTCAGCTCGCGCTGGCCGCGTACGTCGCAGGGGCGACAGCGGCGTCCTACTTCATCCTGCTGAGGTGGGAGAACGACCGCGTGCAGGCGATCCGCGACTTCCGTTACGTGCCGTACATCGCCGCGGAGGCCACCTTCACCGAGGTGTGACATCACACGACGCGCGCGTCAGCAGAAAGCCCCAGCCCACCCGATTCCACGACAACACTGGCTGGTACCGTCTGCGGATGCACTTCACTCCGTTGCTCGTGCTCGTCATCGCCACCGCGTGCTCGAAGAGCAAGGACACCGACGCATCGAAGACAACCGGCTCGGCGGCAATGGTCGTCCCCGTCCAGACCGAGCTCCCGCCACCGCCCAAGGAGTCGTTCAAGGGCAGCGTCCGCGTGATCAACCTCTTGCTCAAGGGCGGCACCGAGCCGCTCACCGTCGACATCTGGGGCAAGCGATCGTTCGAGTTCGGCCCGTTCCAGCAGGCGAAGAACATCGCTTACGGCACGGCGACCGAGTGGTTCGGTATCCCCCAGGGTCAATCCACGGTGGTCGTCGCGGCGGGCGCGAGCGCGGATACCAAGGACACCGTCGGCAGTGTGTGGGCGAACAAGGACGGCGAGGAGACGACGACGCTCCTGTACTGGAAGGAAGGCAGCGCGATCTCGGCCATGATGAGCACCAAGCCCACCGGCGTGAACGACGCGCCCGATCCGCCGCCCGCCGGAAAAGGCCTCGTGTACCTGACGGCGCAGCCGCTGATGCACCACGAGAAGACCCTCGAGGCCGCGATCGGAGGCCGCTCGTTCTATGTCGGCGACGGCAATGGCACGTGCGTCCACCAGCGCGTGCAGGACAAGGGCTTCCAGCGCTCGATCCTCGGTGGCACCCAACCGACGCTGCACGACCTGCCGCCGGGCAAGGCAACCTTCACGTTCCACCAGTGGCCGTCTGGCCCGAACATGCGCGACAAGGAGTGCACGTCGCCCAAGCTGTTCGAGGTCACCGTCGACGTCGTCGAGGGCAAAGGACATCTCGTCGTTCTCCACACGAAGGACGGCAAGACCCTCGAGGCTGCGCAGTTCCCGCTGTGGAAGCCCTGACCGTGGACTCTGCACCGACCCGATGGATACGTACGGCGGATCAGCTCGCCGTGCTCGCCGACGAGCTCTCGCGGTACGGCGCGATCGGCTTCGACATCGAAGCAGATAGCCTGCACCACTACACGGAGAAGGTCTGCCTCCTCCAGATCACCGCGTTCGGCGGCGCGTCGTGGCTCGTGGACACCCTCGCTCTCGTTGATCTGGCGCCACTCGCTCCGATCTTCGCGAACGGCTCCGTCCTCAAGGTCGTGCACGGTGGCGACAACGACGTGACCTCGATGCGTCGCGACTTCGGGGTCACGTTTCGCACGATGTTCGACACGTCGATCGCGGCGCGCCTCCTCGGCGACACCGAGCTCGGCCTGCAGGCACTGGTGCGCAACGAGCTCGGCATCGAGCTCAGCAAGGGCAGCCAGAAGGACGACTGGTCGAAGCGTCCCCTCACCCCCAAGCAGGAAGCCTACGCGCTCTCCGACGTGGCCCACCTGATGGAGCTCGCTGCGCGGCTCACCGATCGCCTTGCCACCGCAGGCCGCACCGAATGGGCGCGCGAGGAGTTCGTGGCGCTCGCGAGCCTGCCGCCGGCCGTGAAGCGGAGTGGCCCCGACGAGTTCCGCCGGATCAAGGGCTCGGCCAAGCTGTCGCGCCGCCAGCAAGCGGTGCTTCGCGAGATCTACGAGTGGCGCGAGGCGCGCGCGGCCGCGGCGGATCGCCCGCCGTTCCGGATCGTCGGCCCCGAGGTCCTGCTCGCCCTCGCGGAGAAACCACCGACGACCGTCGACGAGGTCGCGGCTGTACTCGACGCGTATCCGCGGCAGCGGGGTGAGGTCGAGGTGGTGTTCGAGGCGATCACGCGGGGGCTCGAGCTGCCCGAGAGCGAGCTCCCCGCTCGCCTGCAAGGAGAGCGCGCGCACTACTCGGCGGCGGTCCACAAGCGCCTCGACGCGCTACGTACCTGGCGCGACGAGCAGGCGAAGCTCTCGAAGATCGACCCGTCGCTCGTCCTGTCTCAGAAGCTGATCGAACGCCTCGCCCTCGCGGGACCACGGACGCTGGCCGAGGTCGCTGCGATCGAGGGCGTGCGGCAGTGGCGCGTCACCGAGTGGGGAGCCGCCCTGCTCGCTGCGTGCGCCTGACGTTCACGCCCCAGAGGACGCCACCGCCTTCGCCTCGAGCGCCGGTCGTCGGAGCGATCGGCTAGAACGCCATCGTGATCTCGAAGTCGAGACCACTACCCGACCGACACTCGCCACAACCCGACGACAGCAGGACCCTCAGAACAGCCGTCCGAGGACATCGCCGGCACGAGGCGTGGGACCCGCAGCACCGTCGAGCAAGGCGAGGGCCGAGCGCACGTCCGTGGCACCCGCGACCGCGGCATCGAGGGCGGCGCGTCGGCTATGCGCCACGGCAAGGAGCTCGCATCGTGGCGCTCCTTGCGCCGCACATCGGACCTCGCGCACGGCGACCTGTCGCTGCGAAGCGTGACCGAGCATCGCTCGAACGAGGCCTCCGATCAGCTGGCAACGTGGCATCGCGCTCTGGCCGCTGGCCTCAGCCAGTGCAGATCGCTCGATCGTGATGATCGCAGCACCGCGCGTGGTCGCGGTCGGGCTCGTCACGTCGATCGCGAGCTGCCCCCAGCCATCACTCTCGACATGCGTGCGAATGATGTCGAGGGCCTCGTCGAGCGGGAGCTCGCGCAACGACCGTCCACGCGTCTCGAGTAGCTCGGTCTCCAGATCCATCACGGCGAGGCGGCCCCAGCGAAAGCCCCACTCCGCGGCGAACAAGCTCCATCCTTCAGGAGCGATCCGATCCCACGTCAGTCGCAGAGCACGCAGTGCGATCTCCGGCAGCATGACCACCCGTTGGGCGGCGTCATCTCGCCGTACGCCAAGGGCGGCCTCGCCTGGTACGAGCTCGTCTTGTCGGGGAGCCTGGACCTGGGCGAACGCTGCCCTGGCCGGCCCGAACTTCATCCGGTTGATGCAGACGAAGAATCGGCGGATCCGTGAGGTCGCGGCGCGAACGATCTCGACCTGGACCTGTTGAGCACCGAACTTGAAATCGAACACGTACGAGAACGAGATCCGCGGATCCCGGCTCGCAGTGAACTGACGGAATCGCCCCTCGAAGTCGGGCGTTGCCGTACAGGGCGCGATCTGCGTGAAGAAGTCCTTGCCGAGTACCCCGCTGCGGTCGAGCCGAGCGAGGCGAGCCTCGGCGAGGTTGTACTTGAGGATCGTTCCTCGATCATCGAGACAGATCACCCCGAACGGCAGATCGTCGAGCTGCGCATCGTCATAGTTATCTAACGACGACAGGTCAAATGAATCATCGAACGAGGGAAGTGTGACCATCGCTTCGGACATCCGAGACCTGAGACGTCCTTCGAGCGTCCGTGGTTTCAGCCATTCGATCGCCGTCGCGTGTGCGTAGGATCTAGCGGCGCTTCTTCGCGGGCTTGCCGGCCTTCGCCCACAGCTCGCACGGCATCGAGATCAAGACCGTGGCGGTCTGCGCGACCTGGCCTTCGTACCCGACGATCTCCTTCGGCGGCTCGACCAGCGGGTACTCGGTGACGGGCACCATGCCGACGTAGCCGAGCTGCTTGAAGACGCTCGGCTTCTTCTCCTCGTAGATGGAGCTGCCATAGACTTCGGTGCCCTGCACGTAGCACATGTCCTTGGTCGTGCTGATCAGTGCCGCCCAGCGCGCCTCGAGCGGCGGCACCTCGCCGACGATCTTGTCGTCGATCTTCACCGTGCGGCCGCTCGCGCACGAGCCAAACGCGACCTTCACGGTCTTGCTTGCCATGTCACCCACGGAGAACGAGTCGTTCCCGATCTGGATCGTCGCGGGCTTGCCCCACTTGTTGTCGAGATAGACCTCGGTGGCGTCGGGCATTGTGGCCGGCACTTCGACGCTCCAGCTGATCGTAGCGGTGGGATCTTTCTTGCGCTCCGCCGCTTCGTCGGGATTGAGTGAGCGCGGGCGGAGCGAGAACGCCATCGACCCACACGTGGTCGCGAACACCGCCTCGAGCTTGGTCGCCGGGTCACCGAGCTTCACCCCACGCGGGACCTCGAGGCGACTGTTCGTTCCGGCGTCCTTGCCGTTGATCTGGATCTTGATGCTCGGGTTCGCATTGAACTGCGGTCCCATCGCCAGCGAGTACGTATAGGTCTCGGGCTCGGATGGACCCGAGGGGTTGCTGCAGGCGGCGACGAAGAGGAGCGACCAGCGGAGGGGTGTCATGAGTAGAGGTTCAGACGCCATGCCGACATCGGAGTCGCATGTTCGACGACTCGGTCACCACGGATTCGACCGATGACACAGATCGCGCATTTTTCGGCGCAATCTGTCGCTTGCGCTACGGCGTGGCGGCGGGAGGTGCAGGCGTCGCAGGCACAGTCGCAGGGGGTGCAGGCGTGGTTGCCGGCACCATCGTCTCCACCGTTCCGACGATGTTGAACTCGACACGTCGGTTCACGGCACGACGCTTCGCGCTGGTGTTCTCCTCGATCGGGTACTGCTCGCCCATGCCCTCGGAGGTCAGGCGCGAGACCTCGACGCCCTTCTTGACCAGATACTTCACCGCTGCCTCCGCGCGATTCTTCGACAGCTTGAGGTTGAAGGTGTCGCTGCCAACGTCATCGGTGTGGCCCTCGATCTTGATCTGGAGCGTCGGGTGGCTCTTGATGACCGCCGCGACGTTGTTCAGGAGCTTGTAGGACCGGCGCTGGATCACGGCCCGGTTGGTCTTGAAGTACACGGTGTCGAGGAGCTCCAGCTTGCTCGCGGTCAGCTTCACGAGCTGCGGTGCGTTGCAGCCCTGGAGCTCGACCTTGCCGGGCTCGTCGGGACAGTTGTCGAACCGATCGATCACGGTGTCGCCATCGCGATCGGGCCACGGGCACCCCTTGTTCTCGACCGGACCCGCGATCAGCGGACAGGCGTCCTCCGGGTCGGCGAGCGTGTCGGCGTCGTTGTCGAGCTCCGGGCATCCGTCTTCGTCCTGGAACGAATCGAAGTCCTCCGGGACGATCGGGCACTTGTCGGCCACATCGAGGATCTTGTCGTTGTCGTTGTCGAGCTCGGGGCACCCGTTGGCGTCGTCGAAGCCATCGAGATCCTCGGGCTCGAGGCGGCACGCATCCGCGGTATCCGGGATGGTGTCCTTGTCGTCGTCGAGATCGGGGCAACCGTCCTCGTCCTCGAACGTGTCGAAGTCCTCGGGGTCGGTCGGGCACTTGTCGACGGGGTCGAGATACGTGTCGCGGTCGGTGTCGAGAACGGGCTTGGGAGGCGGCGCATCCTCGGGGGTGCGATCGATGCGAACGCCTGCCAGCAGACGCCAGTCCGGTGTGCCGTATCCCTCGGCGAGGCCCAAGCCGGTCGCCGCGAACACGAGCAGAGGGCCCGGGAGATTCCAGGCCACACCTGCTTTGACCTCGGAGTAGTTGCGGTTGAACGCACCGAACGCATCATTGGCCGCGGTCGCCAGCGAGAACGCCGCATCGATCTCGAGCGGCGGCCCACCTCGTGCCTCGAGGTTGTAGCCGAGGCCGAAGCCCGCGAAGATCTCGTCGTTGACCTCGAGATCGATCGCCATTCGCTTCTCGAGGAAGCGATAGCCGAGGTTCATCCCGCCGCGCATGCCCTGCCCGAAGTTCCGCGAGATCGCGACGGTCGGCGCCGCCGTGACGTTGATGTCGCCGGCAAAGCCCTCACCGCTGCTCGTCGGGAGCGTGAGCGCGACCAGCACGGCGAGGTCGATCCCGTGGTCGCGCTGCCGCAGCAGTTGCCACTTCGGGATCAACCGGACATCACCGATCGCAAAGCTCGATGGCGGCGCGGTCGGCATCGTCGGGTCACCACCCGAGAGGTCGTCGTCCTGCAGCACCACCCGCGGCACCGCGACACCGACCTGCACCCTCCCGAACAGACCGATCGACGCCATCAGCTCACCGCCGACCTGGGTCGACACGAGCGACCCCTGACGCTCGTGATCTGCACCCGGGCGATTGAGCGTCAGCGGGTCGTTCGCATAGCCCATCCAGAGACCGAGGTCGAGTGCGAGGTGCTTGCGGACCACCGCTGACTCGACATCGAGGAGCCCGTCGGAGTCGGTCGCGAGCTGAAACCGCTCGGTCGAGAAATCTCCGGGGACCATCACCTGTGCGTGGCTGGTCGCCGGGATCACGATCATGCCGAGCACGAGCAGCGCCCCGATCCCACCGGCCGAGCGGCGGCGCCGGCGACCGAGCGTCCACAGCACCGCCAGGCCGAGGAACACCATCGAGGTCGGCTGGCTGGTGGTCCCGCAACCACAGCCACCGCCCTGCAAGCCCCAGCGATCGTCGCTGTCATCGCACGCGTCGCCGATCCCGTCATCGTCGATGTCCGCCTGCGCCGGGTTGGCGAACAGGACGCAGTTGTCCAGGTCGTCGAAGAAGTCGTCGTCATCGGAGTCCCGATCGCGCTGGTCGGGATCGCCGTCGCCATCGGTGTCGATCTGCGCGTCGAGCAGACCACCAAACACCGCAGGATCCGGGTCCGTGCTGTCGGGCGTCCCGTCGAGATCGCTGTCATCGGCGACATCGCGAATGCCGTCGGAGTCGCGATCTCCTGTCGCGTCGATCACGCCATCGATGTTGGCGTCGAGCAGCTTGTTCTTGCTCTCGATGATGTCGAACAGACCGTCGCCATCGGTGTCGAGATCGCGATAGTCCTCGGTCCCATCGGAATCGAAGTCGAGGGGCTGGCCGCCGCCCATGTTGCCGAACCCCGCCGGCCTACCGTCGATCGACGTGACGATGCCGTCACCATCGGCATCCGGTCCGTCGCACACGCCGTTGTTGTTCGCATCGACACAGGGGAAATCCGCCTCGACAACATCGGACAACCCATCGTTGTCGCTGTCGAGATCGAGGCCGTCCGGCACGGTGTCGCCATCGGTGTCAGCCGCATCCGCGTCGGCGACGGAGTCCCCGTTGTAGTCGAGGATCCCTGAGTCCGCCGTGGTCTCCAGCGCGTTGCACAGACCGTTGGTGCCCACGCTACCCGGACAGTCCGCGACGTAGTCGCCGCTGGCATCCGGGAACCGGTGGCGCACTTCGGTCGCATCGGCGGTGCCGTCGTTGTCGCTGTCGAGATCGAGCGAGTTCGGCACTCCATCGCCGTCGGTATCGGTGACCGCCCCGCCCTCCGTGACATCGAGCAAGCCATCATTGTCGTCGTCGATGTCGTCGAAGTCGAACACCGTGTCTCCATCGGTATCCGAACCACCACACACCCCCGGCGCCGCACCGGTCTCATCGCACGCATTGGAGGCGCACGACGCGTCGCCGATCGCACCCACCGGGTTGGCGTTGCACGGGTCGCCATCCTCGATCTTGCACGCGGCGTTGCAGCCATCGCCCGCGACGGTGCCGCCGTCATCGCAGCCCTCGCCGGCCTCGAGCTTGTTGTTGCCACACGTGTTCGTGGGTTCGCAGATACCCGGCGTGGCACCGCTCTGATCGCAGATCGTGCTCTCGCAGCTCGGGTTGCCAATGTCACCCGGCGGCGTCGCGTTGCACGGGAACGTGTTCTCGATGTCACAGGTCGCATTGCAGCCATCGCCGGCGACGTTGTCGCCATCGTCGCAACCCTCACCCGCATTGAGGGTGCCGTTGCCGCATCCGATCGCCGGCTCGCAGGTCATCGAACCGGTCTCGTCGCACTCGCCCGACTGGCACTGCATGTCGGTCGTACACGGCTCGCCGAGCGACAGCTTGCAGGTGCTCTCGCAGCCGTCCCCGTTGGTCAGGTTGCCGTCGTCGCAGACCTCGGTGCCCTCGCGGACACTGTTGCCGCACTGGTTCGCTGGCTCACACGTGCCGGGCTGGCCGCCCGTCGTGTCGCAGAGGCCGCTCTGGCAGCTCGCGTCGTCGACGTCGCCCGGCGGCGTCTGATTGCACGGGAACCCGTTCTCGATGTCGCACCCCGCCGAGCAGCCATCGCCGTTCGTCGTGTTGCCGTCATCGCAGCCCTCGCCTGCCTGGTGGATGCCGTTGCCACAGCCGACGGTGGGCTCGCAGATGCCGGGGTTCGTCGACGTGTCGCAGTTGCCCGAGTCGCACTGCCCATCGCCCGTGCACTCCTCTCCGTTGGTCAACCGACACGAGCTCTCGCAGCCGTCACCGTTGACGATGTTTCCGTCGTCACAGATCTCGCCGGCCTCCAGCGTTCCGTTGCCGCAGACGTTCGCCGGCTCGCACGTCATCGATCCGGTCTCGTCGCACACGGTGGAATCGCACTGCGGATCGCCCGTGCACGGCTCGTTGTTGCTCAGCAAGCAACTGACCTCGCAGCCATCGCCGAAGACCAGATTGCCGTCGTCGCAGACCTCGATGCCGGCCCGCACGAAGCCGTCGCCGCAGCGGGCGACCGCGCACGTGGTGGTACACGCGTCGGCATTGCTCGCGTTGCCGTCGTCGCACGCTTCGACGCCCGCCTGGACGAAGCCATCACCGCACGTCGCCGCGACGCAGGTATTGCGGCAAGCGTCGGTGTCGATCATGTTGCCGTCGTCGCACACCTCGCCGGCCTGGACGAAGCCGTCACCGCACACCGCGGCGGCACACGTGTTCGTGCAGGCGTCGGTGTTGATGAGGTTCGCGTCGTCGCACATCTCGACACCGGTGCGAACGAAGCCGTCACCGCAGACCGCAGTCCGGCAGAGCGCGCACCCGTCGGTCGTGACGGAGTTCGCGTCGTCGCACTGCTCGGAGCCCTGCACGACGCCGTCGCCACACACCGGAACCATGCAGTTGTTACGGCAGCCATCGGTGTCGATGAAGTTGCCGTCGTCGCACTGCTCGACACCGGCACGCACGAAGCCGTCGCCGCAGACCGCCGGGACACAGGTATTCCGGCACGAGTCGCCATTGCTCTGGTTGCCGTCGTCGCACGCTTCGCCTGGCTGCACGAAGCCGTCACCGCACACTGCACTCATGCAGGTGGTGGTGCAGGAGTCCATGTTGTTACCGTTGCCGTCGTCGCACTGCTCGACGTTCGTCCACACGATCGTGTCACCGCAGGTCGCCGCCACGCAGCTGTTGCGACAGGCGTCGGTCTCGATGCCGTTGGCGTCGTCGCAGGCCTCGAAGCCCGCTCGCACGAACCCGTCTCCACACGTCGGGTTGATGCACGTCGAGGGGCACGCATCCGTATTGACCTGGTTGCCGTCGTCACACATCTCGCCGGCTTGAACGAAGCCGTCGCCACAGCCCGGCAGGACGCACGTGGTCCGACACGCGTCGGTCTCGATCGCGTTGCCGTCGTCGCAGGCCTCGCCGGCCTGAACGATGCCATCGCCACAGCTCGCGAGCGTGCACATGTTCGTGCACGCGTCGTTGTCGACCATGTTGCCGTCGTCGCAGGTCTCGACGCCGTCCCATAGCACCATGTCGCCGCAGGTGGCGTTGGCGCACGAGTTGCGACACGCGTCGGTGTCGTCGATGTTGGTGTCGTCGCACTGCTCGACCCCGGCCTCGACGAAGCCGTCGCCACACGTGGCATCGATGCACGTGTTCGTACATCCATCGGTGTTGCTCGCGTTGCTGTCGTCGCAGTCCTCGAACCCGAACTGAACCAGGCCATCACCACACTCCGCGGCGACGCAGCTGATGCACGCATCGTTACTGTTACCGTTCGCGTCGTCGCACTCCTCCACGCCGGCCTGCGTGAAAGCGTCGCCGCAGAACGCGACCACGCATGTCGTCGGACATGCATCGGTGTCGTCCATGTCGCCGTCGTCGCACACCTCGACGCCGGCCTGCACCACGCCGTCACCGCAGAACGCGGCGATGCAGTTATTGCGGCACGCGTCGGCATCGTTCGTGTTGCCGTCGTCGCAGGCCTCGATGCCGACCTGAACGACACCATCGCCGCAGTTCGCCGTCGTGCAGGAGTTGGTGCAAGCGTCTGCGTTGATCAAGTTACCGTCATCGCAGGCCTCGACTCCGAGCTGGATGTGCCCGTCGGGGCAGCTCGCCGCCACGCACGTGTCCAGACAGTCATCGGTCTGATCCACGTTCCCGTCGTCGCACACCTCACCGGCCTGAACGAAGCCGTCGCCGCAGTCCGCGGGCAGGCACTGCGTCGTGCACGCGTCCGAGTTGTCCAGGTTGCCGTCATCGCAGGGCTCGACGCCCACGCGGACGAAGCCGTCGCCGCACGACGCAGCCTCGCAGCTGGTCAGGCAGGCATCCGTGTTGTTGCCGTTGGCGTCATCACATTGCTCCACACCATCCTGGGTGAAGCCGTCGCCACACGACGCGACCACGCACGTGTTCAGACACGCGTCGGTCTGCTCCGCGTTGCCGTCATCGCAGGCCTCGAACCCAGGGCGGACAAAGCCGTCGCCGCAGCTCGCCGCGACGCACGTCTCGAGGCACGCGTCGGTGTTGGTCTGGTTGCCGTCGTCACACATCTCGCTGCCCTGTACGATCCCGTCGCCGCACCCCGGATTCGTGCACGAGTTGGTGCACGCATCGTTGTCGATCATGTTGCCGTCGTCGCAGTTCTCGACGCCCGCGTGAACGATGCCGTCGCCGCAGGTCGCGAGCGCACATCCGTTGGTGCAGTCGTCGGTGGGGACGGAGTTGGCGTCGTCGCACTGCTCGACACCGGCGCGAACGAAGCCATCACCGCAGACCGGGAGCACACAGGTGTTCGTGCACCCGTCGGTGTTGATCTGGTTGCCGTCGTCACACGCCTCGACGCCCGTGCGGACGAAGCCGTCGCCGCACACGGGGAGCGTGCAGGCGTTGGTGCACATGTCGCCGTTGTTGGTGTTGCCGTCGTCGCACGCCTCGGTGGGAGCCACGATGCCATCGCCGCACAAGAACTCGAGCTCGCCCTCTCGCTTGAGGGCGAAGTCCGTGACCGTGCCGGCGTTGTCGAACTCGTAGACGCCGCTCGCCAGCGCGTAGCACGGGTTGAGAATGCCGGTGTCGACGCGGGTACCGGAGTCGAGTGCGTTCTGCAACGCAAGCGAGTTACCGGCGTCGCCGTTCGATCCGCCGGGGCAGCTGAATGGCGCGCCAGGCGGCAGCGGTAGCTGCAGCCACGGATACGGCGAACCGAGCTTCACGCGGTTCGTGTCGTCGTGGATGTAGATGTCGCCGTTGTCGATCGAGTTCGTGGCCGCGTAGGGGCGAAACGCCGCCGTGATGATCGTGCCCTGGAGCGTCGACAGGAACGGCCGGAACACCGCGACCTCGACCGAGCTGCCGACGACACGAGCCTGGACAGCGAACGCCCCGCCGGGCTGCCCGGGCGCGAAGTTCGTTCCGTTCTGGAACTGCTTGTGCTCGTAGCTGCCGCCGGTCCCCGGACCTTCGCCCAGGAGGGGATTGCTTCCGCCCTGGCCACCGTTCGCATCGTCGTAGACCGTCACGCCCGCCGTGCCCCACTCGATACCGACGCTGGCGACCGGGTTGAGAACCTCGACCAGCGCGTCGCCGCTGGGGTCGTTGTCGTAGTTGATCTCGAACGCGTAGAAGCGGTGCGTGGGCGACGCGTTGAGGTTGATCCGGTAGTAGACCCACTGAGGCGTCAACCCGGCCTGGGTCGACACGATGTCGATGCCCGGCAGATACGTGCTCGCGGCGCTACCTCGCCGGGTCGGCCGCTCGTAGACGTCGTGCTTGTAGTTGTCGACCGGGGTGGGCGCACCGATCGGCAGCGGGCTGACCGGTGGGAGCATCGGGTTTGGCGGCGCGATGTAGCACTTCGCCGAGCTCGGACACGTTCCGGGGACGATCACCGGGTTCGCGGTTCCGGCCGCAGCCGTGACGGCGTCGGTGACGAACTTCGAATAGATCGGCGTCGGCGGATCGGTGATCGCACTCGACGTCACGACGCCGAAGTTTGGGTCGGGATCGCCGCTGCAAGCCGCAGTGGCGATGACGATCGACCCGAGAACGAAGCGATGGAACGCGCCCGCCGTGATCATGCAGATCTCCTCCGCACCCCCCGCGGGTCCCCACCCAGGGACCGCGCACGTGGGAGTGACGGGTGCTAGTGGGGAGGACGCCCCGACCAGTAGCAGGAGATAGGGGTAACCGTGGGGTAGCTACCAGCGTCGCTTGCGACGCCGAACGAGGCCCACGAGCGCCCCGAGTCCGACGACCACGCTCGTGGCGCCACCGCCCGCGTTGCAGCCGACCACCTCGTCGGCGGGAGTCGTCTCGGGACTGGTCGCCTGATCAGTGGGCTCCTCCTCGGGTGGGACCCAGCCCGACGCCCCGAGCCGTTCGATCAAGACCGCATACGAGTTCTGGAGCTCCCGGCACGGCGACGGACCGAGCCCGCACGCGCGCGCCGTGGTCTCCCCACATGGAGCAGCCACGTCCCGGAACCTGCGCGCCTCGGTCGACGCGAGATACGACATCGGATCGGTGGGCAGTAGCGCGTGATCGAGACCGTACGCGTGGGCGATCTCCTGCGCCATCGTCTCGCACACGACCTGCGCATCGGACGGCAGGACCTCGGTGAACGCGTAGACCATCGCGTTCTCGACGACGCCACAGGTCTTCGAGAGCGGCGCGACGCCGCCGACGGTCGGCGGACCACCGAGCAGCGCCGGCGCGCCACCGAACACCGCTTCGATGTGGGGCGTGGTTCCCGGATCGACCTCGGTGATCTCGACGGTGAACGGAGCGAACATCGTGCGGAGGCACGTGACGGTCTCGGCCCACACCTCCGCGGGCGGGTTCCACGCGGGGATCGTCGCGAGCTGCTTCGCGACCGACGAGCGGTTGACGCGCGCATCGTTGGTGCCCGGCGAGACCGTGACGCCGTGGCGGTTGAGGTAGATCACGCGCGACAGCGCGACGGCCTCAGACGGGGACGCCGCCGTCGCGAGCGTGGGAGGTGCCAGGAGGGCGACAGCGACGGCGAAGCGGTGCACGATCGATGACTCGGCCGCCTTCGACGTTCATCGATGTGGAGTCACGCCACCGGTGTCGTCGATGGCGCACACGAGGCAGGAGCTGGGGAGGGCACCCTCCATGCTCGGCCCCTGCCCGCGCGGTCCGAGCGGTACGAACATCACGAATCTACGCCGTGCCTGGATGAATCCGCGCACGACCTGCGCGACGTCGGGTCCCGACGCAGGTCTTGCACCATGCCGTGCTGGCCTGGCGGCTGCAGCGTCCTCGGGTATGGCGCACAAGCTCATCACGTGTCCCGAGACAGCCCATCTCGAGATGATCGAGTACCAGGAGGACTCACTGGGGATCTTGATCGATGCGTGTACGCGCTTCCGTCCAGCCTGCGACGTCGAATGCCCCCGAACCTGCGCCGCGCGCCTCGATCGGCGCGAGCAGCGGTGCGGCCAGAGCACGAGCGTCGAGGTACCTCACAAGGTGTTGCACGCACGCTCGTTGCTGCGATCGTACCGCTCGTGAGTCATCGCCCGGTGGTGCGAGCGAGCGCGGCGAGCTGGAGCTCGAGGCCGAAGTGGAAGATCTCGTCGAGGTACCGCGGCTCGAGCCAGGTGGAGACCGCGGTGACGCGCTCGAACCTCTTGCGCAGCGCGGCGGTACTCGGCCCCGGTAGCGCTGCCAGCTCGTTGAGTGCAAAGCCGTTGCAGTACGAGCTGACGACTCGATAGAACCTCGCCGCCGTGCGGTCATCGATCTCGTGGCGACGCGCGACCTCGAACAACTTCTCGAGGAACGCGTACGTCCCCTCGGTCGCGAATCGTCGGGTCGCGAGGAGCGGGAACGCGCGCGGGTGGTCGTGAGCGAGCTGGCGGTACGCAACGGCGACGGCGCGCAGCGCACCGACCCAGTCTGGAGCGTCGGGGTCGACCACCTTGCCGACCTCCGTCATCATCGAGTCGACCACCGTGTCGAGCAGCAGCTCCTTGCTCGCGTAGTACCAGTAGATCGCCATCGCCTCGCAACCGAGCACGCGTCCGAGCTTGCGCGTGCTGAACTCCGCGAGACCATCGCGATCGATCAGCTCGAGCGCTGCTGTCCGGATCGCCTCGTGCGAGAGATTCGTCGGTGCACGCGCAGGCGTGGTGGACGGCTTGCGTCGGGGAGCGCGCGTCGGCGCGGACGTCGCCCTCATCCTGCGGGGTGCGGCGCGGTGCGCTCGCCGCCGTCGAGTGCGGCCGGCGGTGCCGACGCCTTGCCGAGCTGGTACGTGCCCGCGTGCTCGGCGCGAATCGTCTTGGTCTGCGGATCGAGCAGCCACGCCATGGCGAGCTTCGGCGGCACCTTGATCACCGCGGCCTTGCGGTAGGTGCCGAACGCCAGATCCCACAGCGGCGTGGTCACGCCATGGTTGGTGCGACCGTCGACGAAGTGGTGATGGAAGTGATGACGCCGCGCCCACCGGCCATACGGTCCGACGCCGGGGTGCGTGTGATCGCGGCGATGGTGCCATTCGTAGACGCCGTAGAACGAGATCAGCCCGCCGACGTAGACCAGGCCGAGCGGGACGCCGGCAACCAGGATCGCCGGTGGGCTCAGGACCGCGATGAAGATCGCCGCGGCGATCAGCTTCTTCCACGTGGGTGCGAAGTAGTCGCCTTCGATGTGGTGGCGAATGTGCTCGACGCCGAAAGGGGTCCGACGAAACCGCCGGTCGTGGCCCATCCAGCGATGGATGACGTACTCGAGCAGGGTCCATGTCAGGACGCCCCCCGCCGCCGCCACGAACATCGACGCCATCATGGAGCCTACTTTACACTGTAAAGCAGCTCGGATCAAGCGTGTCGCGTCGGATCCTCGGGACGCGCGACCGTGGGCGAGGCCCACAAGCTGGTCATGACCAGCCACACCAGACCTCGAGACCGCATGGCACGTTCTCAAGCACGCCACGCGCCACCCTGGAGGAGGTCACTGGCCCGGCCTTCGCGCCGAACTTGCGCGCACGTGCATCGAACACGACAGAATTTGCGCGCACGGGCCTGCGAAACGTCCGGGAGAGTGGCCCGCTGATTGCTGCCAACCACCTCATGCCCGTCGTGAACACCGAGACCGTACCGATCACCGACATCATGACCCGCGCCACCGTGTCCGCACGGCCCGACGCGCCGCTCGAGACGGTGATCGAGCTGATGACCCATCATCACATCGGGTGCGTGCCGATCGTCGACGATCTCGGGCGACCGACCGGCATCATCACCAAGCTCGATCTCCTCGAGTGTCGGGACGACGGGCGGAACACAGCGCGCGAGGTGATGATGCCGAACGCGATGACCATCCCGGCCGACGCCACGCTCGCACGCGCCGCCACGTTGATGGCTGCCGAGAGTATCCACCACCTGCTCGTCGTCGATGGAAACCGCGCGCTCGTCGGTGTGGTCTCGACGTTCGACATCACGCGCTGGATCGCGCAGCAGTAGCTAGCCTGAACGGCGGGCCGCGGGCGTGCTGCGTGGATCCTGCTCGCGGGCAGCAGCGGGGACGCCGCCGGTGACGCCCTCGTCGGCGAGGCGACCGCGCAGCCACAGCGTGCGGTCGACCATGATCCGGAACAGGTCCATGAGCGCAGCCTCGGTGGCAGCGCCAGCCTCGCTGTCGAGGATACGCAGCGCGCGAGCGATCGCCTCGAATGTCGCGAGACCACCCGGATGAGGCTCGGCGCGAAGGCGGTACTCCGTTGGAGCTCCCTCGGGCAGGGTCACGCATGGAAGCTCCGCGAGACCGGGAATCCGCTTTCGCATCTTGTGTGCCTGGCGCCACGAGCCATCGGGAACGATCAGGACGATCGGAGACGCGTGGTCGGCATACGCCGCGAGCGGAACGGCGTCGTCAGCGGGATACAGCAGCAGCGGGACCTCGTGGTCCTCGATCCGAGGCAGCGCTGCGCGATGATCCTCCTCGCCGATGATCTCGATCGTGCTGTTCGGCAAGCACTGCGTCGCGAGCTGGCCGGTGTTCGTGGGCTTGCGAAGCTCTCGGTAGTGGACCATCAGCGCGAGCCGCGTTCGGGTCACGAGCTGCGGTAGCAGCGCACAGATGCACAGCGTCGAGTGCATCCGGCACGTTGCGCACCGGTCGAGGTTGTCGCGACGACTCAAGCACCCCAGCCTAGCCGCAACCAGAAGTCCTTCAGGCGCTGCGCCGACACCGGCACTGCCGTCTTCAACTCGGGCGCGAACGTCTGCACGCGGAACTCCTCGAGGAGCCAGCCGAGCTCTTCGATCTCGGGAGTCAGCTGCCCCCTGGCGTCGAGCTCGTCGCGCCTCTTGACGTAGCTCTGCCAGAACGGCGTGACCTGCGCCGCCTTCTGCTGATCCTTCAGTGGATCGTGCGAAAGGCGCTGCATCCGAACGACGAGCGCCTTGAGGTAGCGCGTGACGTGCGCGAGCCGACCGAACGCGGTGACGCGCACGAGGTCCGGCGGTACGAGGCGACGCAGCTGGCTCTCGATGTCCTCGACGGCCGCGCGCGTTGGACCGGGGCGACTCGCGAGGATCTTGAGCTGCGCGCGCACCTTGTCGTGCTCGGTGATGAGCTCGATCACGGCGCGCACGAGGTTGCCGAGCACGTCGGGCAACAGGCCGCGGCCTGCGACGAGGCGCTCGGCGAAGGCTGCCTTCGTGCGCGGGAACGCATCCGGCTCCATCAAGCCGAACGCTTCATCGAGTGCGCGCACGACGATGTGCTGTCGCATCGCAGGCGCGAGCGTCGCGGGCATTGGCGCCTCGAGCTTCTTGAGCGTCGTCTTCTGCTCGAACAGAAACAGGCGGCGCAGACCGGCGCGCGTGGCCGTGTTGGCGGCGGCAGCGGACTCGAGCAAGCGCACGTCGACGGCAAGCTCGGTCTCGACGAGTGCTGGGTACGCGAGCATCCTCCGGCCACCGACATCGATCGTCACCGACTGCGGCAGCGCGTCGAGGTCGAACGTCTTGAGACCCGTCCGCTCGTGCTGCGCTCGAGGAGCGGTGGCCCACATCGCGGCGGCGCGATGTCCGAGCGTGCGCTGAAGATCCTCGAGATCGCGACTCTGCGCGAGCACCTTGTCGTTGGCGTCGATCACCCGGAACGAGAAGCCGAGATACGCGGGGAGCGCGCGGAGATCCCAGGCCTCACGCGGCACGCGCTGGCCGGCGCGCTCGTAGATCGCCTTCTCGAGCGCGGGCAGCATCGGGCCGTCGAACGGCCGCACCGACACCGCGAGCGCGAGCGCGAGCTCGTCGAGAGGCGCGAGCGCCTTGCGCAGCGGCTTGGGCAGGGAGTCGAGCAACGCCTCGAGCTTGGCCGCGTGCCAGCCGGGGATCGTCCATGCAAGGACCGCGGGATCGAGCTGCGGCAACAGCGCGAGCGGTACGTGGGCAGTGATGCCGTCATCGTCTTCACCCGGATCGAAGCGATACGTGAGGGGCAGCGTCGCGCCTCGCACCGTGATCACGTCAGGGTAGCGTTCGGGAGACAGCTCGTGCGCCTCGTCGAGAAGAATGTCCGCGCGTGAGAGGTGGAGGATCGTCGGGTCGCGGGCCTCGGCCTCGCGGCGCCAGGTCTCGAACGTCTTGCCGCTGAACACGCTGTCGGGGATGCGCTTGTCGAAGAACATCCACAGCGAGTACTCGTCCGCGAGCATGTTGCTCTTGCGCGCCTTGTCGCGCAGGTGCTGCACCTCGTCGAGGAGGCGGCGGTTGTGCTCCATGAATGGGCCCTTCGTCACGTACTCGTGACGGACGAGCGCATGCGTGATGAACATCTCGCGGCACAGCGGCTGATCGAACGGCGCGTACGAGACCTTGCGGCTCGTCACGATCGGCAGCCCGTAGAGCGTCACTTGCTCCTTCGCCACGACCTGCCCCGCCTTCATCTCCCAGTGCGGGTCGCCGTGGCTACGCTTGCACAGCGCACCCGCTGCGCGCTCGATCCATTCGGGATCGATCTTGGCGACCGAGCGCGCGAACAGCTGCGAGGTCTCGACCAGCTCGGCGGCCATCACCCACTGCGGCGGCTTGCGGGCGAGTCCTGACGACGGATGAATCTGGAACTTCGTCTGGCGCGCACCGACGAAGATACGGGTCTCGACGTTCCACATACCGATCTTGCTGAGCAGGCCGGGAAGCAGCGCCCGGTGGATCTTCTCGTTGTTGGCCGGCGTGTCGTTGGGCTCGAACTCGAGCTCGCGCATGACGCGGACGAGCTGCTGGTAGATGTCCTCCCACTCGCGCATGCGATTGAAGTTCAGGAAGTTCTCGCGGCACAGCTTGTAGAGCTGGTTCTTGGTGCTGCGTGCCTTTGCTTCCTGCCAGAACGTCCACAGCTTGAGGATGCTCGCGAAGTCGCTGCCCTCGTCCCTGAACTTCCGGTGGGCCTCGTCGGCGCGCTGCATCGCCGCATGCGGGCGATCGCGCGGATCCTGCAACCCGAGTGCGGCCGCGATGATCACCACCTCGCGCAGCGCGCCCTCCTCGCGGCCACCGAGAACCATCCGCCCGAGCCGCGGATCGATCGGCAACCGACCGAGCTGCTCGCCGAGCTCCGTCAGCCGGCTGTTGTCATCGAGCGCGCCGAGCTCCTCGAGAACCCGATACCCTTCGTCGATCGATCGCTTCTGCGGCGGATCGAGGAACGGAAAGCTCGAGATGTCTCCGAGCCGCAGCGCCTTCATGCGCAGGATCACCGCGGCGAGCCCGACGCGCTTGATCTCGGGATCGGTGTGCGCGGGGCGCGAGTTGTAGTCCTGCTCCTCGTAGAGGCGGAAGCACACGCCACTCTCGGTGCGCCCGCACCGCCCCTTGCGCTGATCGGCGCTCGCCCTCGAGACTGGCTCGACGAGGAGCTGCGTCACGCCGGTCCGCACGCTGTAGCGATTCACGCGCGCTACACCTGCGTCGACGACGTAGACGATGCCCGGGATCGTGAGCGAGGTCTCGGCGACGTTGGTCGCGAGCACCACGCGGCGCTTCGCCATCGTCTGGAACACGCGCTGCTGCTCCGCCGTCGACAGCCGGGCGTACAGCGGCAACAGCTCCGTGTGCGGCAACGCGCGCTGCTCGAGCTCGACCATCGCCTCGCGGATCTCGCGCTCGCCGGGCAGGAACACCAGCACGTCGTTGCGCGGATCGAGCTCGGTGATCTCGTTGACCGTGTTCGCCACGGCGTCGGCGAGGTCGGTCTCGTCCTCGCGCGGCGGCCGGTACAGGACGTCGACCGGGTACGTGCGTCCCGAGACCTCGAGCACCGGCGCATTGCCGAAGAACTTCGAGAACCGCTCGGTCTCGAGCGTCGCCGAGCTCACGATCACGCGCAGCTCCGGTCGGCGCGGCAACAGCTGCTTCAGCACGCCGAGGAGAAAGTCGATGTTGAGGCTTCGCTCGTGCGCCTCGTCGACGATGATCGTGCTGTACGCGCGCAGCATCGGGTCGCCCTGGAGCTCGGCGAGCAGAATGCCGTCCGTCATGAACTTCACGTACGAGGTCTTCTTGACCCGGTCGTTGAACCGAACCTTGTAACCGACGACGTCTCCGAGCTCGGTGTGGAGCTCGTCCGCCACGCGCGCCGCCACGCTCGTCGCCGCGATCCGGCGCGGCTGCGTGCACCCGACATACCCGTGCGCCGCCCGGCCCATCGCCAGACAGATCTTGGGCAGCTGCGTGGTCTTTCCCGAGCCGGTCTCGCCCGCGACGATCACGACCTGGTGCTCGTCGACCGCATTCGCGATGTCGATGACCCGGGCCGTGATCGGGAGGTTCTCGGGGAACGTCACCCGATCGCTCAGGTGGAGGCCGGGGCGCAACACAGCCCCCGGGGAGTAGCACGCGCAGTACGATGCGCGCATGCGAGCCGTCTCACGGATCCTGACCTTCGCCCTTATCGGCATCGGGTGCGGCACCAGGAGCGAGCCGCAGACCGCAGCGGCGGCGATGCAGCTCGTGTGCGACGCGCACCACCGCTCCGGTGCGGAGAACGCGAATCCCGCCGAGCGCCAGCAGACGATGTCGAGGTGGCTCGCGAAGGAGGTGACCAACCCGGAGATCCGCGCGCTGGTCCAGAGCCTCGGGGTGCTCGTGCTCGCAGCCGTCCGCGCCACCGAGAGCAAGGAGCTGTTCTCCGGGATTCTCCTCAGCGTGGGATTCGAATGACACTCGACCTCGACGCCTACCTCGCCCGCATCGGCTGGAGCGGACCGCTCACCCAGGACTTCGCCACGCTCGCAGGACTTCTCGATCGCCACGTCGTCGCGATTCCGTTCGAGAACCTCGACGTCCTCCTCGGGCGTCCTCCCCGCCTCGATCTCGCGAGCCTGCAGGACAAGTTGATCCGACGGCGGCGCGGTGGCTACTGCTACGAGCACTCGACGCTGTTCGCCGCGGTGCTCGAGCAGCTCGGCTTCTCGCTGGTTCCGCACAGCGCGCGCGTCACGATGATCGCCGACAAGTCTGCCGCACCCCGCACGCACATGCTCCTCACCGTCACGCTGACCGAAGGCACGTTCGTGGTGGACCCGGGCTTCGGCGGTCTCACGCCGCGCGTCCCGGTACCGGTCGACGGCACACCGGTCTCCCACGGCACCGATCAGTTCCGCATGCTGCGCGACGGCGGCGAGTACGTGCTCGAGGTCCGCACGCCGGAGAAGACCACCAACGCGTGGATCAGCCCGCTGACCCGCGACTATCCGATCGACTTCGAGATGGCGAACCACTTCACGGCGACCCATCCGAGCTCGCACTTCACGCACCGCTTGATGTGCCGCGCGTTCACCGCCGATGGAAAGATCACGATCGTCAATCGCGAAGTTACGCGGTTCCGTCGCGCCGAGACGGAGAGATTCGAGCTCGCCGATCGCGCCGCGCTGAGCAACACACTGTGTACACAGTTCGGAATGGATCCAGTTCTCGGTCTCGATGCGCTTCGCGTTCCCATGATTCCCGAGTGGAGAATGTGATTCCAGGAGTGACGAGCGCGCTCGACGGGAGCGCTACTTGTTGACGCGGATCCACCACTGCTGCGACGAGCGGCGGGTCTCGATCTTCTTGCCGTCCTTGGACTTGAAGTTGAAGTACTGGTCCGTCTCGGTCCACTTCGCGTCCTTCTTCGCCGGCCCGAACTTCGCCTCGAGCAGCTTGAACACCTCGTCGCCGGCTGCCTCGTTGTCGGTGTGGTGCAGCACGACCGAGTACGCGTACGTGTTCTTGGCCTTGTCGTAGATGTCGAGGCCGATGTCCGTCTCCTGGCGGGTCCAGTCCGACGCCGGGAACACGAGCTCCGCGAGGCCGCCGTGCGGGTTAAAGTGCTCGGGGTCTTCCTTCTCGATCTGCTCGAACGTCCCGCCCGGCATACTCGGGGTCGCGACCGCGATCACGCCCGGCGCATCCGCCTTGAGCCACTCGGCGGCCGAGATGTAGCGACCATAGATCGCGACGACGCTCTCCTCGCCGAGGATCACGATCACGCGCTGCTTGGTCTCGGGATTGAAGTAGAAGCGCTGCTTGCCGCCCTGCTTGTTGGCGACCTCGACGGGCTTGCCGAACTTCGCATCGAAGAAGTCGATCGCCTGCTTGGCGAGGACGGGCGAGCCACCGTTCTGGAACGTGAACGCGACCTCCTCGACCTTGCCCATGCGGCCAAAGGTGATCGTGTCACCCAGCGGCGTGTACTGCTCGACGCCGCGCGGGAGCGCGAGGCAGAGGCGGAGCGCCTTCTTCTTGTCGTGCCAGAGCCCGAGCGCTTCCTTGCGGTACTCCTCGAACGACGCCTTGATGTTGGCGGCCTCGCGATCGTAGTCGCACAGCTTGCCGCCCCATGCGGCGTTCAGCTCGTCGATCGTCGCGCCGATCAGTGGCTTGCCGGCGGCGATCGCCAGGTCCCAGCCCTTGGTGCCAAACAGCGTCTCGAGCGAGCCGTACTTCGTGAACGCGACGCGCTTGCCCTTCGCGTAGTCGGGCAAGAACGCGCGCGTCCCGGTCGCCGGGTCGAACCAGAACGCCTCGCCCTTGTTGTTCTTGATCGGCGGGCCCCACAGCTTCGTCAGCGTCGGCTCGAGCTCGATCGGCGCGGCGACGATCACCTTCTCGAGCTTCTTCTCCTCCTTCGTGAAGTCGAAGTCGTACGAGACGTCCTTGTGCGTCTTCGACGTCAGGTACGTCGAGTCGGCGCCGGTTGCCTTGAGCACGTCGGCCTCGGGCATGTCGAACGTCGCCTTTGCGATCTCCGCGGGCAGCGTCGGTGTCGTGCCGGTGAACAGCGTCGAGACGTCGCCCGTCGCTTCGCCCTTGCCGCTCTTTGACTTCCCGCCGCCGCCGCCCTCTCCTTCCTTCTTCGAGCCACACGCAGCAAGGACGAGGATCAGGGCGAGGCCCATTCGACGAAGCATGGCCGGCTGTAACGTGGCAGAGCCGCGCGGGTCAACTACGGCGTGGGCATCTCGGCGATGCCGTCGCCCCACCGACCGAGTGACTCGATGCGCGCCCGCTCCGGGGTCGTCGTGAGGGTGTTCAGATCCCAGGCAAGCGCCGCGCCGTCCCAGCTACTGGTGACGAGCTGCCCCCCCGGTGCGAGCGCCGCCTCGGCCATACGTTCGCGATGACCGCGCAGGATCGCCACGAGCGCCCCGGTGGACGCGTCACGCACCTCGGTGAGGCCCGTGACCGTGCCGAGCACCAACCAGCGACCATCGACCGTGAGCGTCACCTCGGAGACCTCGCCGCTCTCGCACGGCACCCACAGCGTTGCTCCGCTCGCGACGCTCAGAACGCGCGCTCCGTCGACGAAGCTGGTGACAACGCGGCTGCCGTCGCCACTCGCGCTCACGCCGCGAGCACCGGGCGCGGTGCCGATGACCTCGTGTTCCGCGGACCGCCACCGGATCAAGCGATCATCCTGGGTCAGGATCCACAGCACGTCGGAGCTTGGAGCAGCGTAGGCGTCACGCACTCGCAGCTCGCCGAGCACGCGCTGATGGACACCGTTGCGCCACACGTCGAGGCCATCCGCATAGGGTGCGGCGATCAGGGTGCCATCTCCGAGGTAGGCCACGCGTCGTGACGCCAGCGAGGCCACCACCGGCGTCGCGACCCAGGTCGCCACGTCGATCGACAACACGTTCTCGGGACCGGCGACGGCCGCGACGAGTGTTCGACCATCTGGCGAGAACACGACGCGCTTGATGACGTGTGGTGTGAGCGCGAGGTCGACCACCTGGCGACCGTCGGCGCGACGCCAGACAGTGACGTGGCCGTCTCCCCGTCCAACGGCGAGCATCGACCCATCGGGCGAGACCGCCGCGCCGCCCAGACCGGCGGGCGCGGTCATCCGCCACGGCGCCAGCTCGACGGGTACGCGCCAGCGCCACAACCCCCGCCCGAGGCCCACGATCTCGTCGGGGCGCGTGACGACGTAGCGACGATGATCACCGCGCGGCATGCGCAGCACCTCGAGGCCACGGTCGAGATCCCACACCATCGCACCGCCGCGATCCGGCGTCACGAGAATGCGATCGCCGAGAAAGTCGAGGCGCTTGATCGCTCCGGTAGCGACGACACGTGACGAACCCAGCGAGCCATCGACGAGATCGAGCGGCCTGATCGTGCCGTCGACGGTACCGATCACCGCGCGGCCTCCCCGCGGATCCACCACGAGCGTGGTCACGGTCTTGGTCGCGGGAGAGATCACGAACGTACGCCAGGGAGCCGGCTCACTGGTTCCCACGGTCCGCATCAGGATGCGCGCATCGCTACATGCGACGAGCAACGCCGCTGGACCGAGCGCGAACGCGTCGAGGTTCGCGGGTGTGCACACGCGCCCCATCGCGGTCGAGCGGCGGGCGGTCACGTCGATCACGGTGATGTCGTGCGCTGCCGTGACACCGGCGAGCCACCTGCCGTCGGGAGACCGTGCGAGCTCACGCGCCGCCACG
This sequence comes from Myxococcales bacterium, assembly GCA_031421915.1. Taxonomy (GTDB): domain Bacteria; phylum Myxococcota_A; class Polyangia; order Haliangiales; family Haliangiaceae; genus JABFXX01. Next base: position 4,183 of record JANOPP010000256.1, on the reverse strand, counting down.
ACCTCCGGTGCGTCGACCTCGATCGTGCCGTCGGCTGCCGCAAGCACCGCGGCGCCGTTGGTGGCGCCGAGAACACCGACGCGCCCGTCGTGGAGCAGGACCGCCGCGGACGTGGGTCGTCTAGTTGTCCACCGTGCCGCACCGTCGGACTGCGCGCGAACACTGAGCTCGTCGCCATCCAGGCACACGACGTTTCCGCCGTGTTCGGCGAGCACCTTGACGCAGCCAGGTACTTCGATCCGCGCGCCGGACAGCGGTCGAGCGCCGCCCGCCGCGAGCACGCCGCGCGCCGTCGGTGACTCCGCGATCGAGAGTGCACGAACAGCGAGCTGCTCTGCCTCGGGGCGCGAGCCCTCGTCGAACGCATTCGCGGCGTGACTCTCGAGAGCACTGAGCAAGGCCTGGCGCGTGCTCGACTCCGCCGCGACGGCACGTCCTCGCTCTCCGAGCACGCGTCGCCACGTCAGTCCGAACACGACGGCGACGGCGATGAGACCGATGCCCCCGACCAGCAGCGGGACCCGCCACAGCCGCGCCAGACGCGTGAGCAACTCGAGCGACGAGTACGCGTGAGCACCGACGCGACGTCCATCGAGATACGCCTCGAGGTCGACGGCGAACGCACCGGCATCGGCGAATCGTGCCTCGGGGCGAACCGCGAGGGCCTTGTCGACGATCGCGATCAGCTCCACGGGCACCCGCGTCCGTCGCAACGCGAGAAGATGCTCGGCGCTCGGCGTCGTCCGCACCAACGCTTGACCTCGTAGCAGCTCGTAGAGGATCGCTCCGAGCGACCAGACATCATCGGTCGTGGTCGCGGGCTGTCCCCCTGCTTGCTCCGGGCTCATATACGCGGGCGTCCCGGCACCGATGCGTGCCGGCGGACCATCGCGATCGACGGCGACGCCCCAGTCCACCACGACGGTCTCGCCGTGCTCGCCGACCATGATGTTCGCGGGCTTCAGGTCGCGGTGGATCACACCGCGCGCGTGCGCAAATGCGACCGCATGGATCGCGGCGAGCAGGTGGCGGAGCAGCGCCAGCCGATCCGGAAGGTCGCGGGCGTCGCCGAGCGCGACGACCAGCGAGCGACCGCGCACGAGTCGCATCGTGTAGAACAGCCGACCATCGGGACCGACGCCCGCGTCGTGCACCGGCACGATGCCTGGATGTTCGAGGCGTGCAGTGATCTGCGCCTCGCGAGCACCTCGATCGTCCGCGCCGAGATCGTCGTCGGCGAACACCTTGAGCGCGACCTCGCGACCGAGCCGCCGGTCCTGCGCCGCGTAGACCGTCCCCATCCCCCCGACACCGAGCACGTCGAGCTGGTCGTAGCGTTCGTGTTCGCGCGCGCGAAACGGATGGTCGTCAGGAACGCTGGCATCCGTGGCCTCGCCGGGATCAGCGTCCGCACCGCGCGAGCTCCAACCCGCGTCCGATCCGCCGATCGGCCGGTGCGTCACTACGTTCGATCCTCGACGACGTCGTGGGGATACAGGATCAGCTGCACCTGCCCCGAGCGATCCGCGACCAGGAGATCCGCTCGCACGTTGGCATCCCGCAGACGTCGCCGCAACCGCCAGAGCGTCACGTCCCAGCGATGGCGGAGCTCGTGCGTCTCGGCATTGTCGGTCCAGATCTCGCGAGCAGCCGATTCCCACGCGACGGGGCCTCCGCACGCGATCAGCTCGCTCAGCATCCGCGCACTCTGACCACCGATGGTCACGGGCGGTCGGCCCGCGCGATGCACCTCGACCGTGTCGTAGTGCGCGACCACGCGCAGCGGCGTATGCACGCCACCACCGTGCTGCGTCGTAGCTGGGCTCGCCGTATCGAGACGGACCGAGCACAGCTCGAGCCGCGAGTCGCCGACCAGGAACGAATCGCCGACATGGACATCGCGATCCGAGCCTCCATCGGTGCGCAGCCGCCACGTCGCACCGGCGGACCACAGGTGCGCGTCCGCCCCGGGAACGAAGCGACCGACCACGGACAGCGGTGGACCTGCGCTCACACTGGTGACCTGGGCCAGCATCCGCTGACCGAGCGCCGGACCGCGCAGCGCGAGCACGTCGGTCGGCGCGTGGACCTCGTCGACCACCAGGGTGAGCTCGTCGGCCAGCTCGATGACCTGCCCGTGCTCCAGCGTGACCTCGGCGGTCGGCGTCCCTGCCACCGCGACCATGCGGCGCAGCGACAGCAGGCACAGGCTCCCGCGCCGCAGGCTGATCAGCGCGTGCGCTTCGGAGATCCGTGGATCGTCGATGCAGAGGGCGGCCGACGGGAGCCGACCGATCATGTCCCCGGGGCCGAGATCGATCGGCCCTCGCGGGGTCAGAAACCGAACGAACGCGCGCATGTAGACCTCACCATCCTCTCACAGCCTCGACGACGAGACCCCCGCGGTAAGAGGAGGGTGAGATCCGCTGAGCCCCCCCTACCGTCACGATGACCATTCCCTTCGAAAGGAACGCTCCATGTCGGTCTCGGATTTCATCACGTCGTGTCTCGCACTGGTCGCCGCTGCCTCGATCGCGAGCGCCGAGGTTCCCAAGGAGCTCCGGGGCCAACTGGTCCGGGCCCGCTCGTCGCTCAAGTCCGCGGAGTCGATGCTGTCCAATTCGCGCGACGCTCCGGCCGGCTCCAGCGAGGCCCAGCGTGCGGCCGACACCGCGACGACCCGCCTGGACAAGGCAGAGCGCTTGGCGCAGGGACTGCCTCCCGGCGACGCCGAGGTCGACGAGCTGCTCGCGCGGATCAAGGCAGCCCGGGGAGAGCTCGCGACGCGCCGCAGTGCCAACACGGCCTCCGACCAAGCAGCCGCCGCCGATACCGTGGTCCTCGAGGCCGGTCTCGAACACGACGTCGACACCATTCAGGCGGTCACCGCGAAGCTCGTCGACGTACGTAGTTTGCTCGGCGACACACTCGAGATCGAAGGCCTCGAGCTCTGGGGCCAGGTCGAGAAGGACGGACTCGCCCTGGTCGCCAAGTACGACGGCAAGGTCGCGACCAGCGCGGCCGCCAAGAAGATGGTCGAGGAGGTCGGCCGACTCCGCGGCGAGCTGCGCGACTCGCGCAGTCGGCTCGGCGATTACCTCACCGGGTTCCTCCCGCCGAAGACGGAGCAGTACCTGAAGGAGGCGGAGTCGAGCACAAAACCGGGCAACGAGAAGTCGAACATCGATGTGTTCATTCACGGCCTCGCCTATGCGAATCGCTCGAAGGTGTTCCTCGACAAGTTCGACATCATCGCGCCGTGGTTTCCCGGGACCGATACCTCGTTCGTCGCGAAGGCGCGCGCACGCGTCGCGGCGATCGAGGCGCGGGTCGAAGGTGCGAAGGACCAGGTGGCGATCAAGAACGTGCCGCCGACCGACGGCTACGCGGGTAAGGACAAGGAGACGATGCGCACGTACGTCAAGAACGCGTGGGCGACGGTCAGCCCGAAGTATCCAGCCCTGAAGATCACGATCCCCGGTCCGAGCTGGGAGCGCCACACCGACTGGGTCTGGAATCGCGATCGCTGGACCAAGGTCGACTACTCGACGCTGCTCGCGTTCGTGTTCTACAAGAGCACCGACAAGCTCGCGTTCGGCTGGGGGGTCTACCTGGTGCGGGACCACGCCAACGGCAACGCCATGCGGGTCAAGCTCGATCCGGCCAAGGACACGCCTGCGAACTGGTCGCAGGTTTACTTGATGTCCAAGATCAAGTAGCCGCGGTCACGGCGGCGCGGCCTTGCGATCACGGTTCCAGGCAGCGAGGAACGCGTCCAGCTCGGCGCGCTCCTCGTCGGTGACGTCGAGCGGACAGTTCTTCGGCTGCTGTGCACGCATCATTCCATCGAGCATGGTCGCGCAGGTCGCCGCGACCTTGCGGCGCGGCTCGGCTTCCGACGGCGCCTTCGTGATGAGGTCGGCAATCTCTTCGAGACCCATCTTGATCGACGTGTCCTCGGGGAAGCACTTCACCCGCCCCGTCATCATGATCCGGGCACGCTCGCAGAATCCGATCGGGTCGGTGACCGACGGCCGCACCATCGGCGCCGGATCACCGGCCGGCTCCTTCTTCGATCCGCAGCCAAGTACGAGCCCCATGGCGAACACGACGAGCTTCATCGGTCGATAGGCTACGCTAGTTCACTGCGACGAACGGTGATACTCGACGTAGTCGTGTTTCA